>JBCCTY010000094.1:0-13198 GCA_039197885.1 Actinomycetota bacterium | reverse complement strand
CTCGCCGTCGGACCGCATCGAGTACGACTTCGACACCTCACCGACGTTGGAGGTGCCCGGCGACTGGACGACCCAGCGAGACGAGCTCCGCTACTACGAGGGGACCGTCTGGTACCGGCGCCGGTTCTCCGCCGACGAGCGCGCCGGCCACCGGATGTTCCTCCACGTCGGGGCGGCCAATCATCGGTGCCGGGTCTTCCTCGACGGTGACGAGCTGGCGACCCACGAGGGCGGCTTCTCGCCGTTCGCCGTCGAGCTCACCGGACGCCTCGGCGGCGAGCACTCGCTCGTGTGCCAGGTCGACAACCGTCGCCGGCCCGACGCCGTGCCCGCCATGCGCACCGACTGGTGGAACGACGGCGGCCTCACCCGATCGGTCGACCTCGTCGAGGTCCCGGAGACCTTCCTCGCCGATGCCTGGGTGACGATGGCACCGGACGGCCGCCTCGTGGGTGGCGGTCGCCTGGACGGACCGGACGCCGCCGGTGCGGCGGTCGACCTCACCATCGGCTCGGCCGTCACGTCGACCACCACGACGACCGTCCGGAGCGGGTCAGACGGCTCGTTCGAGCTCGACCTCGATGCCCCGACCGAGCTGGAGCGATGGGCTCCCGGTCGACCGGTCCTCCACGATGTCACCTGGATGGCGGGCGACGACGCGATCGCCGACGAGGTGGGGTTCCGGACGGTGCGGACCGACGGCAACCGCATCCTCGTGAACGACGAGCCCACCTTCCTCCGGGGCATCTCGATCCACGCCGAGGCGCCGATCCGGGGCGGACGGGCCCACGGCCTCGCCGAAGCCCGACAGCTCCTGGGCTGGGCCGAGGACCTCGGCGCCAACTTCGTCCGGCTCGCCCACTACCAGCACGACGAGCACATGGTCCGCGAGGCCGACCGTCGCGGCCTGCTGGCCTGGTGCGAGCTGCCCGTCTACTGGGGCATCGACTTCGGCTCGGCGTCGACCCTCGCCGACGCCCTCGACCAGGCCGACGAGCTGGTCGTGCGCGACCGGTCGCGGGCCTCGGTGATCCTGTGGTCGGTGGCCAACGAGACCCCGCCATCGGAGGAACGCACCGCCTTCCTCGGGTCGCTCGTCGACCGGGTCCGCTCGCTCGACCCCACTCGCCTCACGACGGCGGCGCTCTTCACGATGCCCACCACCGAGCGCACCCACCACGTCGACGATCCCTTCGGCGAGCTCGTCGACGTCGTCGCCGTCAACCAGTACCTCGGCTGGTACTACGCCGAGGTCGACGACGTCGCCGGCCACGAGTGGACCACGGCGTTCGGCAAGCCCGTGATCTTCTCCGAGCTCGGCGCCGGCGCACGCCAGGGCCATCACGGTCCCGCCGACCACCGCTGGACCGAGGAGTTCCAGGTCGCGGTCTACGAGGCGCAGCTGGCGATGCTCGACCACGTGCCCGACCTCGCCGGGTTGAGCCCGTGGATCCTCACGGACTTCCGCACCCCACTTCGGGTGCTGCCCGGCATCCAGGACGGGTGGAACCGCAAGGGCCTGATCTCGGACCGTGGCATCCGCAAGGCGGCCTTCGAGACGCTTCGTCGCTACTACGCGGAACGCTCGAGGTAGACGTAGGCGTAGGACCTCCGCAGTCCCAGCGAGGTGTACAGCGCCACGGCAGGGGCGTTGTCGGCTTCGACCTGCAGCCAACAGGTCGACGCACCCTCGCCGGCGCCCCAGGCCGAGAGGGCGCCGATGATCCGACGTCCGACGCCCTGGCCGCGGGCGGCGGGCACCGTCGCCATCGCGGCGATGCCGAGGAGGTCGTCGCGGACGGTGCCGACGCCGCACGCGACCGGGTGACCGTCGACCCGGGCGAGCGCGAAGCCGACCGGCGCCTCGATCCGGCGCAACAGGGCGGCCGACTCGATCGAGTGCTCCGCGGCCGCCCGGTTCACCGCCCACCACACGTCGAGCAGCTCCTCGGGCCGGTCGCTGATCGCCACCGCGTCACCGCCGCCTCACGGGATCGGTCCGACGAGCACGTCGGCGCCACCACCGACGTGCCACCCGCGGGTGCGGAGGTCGTCGAGCAGGCCCCGGTGGAGGAGCGGCACCTGGAGTCGGGGCGGCAGGCCTCGCCGCTCGTAGAACGCCACGACGGCCGCGAGGCGGTCGTCGAGATCGGGCGGGTCGACGTCGGTGCCGATGTGCACCGAGTTGGCCCGAGACGTGAAGCCGCCCGACGCCCGCAGTCGCCACCCACCGAGCGCCTCGACCTCCGCCGCCGGCCACGACGACCGGGCGGCATCTTCGATGACCACCCACGAGGCCGTCACGCCACGAGCGCCGGTACCTCGGCCAACGACCGCACGACGTGGTGGGGTGCGGGGCCGTCCGGCACCGGCGCCCCGTCGCGGGTGAGCCAGATGGCGGTCCACCCTGCCGCCCTCGCACCGTGGACATCGGGGCCGACGTCGTCACCGACCATCGCCAGCTGCGCGGGCTGCAACCCGACGCGCTCCTCGACCAGCCGATAGGCGGCGACATCGGGCTTGGCGACCCCGTGCTCGGGTGCTCGGACGATCAGCTCGAACCGATCCTGGAGGTCGGCATCGACGAGATCGGCGTTGCCGTTGGTCAGCACCGCTGTCCGAAGGCCGGCGTCGTGGAGGGCGTCGAGCATCGGCAGGGTGTCGTCGAACAGGTCCTCCGGTCGCAGCCGCTCCGCGAAGAACCGCTCGCACAACCAGTCCACGAGCGAACCGTCGGGATCCTCGACCCCGATCGAGGCGACCGTGAAGCCGAAGGCGAACCGACGGACGTCGGCCATGCTGATCGCCCCGGGGTGCTCATCGGCCACCCGGCGGCGGTGCTCGACCAGGGCCTCGACGTCGAGCTCGGCCGCCTCGGTCGGGAAGCGCTGCTGGAGGTCGACCACCCGGTTGGCCAGCGATCGACGCATGCCGCGGCGGAAGTCCCACAGCGTCTGGTCGGCGTCGAACACCACCATCTCGATCATCCGGCCGAGCGTAGGGTGCGGCCATGCGCTTCTCGTTCTGGCCGTCCGCCGCCCAGCCCTGGCCCGAGATCCTCGAGCCCTGCCGACATGCCGAGGCCACCGGCTGGGACGGGCTCTGGATCGCCGACCACTTCCTCCCCTTCGCCGGCGATGTCGACGAGCCGATGCTCGAGGCCTGGAGTGCGCTCACCGCGCTCGCCGTCGAGGTGCCCCGGGTCCGGCTCGGCACGCTCGTGTGCGGCAACACCTACCGCCACCCGGCCGTGCTCGCGAACCAGGCCGCCACCACCGACGTCGTCGCCGGAGGTGGTCGCGTGGTGCTCGGCATCGGCGCCGGCTGGCAGGAGAACGAGCACTCCGCCTACGGCATCGAGCTGGGCAGCGTCCGCTGGCGCCTCGACCGCTTCGAGGAGGCCTGCTCCATCCTCCGCTCCCTGCTCCGCGAGGAGCGGACCGACCACGTCGGTGAGCACTACATCCTCACCGACGCGCCGATGCAGCCGAAGTCGGGTGGCACCGCACCCATGCCGCTGCTCGTCGGCGGTGGGGGAGAGCAACGCACGCTGCGCATCACGGCCCGCTACGCGGACGAGTGGAACGTGTGGGGTGACCCGGCGATCCTGCGGCACAAGGGCGCCGTGCTCGATGCCCACTGCGACGACGTCGGGCGTGACCCGGCCGAGATCGAGCGCTCGGCCGTCGCGCTGGTGTTCCTCTCCGACGACGAGGCGTGGCTCGACCGGATCCGAGGCCGCGACATCGAGCGGCCCCACATGATCGGGACACCGGAGCAGCTCGTCGAGGTCGTGGCCGAGTTCCGTGACGCGGGCGTCGACGAGCTGATCGTCCCCGACTTCAGCCTGGGTGGCGGTCAGCGCCGCCTCGACACGATGGACACGTTCCTGACCGAGGTGGCGGCCGAGTTCCGGTCGTGACCGGCGCCACGACGACGGACCGCGGCCTCACGCCCAGAGCTCGCCGGCGAGGTCGCCGAGGCGGGCCTCGCCCTCGGGCGTCTGACCGTGCTCGGCGAGGAAGCGGCGCATGGCGTCCGTCGTCTCCGGATCGCGCAGGGTGTGTTGGAACAGCTCCGCCTCGCGGAGCAACCCCGGGCGGGGGTCGGGGAGCGCCGCATCGACGGCGGCCTTCGCCCGCACGACCGCCTGACGGGGGAACGAGGCGATGCGGTGGGCGAGGCGGTCGACGAAGGGGGTGAGCTCGTCGGGGTCGAGGGCGCGGGTGAGCCAGCCCCACCGCTCGGCGGTGTCGGCGTCGACGTCGTCGCACCCGGCGACGACCTCGAGCGCCCTCGACCGGTTGGTGAGGTGGGCCCACCGTTGGGTGCCCGACCCGCCGGGGAGGATGCCGAGCGCGACCTCCGGCTGGTTGACGATGCAGTGACCCCTGGCGCCGTAGCGGAGGTCGAGCGACGCGGCGAGCTCGGCGCCGCCGCCGCCGACGCGACCGGCGAGCTCGGCGATGGTGATCTTGGGCATCGTGCGGAACCGCTCGCACATGTCGTGGAAGGCGTTGAGGCCCGGGGCGGGCAACGGGATCCCGTCGACCGGGAAGCCCACGATCGCCTCGACGTCGAAGTGGGCGATCCACCAGCCCGGGTTGGCCGACCGGAGCACGAGCACGGCGACCTCGTCGTCGGCGGCGATCGAGTCGGCGAGCCGGCTGAGCTCGATGAACACCCGGGTCGTCATGAGGTTGATCGGTGGGTGGTCGATCGTCGCGACGGCCACCCCGTCCGTGATCGCGACGGTCACGTGCTCGCCGCCGTGCTCGGTTCCGGTCATGGCCCCTCCATCCCACACCCGAACGTCCGTTCGGAGTTACACTCGTGTCATCCGACGAGCGTGCTGACACACCCCGTCCGTACGTTGACCACAGCATCCCCCGAACAGCCGCGGATCCCCGACGGATCCGTCGAAAGGACCCGACGTGGAGCGTGAGAAGGCACTCGACATGGCCCTCGGCCAGATCGAGCGACAGTTCGGCAAGGGCTCGGTCATGAAGATGGGTGACCGCGAGCACATGAAGATCGAGGCGGTCTCCACCGGCTCGCTCGCCGTCGATCACGCCCTCGGCATCGGCGGCCTGCCCCGTGGCCGCGTCGTCGAGGTCTACGGCCCGGAGGCGTCGGGCAAGACCACCTTGGCCCTCCACGTCGTGGCCGAAGCCCAGCGCAACGGCGGCATCTGCGCCTTCATCGACGCCGAGCACGCGCTCGACCCCGACTACGCGGCCCGGATCGGGGTCGACGTCGACGAGCTGCTCATCTCCCAGCCCGACACGGGTGAGCAGGCGCTCGAGATCTGCGACATGCTCGTCCGCTCGGGGGCGATCGACGTGGTCGTGATCGACTCGGTGGCCGCGCTCACGCCGCGCGCCGAGATCGAGGGCGACATGGGCGACACGCACGTCGGACTCCAGGCCCGCCTGATGTCCCAGGCACTGCGCAAGCTGACCGGCAGCCTGGCCAAGACCCAGACGATCTGCCTGTTCATCAACCAGCTCCGCGAGAAGGTCGGCGTGATGTTCGGCTCGCCCGAGGTCACCCCGGGCGGTCGGGCGTTGAAGTTCTACTCCTCGGTCCGCATCGACGTCCGCCGCATCGAGGCCCTCAAGGACGGCGCCGAGGTGGTCGGTTCCAAGACCCGGGCCAAGATCGTGAAGAACAAGGTGGCCCCGCCGTTCCGGCAGGCCGAGTTCGACATCATGTACGGCAAGGGCATCAGCCGCGAGGGCTCGCTGCTCGACATGGCGGTCGAACACGGCATCGTCCGCAAATCGGGCGCCTGGTACACCTACGACGGCGAGCAACTCGGGCAGGGGCGGGAGAACTCCAAGCAGTTCCTCACCGACAACCCCGAGATCATGGTCGAGATCGACCGACTGGTCCGGACCGAGCTGGGCATGATCGAGTCCGAGGAGGAGTTCGCCGAGTCCGACGACGAGCCCATCACGCTCGACTGAGCGGGCTCGACCGGCAGGTTCCGTCGGCGGGGAGCGCCACCTCGGGCGCTCCCCGCCTCGCGTCCGGGTCGCACCCGAGGTGCGGGGCGATCAGCCCACCGTCGACAGCTGGGGCGCCTCGGCCGGCAGGCCGAGATGGAAGCCCTGGGCGAAGCGACAGCCCAGGCCCCGCAACTCGCCGGCCTGGCTCTCGTCCTCGACGCCCTCGGCGACCACGCTGATGCCGAGCTCGGTGGCCATGGCCATCACGGCGCGGATGATCGCCCGGTCGGCATCGGAGCGGGGCAGGTCGCGGACGAAGCTCTGGTCGATCTTGATGGTCGACACCGGGAGGCGGCGCAGCCGGTCGAGGTTCGAGTGCACGACACCGAAGTCGTCGATCGCGAGGCGAGCACCGAGGCGGTGCAGCGACCACAGGCGCCGTTCCACGTGCTCGCGACGGTCGCCGAAGTCCTCCTCGGTGATCTCGATCTGCAGCTGATGGGGCGGCACGCCGTGGCCGAGGAGCTCCTCGCCCAGGCGGTCGATGACCACGGGCACGCTCTCCGAGGCCAGGTTCACCGACATCACGAAGTCACGGTCGACCCGGCCCTCGGCCCGCCATCGGGCCAGCTCGCGGATGGCGTGCGAGATGTTGTGCCGATCGACCTGGCCGAGCAGACCGGCGGCCCGGGCCAGGGGGATCCACCGATCGGCCGGCACGGGGCCCAGGCGGGGGTGATCCCAGCGGGCGAGCGCCTCGACCCCGATGATGCGGTCGAGGTCGAGGTCGACGATCGGCTGGAAGGCCACCGAGAGCTGCTCGTCGGCGAGCGCGGCGCGCAGCTCGTCGACGGTGGGGCCGTCCATCTCGAGCTCGTCGTTCGTGCGGGAGCGGCGGCGGTCCTGCTTGGCCTGGTACATCGCCAGGTCGGCGTCGCGGATGAGGAGGTCCGCCGTGTGCCCCTCGGCGGCGGTGGCGACCCCGATCGACACGTCGGTCTCGACCACGGCCACGCCGATGTCGATCGGGCGCCGCAGGGCCTGCCGCACGTGATCGGCCAGGCAGGCGGCGTCGTCCTCGGTCGTGACGACGAGGAACTCGTCGCCGCCGAAGCGGGCGACGGTGAGCTCGGGAGGCACGGTTCGGCGAAGGCGATCGGCGACGGTGACGAGCAACTGGTCACCGCTGTCGTGGCCGTAGCGATCGTTGACGGTCTTGAAGCCGTCGAGGTCGAGGAAGAGCAGCGTCGTCCGGGGTCCGGTCTCGTGGAGCGCGGCGTGGATGGCGCCGAGGGCCGACGCCCGGTTCGGCAACCCGGTCAGCGGATCGTGGCGAGCCTGGTGGTTGAGGACGGCTTCGGCCTCCTCGCGGCGTCGTCGGTCGGCGCCGAGATCACTGGCCATCTGGTCGATCGCCTCGGCGATCCGCCCGATCTCGTCGTCACCACTCGGTCCGATCCGACGGTCGAGATCGCCGGCGCCGATCGCCAGTGCCGCATCCGTGACGGTCTCGACCCGCGCTCGCAGCCGGCGGACCATCCACCAGGCGACCAGCAGGGCACCGGCGATGGCCACCAGGAGCCCGGTGCCCAACAGGCGCGACACCGAGTCGACCGCGGCCAGTGCCTCCGACTCGTCGATCTTCACGACGAGTCCCCAGCCGGTTCGCTCGATGGTCGTGACGGCGGCCAGCGTCGGCTCGTCGCGGTAGTCGTCGGCGCTGATCACCATCGTCTCCGGTGACGACAGCGACTCGATGATCGGCATGCCCTCCTGCTCGGGCGACACCGTCCGGGTGAAGGCGAACTCGAAGTCGTCGACGAACCGGGGATCGGTGATGAACTGGGCCGCGCCGTCGACGTTCTGCGCCAGGTGCGCCTCGCTCGACTCCCCGATGCCCTCGTGGGCCTTCACCAGCGTGACGAACGGAGCGAGATCGAACTCGGCGACGAGCACGATCCCACTGTCGGCCTCGCGGTCGAGCGAGCAGGCGACCAGCAGCCGTGAGTCGCTGTCGGTGACCCGGCGAGCGGGTCCGTAGGTGGTCTCGGTCCTGGCCGCCTCGACGAGCGCGGCGTCGATCTCGGGCAGCCGTTCGCTGGCGGCCAACAGTCCGTCCTCGGGCGTGAAGATGGCGAGCGAGCGGATGCCGGATCCGACCGATCGGGCCTCCGCGACCGAGCTCACGGTCCGCTCCTCGATGACCTCGGCGCTCGCGCCCGACTCCAACGCCGATCGCAGCTCGGTCGACGACGCGATGAGGTTCAGGTCGTCGTCGATCTGGTCGAGGCGGTCGTTGATCCGGGCCGCCTCGAGCCGGCCGCTCTCCTCCAGGCCGGACCGTGCGGCATCCTCCAGCCGGTTGGTCGCCTCGCTGATCGTGGCGGTGACCACGACCGCGACCGGCAGGAGCACGGCGATCACGCCGAGGAACAGCTTGCGGGTCAGCGGCACACGGCTCCTTCCACCAACGGCCAGACTCGCGCTCGGAGTAACAGTACGTCCACTACCAGTGGCACCCGGCGCGGTCGAAATCGCCGCCGTCCGTGGGGGCGGCCCCCATCGGGCCCGGAACGGGCCGCTGGTGGGGGCCGGTGACGCCGTAGCCTGGCCCCGTGGCGAAGAAGTACCTGGTGCGCACCTTCGGGTGCCAGATGAACGAGCACGACTCCGAACGCATCGCCGGTCTGCTCGAGGACGACGATCTCGAGGCGACGACCGAGCTCGCCGAGGCCGACGTGATCGTCCTCAACACCTGTTGCATCCGGGAGAACGCCGACAACAAGCTCTACGGCCACCTCGGCCACCTGAAGGCCCTGAAGGACCGCCGCCCCGACGTCCAGATCGCCGTGGCCGGGTGCCTGGCCCAGAAGGATCGTGACGCCATCCGCGAGCGGGCTCCGCACGTCGACGTCGTCTTCGGCACCCACAACGTCGGCCGAGCTGCCGAGCTGCTCCGTGAGTCGCGGATCTCCGGTCCGATCACCGAGATCGTCGAGGAGTCCGAGGAGTTCCCCTCGGCCCTCCCGGTCCAGCGAGAGGCCGGCCACGCCGCCTGGGTCACCATCCAGATCGGCTGTGACAACAGCTGCGCGTTCTGCATCGTGCCCGCCGTGCGCGGCGTCGAGATCAGCCGACCCTTCGACGAGCTCGTCGAGGAGGTGCGGGCCCTCACCGACGACGGGGTCACCGAGGTCACCCTGCTCGGCCAGAACGTCAACTCCTATGGCCGCGACCTCGCGCTCGCCGCGAAGCGCGACGGCGCCGATGTCCGGGTCCGTCCCATGTTCGCCCAGCTGCTCCGCTCGGTCGGGACGATCGACGGCATCCGGCGGGTCCGCTACACGAGCCCCCACCCCAAGGACCTCCGCCCCGAGACCATCGCAGCGATGGCCGAGACCCCTGCGGTCTGCGAGCACCTCCACCTCCCGCTGCAGGCCGGGAGCGACCGGACCCTCGCCGCCATGCACCGCGGCTACACCGCCGAGCGCTACCTCGAGCGCCTCGCCGCGGCCCGCGCCGGCATCGACGACCTCGCGGTCACGACCGACCTCATCGTCGGGTTCCCCGGCGAGACCGACACCGACTTCGACCGGACCCTCGAGATCGCAGCCGCTGCCGAGTACGACTCGGCGTACACCTTCCAGTTCTCGCCCCGCCCCGGCACGGAGGCAGCGGAGATGACCGAGCGCTTCGTCGCCGCCGATGTGGTCGCCGAGCGTTTTGCCCGGCTGCTCACCGTGATCGAGCGTTCGGCCCGCGCCAAGCACGAGGCACGGGTCGGCCGCACCGAGGAGATCGTCGTCGAGGGCCCCTCGAAGCGCGACGAGCGGATGCTCACCGGCCGGACCCGCCAGAACAAGCTCGTCCACTTCCCCAGCGAGGCGCCGGTGCGGGCGGGCACCTACGCCACCGTCGACGTGATCGGCGCGGGTGCGCATTCCCTGCGCGGCGAGCTGCGCGAGATCGTCGCCACGCCGACGCACCGGACCCGTATCCCGGTCGCCTCGCTCTGAGCGACGTGCGCCACCTCGTCCTCGTCGGTCCGACGGCGTCGGGGAAGTCGTCGTTGGCGCTCGACGTCGCCGAGCGCCACGGTCTCGAGATCGTCTCGATGGACTCGATGCAGGTCTACCGGGGCATGGACATCGGTACGGCGAAGCCGACCGAGGACGAGCAGCGTCGCGTCCGCCACCACCTCCTCGACGTCGTCGACCCCGATGACGAGTGGACCGTGGCCGACCATCAACGCCGAGTCCTCGACCTGCTCGACGGTGCGAGCCGACCGCTCCTCCTCGTCGGTGGAACCGGCCTCTACGTGCGGGCCGTGATCGACCGCTTCGAGATCCCGGGGGAGTACCCCGAGGTCGTCGCCGAGCTCGACCGACAACCGGACACCCGCTCCCTGCACGCACGTCTCACCGGTCTCGATCCGGTCGCCGCCACGCGCATCGAACCCGGCAACCGCCGACGGATCGTCCGTGCCCTCGAGGTGACGATCGGGAGCGGTCGGCCGTTCTCCGAGCACGGCGGCCGCTTCGACGAGCACCCGCCCCGGCCGGACCTCGAGCTGGTGCTCCTCGCACCACCTCGGCCGGTGATCGATCGCCGCATCGCCGAGCGCTACGCCGTCCAGATGGAGCGTGGCTTCCTCGACGAGGTCCGGCGGCTCCTCCCCTCCCTCGGGCGCACCGCCGGCCAGGCGCTCGGCTACCGGGAGCTCGCCGCCCACCTGCGGGGCGAAGCGACGCTCGAGGACTCGCTCGACGAGGCCATCCGGCGCACACGGCGCTTCGCCCGGCGACAGGAGCGGTGGTTCCGGCGCGACCCCCGCTGGGTCCGGCTCTCCTACGACGACCACCCGAGCGAGGTCGAACGGCGGATCGCCGAGGTGGCGGTGTCGTTGCTGTGAGACGATCGTCGTCATGAGGATCGTCGGCACCGGCCTCCCACGCACCGGCACCAACAGCCTGAAGCTCGCCGTCGAGCGGCTCACCGGGCGGCCCTGTTACCACATGTTCGAGCTCATGGATCACCGTGAGCACGCCCCCGCGTGGACCGAGATCGCCCGCGGCGGACCCACCGACTGGTCGTTCCTGGCCGACTTCGGCTCGATCGTCGACTGGCCGGGCGCCGCGATGTGGGATCGCCTCGTCGACGACTTCCCCGACGCCGTCGTCGTCCACTCGGTGCGCGACGACGCCGAGCAGTGGTGGCGGAGCCTCGACCGCACCGTGGCGGCCACGATCCGGGAGCGGCGCGAGGAGGAGCCGGGCACCCCGGCCCGCGAGTTCATCCTCGCCCTGGTCGAGCGGGCCGGGTGGCCGTCGATCGACGACGCCGAGGCGATGATGGCCCACTACGACGAGCACGACCGGCGGGTGCGCGAGCGCGTCGAGCCCGAACGGCTGGTCGTGTTCAACCCTCGCGACGGCTGGGGGCCGCTGGCCGCGGCGCTGGGCCTCGACGTCCCCGACGAGCCCTATCCGAAGGTGAACACCACCGACGAGTACCTCCGCAACGTCTAACCCGGTCGTGCCGTCGAGCGCATCCGGGCACACTGGTGACACGATGCAGCTGACGAAGCACCATGGCCTCGGGAACGACTTCCTGATCGTGCTCGACCCCGACGGCACCGCCCCGGTCGACGCCGCCGTCGCTCGTCACCTGTGCGATCGCCGCCGCGGGGTGGGCGCCGATGGCCTCGTGCTCGCCCGGCCCGGCGGGGAGGGCGCCACGGCGCGCATGACGCTGTGGAACGCCGACGGCAGCCTCGCCGAGCTCTCGGGCAACGGTCTGCGCTGCCTCGGTCAGGCGCTGATCCGAGCCGGATGGGTCGACGGGGAGCAGCTCGTCGTCGTCACCGATGCCGGGCCGCGCCGACTCGTCGTCGTCGAGCGCGGGACCGGTCCCACCGACCTCCTGTCGGTCGAGCTCGGGAGGGCCCGCTCGTTCGAGCTGCCCTCCTCGCTCGACGGCGTCGAGCTCCCGGGGGCCGGCCACGGCGTCGACGTCGGCAACCCCCACGTGGTCCTCGTCGTCGACGAGGTGGACCGCCACGATCCGACCGAGATCGGGCCCGCCGTCGAGGCGCACTTCGCCGCCGGGGTGAACGTGCACCTCGTCGAGGTCGCCGATCGCTCCCACGTCACGATGCGCATCTGGGAACGGGGCGCCGGGTCGACCGAGGCGTGCGGATCGGGCGCCACGGCAGCGGCCTCGGCGCTGCACGGCGCCGACCTCGTCGACGATCTCGTCGAGGTCGCCATGCCCGGTGGCACGGCGACGGTCCGGGTCGGTGATCCGCTCGTGTTGACCGGGCCCGCCACCTTCGTCGCGACGATCGAGGTGACCTGATGGGGGAGCCGCGAGACGACACCCACCGGGGCGGGTTCGGTGAGTTCGGCGGCGAGAGCTCCGGGCTCATCGAGCGGACCTTCCGGGAGAAGATCGTCATCGTCGGGGTCCAACGGGGCAACGAACCGCTGCACCGGGTCGAGGAGGCGCTCGACGAGCTCGGCCTGCTCGTCGACACCGCCGGCGCCGACGTGGTCGCCCGGGAGCTGCAGCGGCGCGACGCCCCCGACCCGGCCACGTTCATCGGCTCGGGCAAGGCGGCCGAGCTGCGCCAGCTGGCCGACCTGGTCGATGCCGACACCGTCGTCTTCGACGACGAGTTGACCCCCGCCCAGCAGTTCAACCTCGAGAAGATCCTCCAGCGATCGGCGCTCGACCGCACCGCCGTCATCCTCGACATCTTCGCCCAGAACGCCTCGACCCTCGAGGGCAAGGCGCAGGTCGAGCTGGCCCAGCTCCGCTACCGGCTCCCGCGCCTGCGTCGAGGGAGTGGGAGCTACAGCCAGCAGGGCGGTGGCATCGGGACCCGAGGTCCCGGCGAGACCCAGCTCGAGGTCGATCGCCGCCGCATCCAACGCCGCATGAACCGCCTCGAACGCGACCTGCGCGACCTGCGGTCGACGCGCCGCACCCAGCGCAAGAATCGCCGCCGGAGCCGGTTCCACACCGCAGCGTTCGTCGGCTACACCAACGCCGGGAAGTCGACCCTGCTGAACGCGATGACCGGCGCGGGTGTGCTCGCCGAGGATCGGCTCTTCGCCACCCTCGACGCCGCCACCCGTCGGCTCGCGCTGCCCGGCGGTGAGCAGGTCCTGCTCTCGGACACGGTCGGCTTCATCAAGAAGCTGCCCCACCAGCTGGTCGAGTCCTTCCGGTCGACCCTCGAGGAG
>JBCCTY010000093.1:0-13217 GCA_039197885.1 Actinomycetota bacterium | reverse complement strand
CTCCCCCACACCCGACACGAAGCTGCGCGACCTCAACGGCAACGAGTACTCGCTCGCCGAGTGGGTCATGCTCTTCAACATGACGGTGACGGTCATCGATCCGTACCGGCACGAGAGCTCGTGGATCCTCCGCACCGCCGCCCGGATCATGCGCCACTACGACGAGGCCGACGTCCGGGTCGGCTTCCTCGCCACCTGCGACGAGGCCGGTGCCCGGCAGTTCCTGGGCCCGCTCGCCGACGAGTTCCTCGTGTTCGTCGACCCTGACCGGTCCTTCGTTCGCGAGGTCGAGCTCGAGCGGCTGCCCGCCTTCGTCCACATCCGGCAGGACGGCGAGGTCGCCGCTGTGGCCGAGGGATGGGACCCGGAGGAGTGGAACAAGGTCGTCCTGGTGCTGGAGGAGGACCTCGCCTGGAGGTCGCTCCCGCAGCTGCCGCAGGTCGGCGATCCCCGTCCCTACAGCGGCGCGCCCGCCCTCGACTGACGCTCGAGGCGCATCGCCGCGCCGAGCGAGCGGACCGCGACGTCAGCCCGCTGCACCACGGTCAAATGGCGCGATCGTGAGCTGCCTGGGAGCCTGGGAGCGGGAGCAGGGGAGGGACCGATGAGCAAGCAGGAACTGATCGCCCAGGCGCGGAGCAACCTCGAGCACGTCCGGGCGGGAACCCAGGACCAACAACCCGACGTGTTCCGCGTCCCGGTCGGCGACTACGTCGACGCCGACCGGTTCCGGGCCGAGCTCGACCGGGTGTTCCGACGCCTCCCGCTCGTCGCCGGGTTCAGCTGCGAGCTGCGCGAGCCCGGCGCGTATCGGGCCACCGAGATCGCCGGCGTGCCGATCCTCGTCTCCCGCGGCCACGACGGCGAGCTGCGGGCCTTCGTCAACATGTGCAGCCACCGGGGTGCGATCGTCGTGGCCGAGGGGTCCGGTTCGGCTCGCCGTTTCGCCTGTCCCTACCACGCCTGGACCTACGACCAGCAGGGCACGCTGGTGGGCATCCCCGACCGCGACGACGTCGGTCTGGAGGACACCAGCTGCTACGGGCTCACGCCGCTCCCGGTGGCCGAACGGGCGGGCATCGTCTTCGTGACCCCGGCGATCAACACCGAACCCGCGGTCGATGTCGACACCTTCCTCGGCGGCTACGACGAGATGCTCGAGCACCTGGGCCTCGACGAGTGCACGGTGGTCGGCGAGCAGCGGATCGAGGGCCCGAACTGGAAGGTGGCCTACGACGGCTACCTCGACTTCTACCACCTGCCCATCCTCCACAAGGAGAGCTTCGGGCCCGACATGAGCTCGAAGGCGCTCTACCACGCCTGGGGGCCGCACCAGCGGGTGACGTCGCCCGATCCGCGGTTCGAGCGCTTCGAGGACCTGCCCGACGAGGAGTGGGACGTCGATCGATTGACCGGCGGCGTGTGGACGATCTTCCCTCACGTCTCGATCGCCGGCTTCGATGTCAGCGGCCGGGTCTACATGGTCTCGCAGCTGTCCCCCGGGCCCGACGTGGGCCGATCGGTCACCACCCAGACCTTCCTGTTCCGGGGTGAGCCCGACGACGAGCAGCGGGCGCTGTGCGAGAAGCAGATGGCCTTCCTCGAGCAGGTCGTGCGCGACGAGGACTACGCCACCGGGCTGGGCATCCAGCGCTCGATCTCGACCGGCGCCAAGACCGAGTTCGTGTTCGGACGGAACGAGGGTGGTGGCCACCGCTTCCACCAGTGGGTCGGCCGGCTCCTCGACACCGACGACGCCGATCTCTCCGGGGTCTTCAGCGCAGGCTGAGGCCAGTACGGTCACGGGCATGGCCGACTTCGCCTACTCCCCCATCCTCCCCCTCGGCGAGGACACCACCGACTATCGCCTCCTGACGACCGATGGCGTGTCGACCGTCGAGGCGGCCGGACGGACGTTCCTCCAGGTGGAGCCCGAGGTCCTCACCATGCTCACCGCCGAGGCGATGCGCGACATCGCCCACCTGCTGCGCCCGGCGCACCTCGCCCAGCTGGCGAGCATCCTCGATGATCCGGAGGCGACGGAGAACGATCGCTTCGTCGCGGTGGAGCTGCTCAAGAACGCCTCCATCGCGGCGGGTGGCGTGCTGCCCGGCTGCCAGGACACCGGCACCGCCATCGTGTCGGGTCGCAAGGGCGAGCTCGTCCTCACCGGCGCCGACGACGTCGAAGCCATCTCCCGGGGCGTGTTCGACACCTACCAGACGTCGAACCTCCGGTACTCCCAGCTGGCCCCGCTGTCGATGTTCGACGAGAAGAACACGGGCAACAACCTCCCGGCCCAGATCGAGATCGAGGCGGTGCCCGGCGACGCCTACAAGTTCATGTTCATGGCCAAGGGCGGCGGCTCGGCGAACAAGAGCTTCCTCTATCAGGAGACCAAGGCGCTGCTGAACGAGGAGCGCCTCACCAACTTTCTCGACGAGAAGCTCCGCTACATCGGCACCTCGGCCTGCCCGCCCTACCACCTGGCCGTCGTCATCGGCGGCACCTCGGCGGAGTACGCGGTGAAGGTCGCCAAGTACGCGTCGGCGAAGTACCTCGACTCGATGCCGACGACCGGCGACCCCGCCACGGGTCACGGCATCCGCGACCCGGAGTGGGAGGCCCGCATCCTCGAGATGTCGCGCAACTTCGGCATCGGCGCCCAGTTCGGCGGTAAGTACTTCTGCCACGACGTTCGGGTCATTCGCCTGCCCCGCCACGGCGCCTCGTGCCCGGTCGGCATCGCCGTGTCGTGCTCGGCCGATCGACAGGCGCTGGCCAAGATCACCGCCGAGGGCGTGTTCCTCGAGCAGCTCGAGACCGACCCGGCGAGGTACCTCCCCGAGACCGAGGAGGGCGAGCTGTCCGACGAGGTGATCGCCGTCGACCTGAACCGTCCGATGGACGAGATCCGGGCCGAGCTGTCGCGCTACCCGGTCAAGACCCGGCTGTCGCTCACCGGAACCCTGGTGGTGGCCCGCGACATCGCCCACGCGAAGATCCAGGAGCGCCTCGACGCCGGCGAGCCCATGCCGGAGTACATGCGCAACCACCCCGTCTACTACGCCGGACCGGCCAAGACCCCCGAGGGCTACGCCTCCGGCTCCTTCGGGCCCACGACGGCCGGTCGGATGGACGCCTACGTCGACTCCTTCCAGGCGAAGGGGGGCAGCTTCGTGATGCTGGCCAAGGGCAACCGGTCGAAGGCGGTCACCGAGGCCTGCGACACCCACGGCGGCTTCTACCTCGGTTCGATCGGCGGCCCGGCCGCACGGCTGGCCAAGGACTCGATCCGCAAGGTCGAGGTCCTCGAGTACGAAGAGCTCGGCATGGAGGCCGTCTGGCGGATCGAGGTCGAGGACTTCCCTGCGTTCATCGTCATCGACGACAAGGGCAACGACTTCTACAGCGAGGTCATGCAACCCCGGCCGATCACCATCGGCCGCCGCTGAGGCCGCCGCTCAGCTGCCGCTCCGCCAGCCGGCGGTGTCGAGCGCGGCCAGCACGGCGTCGGCGTAGGCCTCCTGGCCCTCGCCGTTGGGGTGCACGCAGTCGATCGCGTTGATCCACGTGTCGTTGGAGTGGTCGCCTCGGGCGCAGTAGGACGACACACCTCGCACCGGCGCGGGCAGGAAGCGGCTGAGCGGACCCTGGCCCAGGCGGCTCACGTCGGGGCCCCGGCCGTTGCCGGCACCGTGGCCGACGAAGGCCGAGGCGGCGTCGGCGACCAGGACGCGGTCCGGGTGGCGGCCGGCGACCCGGTCGACGGCTGCGGCGATCACGTCGATCGCCTCGGCCGTGGCGGCGGCGAAGCACGCCTGGCGACAGCCGTCGACGCCCTGGGGATTCTCCGCCGACGGGTCGTGGTAGTTCGTGACCACGACGAGGGCGTCGGTCTCGGCGACGAGCCGGTCGACCGCAGCGATCAGCCCGGCCTCCATCTCGGCGACGAGTCCGTCGAGCACCGCGCGATCGAGGCCACCGTCGTCGAAGAAGACCGCCGGGTCGATGAACCCGAGATCGTTGGCCCCGATCGTGAGGGTCACGAGGCCGGGGTTGGTGAGCGCCGCCCACTCGAGCTGCGAGGCACGGTCACCCGGCACCACCCCCAACGGACCGCCGCCGACCGGATCGTCCGAGAGGTCGGACAGGAAGGCACCGCTACACGCCACGATGTGGCGCTCGACATCGACCCCACGATCGGCCAGACCGTCAGCGACGTGGCGGGCGTAGGCCGCACCCTCGGCCCGCCAGCACCGGTCGCGGCCGAGGTAGTCCCACCGGTCGAGGCCGTGGCCACTGGCGACCGAGTCGCCGAGCGCGAGGTAGAGGCCGGGACGGTGCTCGTGGCGGACGACCACCTCGATCTCGGCCGTCGACCAGCTGCCCCGCTCGTCGAGCGTCACCGTCTCGAAGCGGTGGACGCCGAGGTCGGCCTCGGTCGGCGTCCAGGTGGCGACGCCGTCGACCACGCCGACGCCGTCGGGAGCGACGAGCAGCTCGGTGCGCGGTCCGATGGGGACCGTCACCGACTCACCGGGTGCGGCGCGGAGCGGTTCGACCTCGGAGCTCGCTGCTCCGGCGGTGACGAGGACGCCGACCGCGAGCGCGACGAGCGTGACCATCCCGACGATGGCTCGTCTCATCGGGCGGTCCAGCCACCGTCGACGGTGAGCACGGCCCCGCTCATGTAGGAGCCGGCGTCGGAGGCGAGGAGCAGGATCGCGCCGTCGAGCTCGGGGACGGCGCCGGCGCGACCCATCTGGGTGTTGCGCCGGATCCACCCCAGCCCCGAGTCGTCGTCGGCGAACATGGGCGCCGTGAGCTCGGTCTCGAAGTAGCCCGGCGCCAGTGCGTTCACCCGCACGCCCTGACGGGCCCACTGCCCCGCGAGGCCGCGGGTGAGGCCGATGAGCCCATGCTTCGAGCTGTCGTAGGCGACCTGGAGGTTGGGGGCGGAGGCCACGAGCCCGTGCACCGAGGCGACGTTGATGATCGAGCCGGAGCCCTGCTCGAACATCTGCGGCGCGACGAGGCGGCTGAGCACGAAGCAGGCGTGGAGGTTGACGTCGAGCACCGACGAGAAGGTGGTCGGGTCGAGGTCCTCGGCCTTGGTCGGCGCGTCGCTGATGCCGGCGTTGTTGACCAGCACGTCGACCCGCCCGTATCGCTCGACGGTGGCCGCGACGAGGCGCTCACACGCTGCCTCGTCGGCGACGTCGGTCTCGACGGCGAGCGCGTCGGGGAGCGACTCGGCCAACGCCTCGATCCGCTCGATGCGCCGGGCGGCGATGACCACGGAGGCGCCGACCGATGCGAGGACGCGGGCGAACCGCTCACCGAAACCGGAGGAGGCCCCGGTGACGATGGCGACCCTGCCGTCGAGGCGGAAGGCCGCCAGCGGATCCATCGCTCCGTCGGTCACGGCATCCCAGGGTATTGGCCTCGCCTACGGTGGCGGACGTGAAGATCCGGATCGGCATGGGCCTCGGGACCCGCACGACCCTCAACGACGAGCGCTTCGCTCCGTTCTGCCAGGCGACCGAACGGGTCGGGTTCGACTCGCTGTGGGTGTCCGAGCGCCTCGGCGGCGACTGCCCCGACCCGGTCGTGGCCATGGCCGTGGCTGCCGGAGCCACGACGAAGCTCAAGTTCGGGATGAGCGTGATGGTGCTGCCGGGTCGCAACCCCGTCGTGACCGCCAAGACCCTCGCCAGCCTCGATCGCATCAGCGGTGGTCGGCTCCTCCCCGCCTTCGGACTCGGCGTCGCCGATCCCCGCGAGCAGCAGGCCTTCGGGCTCGAACGCAAGGAGCGGGGGCCGTGGCTGGAGGAGGCGCTGCCGCTCATCCGCCGCCTGTGGAACGAGGACGGCGTCACCCACGAAGGCGAGCGGTTCGCGTACACCGACCTCACGATCCGCCCCAAGCCGGTCGGCCGGATGGAGGTCTGGCTCGGCGGGGCCGCACCTCGCGAGCTCGACCGCGTCGGCCGGCTGGCGAACGGCTGGCTGCCGTCGTTCACGACCCCCGACATCGCCGCAGCCGACTGGCGCACGGTCAACGAGATCGCCGAGGCCAACGACCGCCACATCGACGACGATCACTTCGGCATGCTCATCCCGTACGTCCGCGGTGACGAGGTCCCCGATCAGATGGCCGAGATCATCGCCAAGCGGCGCCCCGACGCCGACGTGCGCGACGTCGTCGCGGTCGGCCTGGACGGGCTCCGGGTGCTGATCGAGCGGTTCGTCGCGGTCGGTGCCTCCAAGTTCGTGGTGGTCCCGGCCGCGGACGCCGACGACTGGATCGCCGAGGTCGAGGACCTCGCCGAGACCGTCCTCCCGCTCCAGACCTAGGCTCGGGCCATGCCTGCCGGTCTGCACCACGTCGCCTTCGCCTGCCGTGACCTGGAGGAGACCCACCGCTTCTACGGCGAGCTGCTCGAGCTGCCGCTGATCCGCACCGAGGTGCAGCCGATCCCCGACGGCGGCGCGCTCAAGCACACCTTCTACGACCTGGGCGACGGGTCGTGCGTGGCGTTCTTCCACCTGCCCGGGTTCGAGGCGGCCAAGACGGCGATCTCGACCGACCTCGACCTGCCGGTCTGGGTCAACCACCTCGCGATCCGGGTCGACGAGGACCAGCAGACCCACCTCCGTGGCCGCCTGGCGGAGGCCGGCGTCCCGGTGCTCATGGACCTCGACCACGACTGGTGCCACAGCTACTACTACGTCGATCCCAACGGGATCATGGTCGAGCTCTGCCGCGACACCACCGGCTTCGACCCCGACGAGGACGAAGCGCTCCGATTGATGCGTCAGGGTTGAGCCGACCGCGCCGACCGGTGTCGGGCCGTTGTGACGCGACCCGTACCCTCCGCCGCCATGCGTCTCATCATCGGGCTGCTCGTCGCCGTGCTCATCGGAGCGCTCCCGGCGGCGGTCGCCGCCGGACCCGGGCCCGCTGACGGACCGAACGACCCCCTCGAGCGCCTGGCCTGGTTCTCGGCGAGCGGGCCGTCCGAGATGACCGGCGACTTCGTCGCCGCCGAGGGCTTCGGCTGGCTCGGTGACCCCGGCTCCTATTGCCTCGGTGACGACCACTGGATGGACGCCGGAGACGGTGTCGCCACCGACCTCCTCATGCTCACGTCGATCGGCGCGTGTGATGACGAGCCCGGCATGGTCGTGCTCGGCTCCTACGCGCATCAGGTGGACCGACAGGTCGACTTCTTCGAGATCGGCGTGGACCTCGATCTCGACGAGACCACCGGTTGCGAGGGGTGGGACGGCTTCGTCCTGGGCGCTCCCGGGCAAGCCTCCTTCTGGATCACGGCACCGAGCTGCGACTCCGAGACCTGGGTCCGCGGTGACGACCTCGGACGACCCACGGTCGACCTGGGACGAACGCCTGCCCGGGGAGGGCTCGCCAGCGGCTGGCAGGGCGGGAGCTTCGGCGTCTTCGTGCCGGCGATGACCGGAACCGTCCGGTGGTATGCCGGGATCCTCGGTGAGGACGGCACCTACGACTCGGCGGGACCCTTCCTCACGCCGCAGGAGGTCATCACCTGCGAGAGCGCGACGCCGGTCCCGACCTCCGACGACGGGTACTGGCTCGCGACGTTGAACGGCGAGATCCATGCGATGGGCTCGGCGCCGGACCTCGGTCAGATCTGTGATCCGCCGGGCGCACGGAGCATCGTCGATCTCGCAGTGCTCCAGGAGGAGGACCGAACCGGATGGGTCGCCCTCCACGCCGACGGACTCATCCGGTACCCACGTGGGCCGTGGGGGCTGTGGACGGAGTCACGAGCGCCGTTGCCGTGGCAACTCGACGCCAGCCGTGCCGTTGCGCTCATGACGGGCATCTCGCAGGTCCCCAACCCGCCCGATCAGGTTCCTCCCCCCGCCCAGGTCTGGTGGGTCGTCTACGACAACGGCGCCGTCGAGTCGACCGGCGAGGGACCGGCGCCGCTCGGTGACTTGCGGGATGTGGAGCTGAACGCGCCGATCATCGACGCCCAGCTCACCCCGTCGGGCAACGGGTACTGGCTCATCGGGGCCGACGGCGGCGTCTTCAGCTTCGGTGACGCCGAGTTCTCCGGCTCCACCGGCAGCCTCACCCTCAACGAACCCGTCGTCGGCATGGCCCCCGACCCCGACGGCGACGGCTACTGGCTCGTCGCATCGGACGGCGGCGTCTTCGCCTTCGACGCCCCCTTCGTCGGCTCCATCCCCGGCGTGCTCCAACCCGGCACCCAACTGAACCGCCCCATCATCGCCATGGAGCCCTACGGCAACGGCTACGTGCTCCTGGGCACCGACGGCGGCGTGTTCAACTTCAGCGACCGCCAGTTCGCCGGCAGCCTCGGCGCCGACCCACCCGACTACCCGGTCGTCGCCATCCAACCCGTCCCGACGGCCGACTGAGTTGGCCCACCGGGGAGCGCGACGTGCTTCGTCGTTGTGCGACCGCTCCCTACGTTCGGGCCCATGCGTCGCTTCTCCCCCGTCATCGCCGCACTCGTCCTCCTGCCGCTGCTCGCTGCGAGCGCAGGCGGCGCCTCCGAGTCGAACAGCGCTCCGGTCGTCACGAGTGACCGTGCGGCCGGGTTCGAGGAACGGCTGGCGCTGTACGAGTCGACCGAGCAGCCGGCGAGCGATGCGACCCTGACCGCTGCGGGTCTCACCACACCGCTCACGTGGCGGAGCGACGGCACGAGCTACTGCAACGGTGACGACGCCTACCTCGACCTGGTCGAGGGCTTCCTCCACGACCTGGTCCTCGTGCGCTCCGAGGGCGCCTGTGTCGCCGGTGACGGGCTCGACGTCCACCTGGCCTACCTCGACGCCGACCCGGCGACCGATCCGGTCTTCGAGATCGGGATCGACCTCGACCTCGACGTGTCGACCGGGTGTGACGGGTTCGACGCGTTCGCCTTCGGCATGCCGAACGAGGTGCCGATGTGGTTCTCCGCGACCTCCTGCGACAGCACCGGGTTCCTCTTCCAGGCCTTCCTGCCCGGCGCGTACCAGGGCACCGCCTACCCCGGGAGCCCCGGCCTCGCGACCTCGGCCTTGAGCGTGAACCTGCCCGTCGACTCGACCGTCGCCTGGTACGCGATCCTCGTCCAGGCCGACCAGACCGTCGACGGGCTGAACACCGGGTTCGCGACGCCCGATCAGACCTTCACCTGCGATGGATCGGCCCCGGCTGGTGGCTCCGGTGACGGGTACTGGCTGTCGACGATCGACGGCGAGATCTTCCCCCTCGGCAGTGCTCCCGACCTCGGCCACGTGTGCGAGCAGATCGGCGCTCGGACGCTCGTCGACCTGGCCATCGTCGACGACGGCACCGCCTGGGTGGCGCTCCAGGCCGACGGCTCCATCCGGCTCCCGAACGGCGTCAGCGCACCGGCGCTGGACCGTCGCGCCCCCTGGCCCTGGCAGGTCGGTGCGACGGCGGCCGTCGCGCTGATCCCCAGCGACATGGCCGGGGAGTGGGCCGTCGTCTACGACAACGGCGCCGTGGTCGACACCGTGGGCCGCACCCCCTTCGGCGATGCACGGGCGCTACCACTGAACGGTCCGATCATCGATGCGCAGGCGACGCCCGATCGCGACGGGTACTGGCTGATCGGCACCGACGGCGGCGTGTTCAACTACGGCGCCGCCGACTTCTCGGGCTCGACCGGCAGCCTGGACCTCAACGCTCCCGTGGTGGGCATGGCCCCCGATCCCGACGGCGTCGGCTACTGGCTCGTCGCATCGGACGGTGGCGTGTTCGCCTTCGATGCCGGGTTCGTCGGCTCGATCCCGGGTGTGCTCGCACCGGGCACCGAGCTCAACCGCCCCGTCGTGGCCATGGTGCCCTACGGCACCGGCTACCTGCTCCTCGGCAGCGACGGGGGTGTGTTCAGCTTCAGCGACCGCGACTTCGCCGGCAGCCTCGGCGCCAACCCGCCGGTCTACCCGGTCGTGGCGGTCCAGCCGGTCCCGGCGACGGCCTGACGCTCAACCCCGTTCGTTCCACGGCCCGCCGTCGGCCCGGGGTTCCTTCGGGAGCCCGAGGATGCGCTCACCGACGATGTTGCGCTGCACCTCGGACGACCCGGCATAGATCGTGCCCGGGCGGGCGCCGAGGAAGACGTGGGCGGCGGTCGCGGCGTCGAGCGGGCCGACACCGCGAGCGGGGGCGATCGACGGTCCCCAAGCCTCGCCCGCCGGAGCCGTCGCGTCGGCTCCGAGCAGGTCCATGGCCAGCTCGGTCACCTCGTGGTGGTAGTGGCTCCAGAGCAACTTCATGATCGAGCTCTCCGGGCCCGGGTTGCCGCCGGCGAGCCGGGCCGTGAGGGTTCGCATGCCGAGGAGGCGAAGGATCTCGACGGTCGAGTGGGCGGCGGCGAGGCGTTGGCGCATCACCGGATCCGAGGCCAGGCCCCGATCGTGGGCGAGGGCCACGATCCGGTCGAGCTCGGCCCGGTAGCCGATCGACAGCACCGATGCCCGCCCGCCGCGCTCGAAGCCCAACAAGGTGTTCGCCACTGCCCAACCGCCGTTGACCTCGCCGACGACGTGGTCGGCCGCCGTGCGGGCACCGCTGAAGAACACCTCGTTGAAGAGCGCCTCACCGGTCATCTCTCGGATGGGTCGCACCTCGATGCCCGCCTGGTCCATCGGGACGAGGAGGAACGTGATACCCCGATGCTTGGCCTCGGCGGGATCGGTCCGGGCGAGGAGGAAGATCCAGTTCGCCGTCTGCGCGCCGGAGGTCCAGATCTTCTGGCCGTCGATCACCCACTCGTCGCCGTCGAGCACGGCCCTGCAACCGAGGTTGGCGAGATCGCTGCCGGCGTCGGGCTCGGAGTAGCCCTGACACCACCGGTCCTCACCACTGATGATCCGGGGGAGGAGCTGCTGCTTCTGCTCGTCGGTGCCGCTGACCATCAGGGTCGGACCGATCATCCCGAAGCCGAAGTTGTCGTTGCCGGTTCCGGCCGGCACGTTCGCCCGAGCGAGCTCCTCGGCCAGGACGACCTGCTCGATCGGTGACAGGCCCGCTCCGCCGTACTCGACGGGCCAGGACACCGCGAGGAGGTCGGCTTCGGCCAACGTCGCCCGCCACTCCTCGAGCCACACCTCGCGCTGGTCGGCCGGGAGCCCGTCGATCCCCGCCCAGTCGGCGGGCAGGTGCTCCGCCAACCAGGCTCGGATCTTCTCGCGGTACCGCTCGGCGTCGGTGCTGTAGATCGGCTGCACGAGTCCCCCTCCCGGCGCCGATCCCCCGAACGGCGCCGACCCCGAGCTCATCGCATGGGGAAGGTCACCGGCAACTCGGTCAGGGTCGATCGATGAGCGTGTCGGCCGATGCAGTCGACACCGGGGTCCGCGCCAGTACCGGGGCGCTGCGCTGGCGTTCGAGCGCCGCGCTCAGCTCCTCGACGACGAGCGGGCGGAAGGCGATGTACCCCTGGACCAGCTCGATGTCGAACGAACGCACGATCTCCAGCTGCTGGCGACGCTCGACCCCCTCGGCGACGACGATCAGGCCGAGGCCCTGGGCGAGCGTCGCGATCGCACCCAGGATCTTGCGTTCCGTCTCCACCGACTCGCATCGGTCGACGAAGCTCTTGTCGAGCTTCAGGACGTCGAGCTCGACGCTCCGCAGCGTCGTCAGCGACGCCTCGCCGGTCCCGAAGTCGTCCAGCGCCAGTGACACCCCTCGTGCACGGAGCTCATCGAGGCTGGCGAGCACGTCGCGATGGTCGATCGTGGCCTGCTCCGAGAGCTCCAACACCAGGCACTCGGCGGGCAGCCCGGTGCCCGCGAGCGTCGTGGACACGAGCTGCACGAGCTCGCGACGCCGGAGCTGCGACGGGCTCAGGTTGACCGCGACGGGTACGGGCGGCCCGCTGGGTACCTGCCAGCGGGCCGCGTCGGTGCAGGCCTTGCGGAGCACCCACTCCTCGACCTCGTCGCGGTTGCCGGCGTCGATGGCAGCGGCGAGCGTGTCGTGCGGGCCGATCCGACCGAAGTCGGGGTGATGCCATCGCAACAGCGCTTCGGCGAGGACGATGCGCAGGGGTCCGGGTCGGGCCGAGACGACCGGCTGGTACTCGAGGCGGAGCTCGTCGCGCCGGATGGCGGCGAGGATGTCGGAGCGGAGCTGGACCGATCGGCGGGGAGCAGCCTCGAGTGAGTCGTCGAACCGTCTCCAGCTGCGCTTGCCCGTCGACTTGACGGCGTACATGGCCGCGTCCGCCCGGCGGACGACCTCGTCGTCGTCGAGGCCCGGCTCGGCCTCGGCGACACCGACGCTGGTCCCCACGACGGCGACGCTGTCGCCGATCGGCACCGGGACGCCGACCGCCTGGACGATCTCCGATGCGAGGTGGTCGAGTTGCCCCGAGTCGCGGCCCGCCGCGACCACGACGAACTCGTCGCCACCGAGGCGAGCAACCAGGTCGTCCTCGCTGACCAGCCCCGTCAATCGTCGGGACACCTCGACGAGGAGGGCATCGCCCGCATCGTGGCCCATCTCGTCGTTCACCGCCTTGAAGCCGTCGAGGTCACAGAACAGGACGGCGACCCGACCACCGTCGTGCTCGTCGGTGTTGCGCTCCCCCAGGTGCCGATGGAACGCAGCGCGATTCGGCAGACCGGTCAGCGAGTCGGTCAGCGCCTGCTTCTCCAGCGCCTGTCGCGTGGAGCGCAGCTCTGCCACGAGCAGCTCGTTCTGGAGCGCCACGCGTGCCTGGCCGACCAGCAGGTCGAGCGCCTCCAGCTGCTCCGAGGACGCCCGGCGGCCGGATGCCACCCCGACGCGAAGCGCCGCCAACGGCGACGTCGACAGGCGCAGCACGATGACCCGGGCGAGACCGAGGCGACGCAACGCCGGCGCAGCGTGGCTGTCGGCGTCGTCGACCTCCGCCCGAGATGGCAGACGGGTCCCGAGCACGCCGCCGGCCGCCGTCGTCGCTGCCGGGAGCGAGGTCCCTCCGGATGACGCGACGACACGCCAGGCCTCGTCGGAACGCACGACCACGTCGCACCGATCGAAGCCGAGCGACTCGGTCGTCTCGAGGACCGTGGTCATCAGCTCCAGATCGACGGTGCTGACGCGCTGGCCCGCCTCGGCGACGACGTGCAGGAGCTCGCCCCGCTGCACCGCATCCCGTTGGCTGACGATGCCGACGAGGAGCTTCTCGGTCAGG
>JBCCTY010000092.1:0-13625 GCA_039197885.1 Actinomycetota bacterium | reverse complement strand
CCGCTCGGCACGGGCAGCTGCTCGCGGTGGAGGCGGGTCTGGGTGCGGTGGCGGCGGAGGTTCGGGAACGACGCGACCACGGCGCCCCTCGGCTCGACGAGCCGCAGGATCCGGTCGAGGACGGCGGCCGGGTCGGCGAAGTGGTGCAGCGATCGGGCGAAGACGACCGCGTCGAAGCGGCGGGCCCCGAGGAGCCGCAGGGCCCGGCCGAGATCGGGTGAGGTCAGCTCGATGCCCTTGCCTCTGGCGCTGACCGCGATGATCGCATCGAGCGGGATGCCGGTCACCTCGTGGCCCCGGTCGGTCAGCGCCACCTCGAGCGCCCCCGAGCCGACGCCGACGGAGAGGACCCGCCGTGCGTCGGCGGGCACGGCCTCGAGCAGCGGTGCGTCGACCGGCTCGTAGAACCGCTTGTCCCAGCGTCCGTCGTCGAGGTTGCTGGTCGGATCGAACAGCCGGTCGGTCGGCACCGACCCCGACAGCGTGCCGACGAGTGCGTCGGCCTGTGCGCGCACATCGTCGACCGGGATGCCCATCGAGCCCAGGTACTTGTTGGTCAGGTGGGGGAGCAGGAACTCGTCGAGCCGGGTGAGGCAGATCACCTTGCGCAGACCGCACGAGGTGTAGGGAGCGGTCGCGGCGGTCACGAGCATGTCGTATCGCCCGGCCCGGGGCGGGAGGAGGAAGCCGTCGGAGTCGAGCGCCCGGTCGAGCTGCTCGCCGGTGAGGATGAACGAGCCCGAGTGTGGGTTGCTGAAGACGCCGTAGACGTCGTCGCCGACACGCAGCGCCGAGTCGGGCTCCCAGTGGTAGTGGTTGTGCACGGTCGAGCACGACAGCGTGCCGTCCTCGCGCTCCTCGACCCGGAGGAAGCCCGGCACGAGCCCGTCCGGCAGGGCCGCCGTGGCGTGGAGGAACGAGTCGACGTGCGCCTCGGTGATGAGCGTGTCGTCCTCGGAGTAGACGAAGAGCTCGTAGTCGTCGCGGCGCTCGGCGAAGAGCTGCTGGTAGCCGAAGGGCAGCGACCACGGATCGTTGATCGGTGCTCCGATGCGCTGCTCGACACCGGTGATGAGCTTCGCCTCGTCGGTGAGCAGGACGATGTCGACGTCGAAGCGCATCGAGCGGTACTCCTCGATGAGGCGCAGGACGTGCGGCTCGTTGCGCGTGCCGTGGTAGGCGATGGCCACCAGCATCCGCTCGGGGCCGGTACCACCGTCGGTGCGGCGGGGTCGGGGTCGGGGCATGTGGGCACCACCGGTCGTGGACGGGAGGAGGAGGGGGGCACCGGCCGTTGCCGACCCGGGTCGGATCCGACGCCAGCCGTTCTCGAGCACCAGGCGGACCTTGGGGTCGAGGAGCCAGAGCACCGCAGCGACCACGGCAGCGGCGACCGTGCCGATCACGGCCACCTGGAGGAGCGACGGCACGAGGTCGTCGACCGCGCGCCCCGCGAGGATGCCGGCGCCGTAGCCGACCGGGGCGGCCATGATCGCCGGCCGCACGGCACCGATCAGGGAGCGGGCCGGGACGCCCGCGTAGCGCACCGCCATCGCGGCGTTGAGGCCCAGGAAGACCACGCCGTAGAGGGCGGCGGTGGTCACGGCGAGGCCGATGACCTGGTCACCGGACGATGCGTCGCGCACCAGCAGGCCGGTCACGACCAGCGCCCCGGCCGAGAGGCCGCCACCGACCCAGGACAGCGCGGCGAGCACGCCGGGCCGACCCAGCGATTGCAGCACCGGCCCGATCAGGTCGCCGATCGTCCGGCCCGCCCCGGCCACGGCCAGGATGGCGAGCGCCGGCACGGCGGGGAGCCACTCGTCACCGGCGAGGTCGAGCAGTGGCTGCGCGGCAGCGGCGAGCGCGGCGAGCGGGATGACGGCGACCCCGGCGGCGAGGCCGACGATGCCCACGAGCCGGGCGACGAAGGCGTGGCGCTCGTCCTGGAGCCGTGAGAGCTCGGGGAGGGCGACCGCACGGAGCGAACCGCTGACCGCCTCGACCACGGTGTCGACGAGCCGGGCACCGAAGCGGTGGAGGCCGACGGCCACCGGCCCGAGCAGGATGCCGGTGATGAGCGCATCCGCCCGGGCGTTGACGAAGACGCCGAAGCCGGCGAGCGTCGACGGACCGGTGAAGCCGATCAGCTCGCGGGCCCGCTCGCGTGAGAACCGGCGCTGCGGCTTCCAGTCGACCGCCGCCCACACGACGAAGACCTCGATGGCCGCGGTGGTGAGCTGCTGGATGACCAGTGCCCAGACGCCGGCCCCGAGGATCGCGGCGACGAGGCCGGCGAGCCCACCCAGGATGACCGAGGCGTTGGTCCGCAGTGCGAGCGGCCGGAACTCGAGTCGTCGGCGCAACAGCGCATCGGGGACGATCAGCAGGGCCCGCAGCAGGACGAGTGGGGTGAGGCCCCAGATGACGTCGCGCAGCTCGGGCAGGTCGTTGACCGAGGCCCACCAGCCGCTCAGCGCCACGCTCGCGACGCTGAGGACGCCTCCGATGCCCATGAGCAGCCAGAAGGCCGTGTCGAGGTGGGTGCTGCGCAGGTCGCGGCGCTGGATGATCGCAGCGCCCATGCCCTGCTGGAGGATCATCTGGACGAACGCGACGTAGACGGTCGCGATGGCGACGACCCCGAAGATCCTCGGGCCGAGCTGGGCGGCGAGCAGGAACGAGATGCCGATCGTGGCCAGCTGGCGACCACCGTTCATCAGCGCCGACCACCGCAGCGCAGAGCCGAACGTGCCGCCACCGTCAGGGGACGGATCGAGGCGTGGCTCGGGGCGGGGCGGGGCGACCGGCCTGGGCGGGAGTGGTTCGTCGACGTGATGCAGGTAGCGGAGCGGCCCCGGCCAGGCCTCGTCGCGGGTCTTGGTGACGGCGCCGTACGCGAGCTCGCGCCCGTCGACGAGTCGGCTGTCGCGAAGTCGCCAGAGCGCACCGAAGGCGCCGACGATCAGGAAGAGCACGGTGGCGAACGAGGCGAAGTTCAGCGAGTCGAACGTGATCGAGACCGCGAACCCGGCGAGCGCGCTCGCTGCCAGCGCCCCGGCGAGGTGACGGTCCTCGACGCTGCGCAGTCGGCGGGTCATGCGGATGCAGAGGCCGTAGGTGCCCAGGAACAGCGCGATGACGGTGAGGAGGCCCAGGATGCCGGTGCTGACCAGCGCGTTGAGCAGGTAGTTGTCGAGGATGAAGTACTGCTCCGGGCGGAAGGTCCCGCCGCCGAGGCCGAGCCACGGGCGTTCGACGAAGAGCGCTTCGACGAGCTCGTAGTCCTGCGTGCGCCCGGTCACGCTCCGATCGGAACCGGCGTTGGCGAAGAACGACACGAAGGTCCCCACGAGGCCCGGCACCGTCGCCCGGAGCAGGACGACGCTCACGCCGAGCACGGCGAGCGCTCGCAGCTTGGCATGACCGTTCCAGACCCGGAGGAGCACGAGGAGCACGGCGACGGCCGCGATGATCCCCGAACGCGAGAGCGAGAACGGGATGCCGACGGCCACGAGTGCGGCGAGCGCCCAACGGCGGCGGCGGCTCGTCGTGTCGGTGGCGCCGAGTGCGAAGTGGATCGCCAACGGCAGGACCATCGCGCTCAGCACCGCGAACTCGATGGAGTGCGCCGCGGTGCCGACGGCGCGTGAGAAGCCACGGTCGCCGCGGGCGGCGAGACCGTCCTCGAAGCCCTGGGCGTTGCTCCGGAGCCCGGGCAGCTCGAGGAACCGGGTGAGGTCGAACCCGAGCTGGAACTGCACGAAGCCGACGAAGCCCATGAACGCGGCGCCGGCGACGAGGGCCTGCAGCACCCGATCGAGCGCATCGCGGTCGGGGAGGTGGTCGGCCATGACCAGCGCGATGCCGGCCAGCGACAACGTGATCAGGAAGAACCGTTCGATGCCCGCGCCCTCGATGCTGGTCAACCCCCGCAGGTAGGCGGTCGCCACGCTGGCCAGCCAGACCGCCACGTAGGCACCGACCAACAGGCGCACGGGCTGGAATCGACGGCGCTCGCGCGGGGCGAGGAACATCAGGAGCCAGACCACGAACAACGCCAGGCCGACCAGGAGCGACGGACGGCCTGCGGCGCCGAGTGGGCCCCGCAGGACCAGGCGCGACGGGATGACGAACGTCAGGCCGATCAGCAGGATCAGCAGGGCGGTGAGGTTCGGCCGCCAGCTGCCGATGCGCTCGCGGAGCGGTCCCCAGGCGACCCGCGGCGTGCCGGCGGCGCTCCAGAACCGGTCGGAGACCTCATGCAGGGTGCGGCGCGGCGTCGGCTGTGGTCCGGGATCGGGCGCGGTGGTCCCGTCGACGGGACGATCGAGGCGGAGCACGGGTCTCGGTGGGTCGGTGATCAGGCGGTCCGCTCGGGACCACCGACCGGTTCGCTGATCCGTCGGCCGACACCGCCGGCGTCGGCCGGGGTGTCCATGGTCAGCGTGGAGCGGTCGGGGCGACCGCGGTGCTGCTCCTCGAGCGCCGTCAGGAGCGACTCGTCGAAGAGGCTGAGCTCGGTGGCGGCGTCGGGATCGTCGTCGGGATCGCTCCAGTCACGGTCGTCGTCGAGCGCGTCGCCATCGTCACTCGACTTCCGGCGCCGGGCGAAGTAGAGCAGCGCGTCGACGGCGATGGCGCTGGCCATCGTGACCAGCAGGCCGACGGCGGCGAGCAGGATCTGTGCGCGGCGGCGGCTGCCGAAGCCCGGCGTGGGCTCGTTGTCGGTCGAGATGCGCTGGACCTCGATGCGGTCCTCGGCGGCGGTGTCGAGCTCGTCCTGGCGCAGCGTGAGCTGGTCCTCGGCGGCGTCCATCAGCGCGTCCATCGTCGCGACGATGGTGTCCGGGTCGTCACCCGCGACGAGGAACTGCATGATCGGCGAGCGACTGTCGACGCCGACGACGTACTCGGGGATGAGCCCCCGCTCGTCGAAGTCGGCGCGGGTGGCCTGACTCTGCAGGGTGAGGCCGAGCGCCTCGGCGACCGTGCCGAGCGAGCCGCTCAGCTGGAGGAGGCGGTTGTTGGTGCCGACCTCCTCGGCGAGCTCGTCGTCGACGCCCGGTCCGACCAGGAGGATGGCGCCGTCGACCTCGTACTCCGGCGGGATGGAATCGGTCAGCGCGATCGTGCACCAGGCGGTGAGCGCGAGGAGGGGCACGACGACCCACCATCTCCTGACCATGATCTGAACGAGCGACCAGAGATCCATGTTCCGCCCAACCCCTGTACGTAGTGACGCGTGCCGCCACACTAGTCACCCTCAGTGGTCAAAGCCAGGTCGTTGCCCGGGTGTTGACCACTCGCCGTTGTGCCGGTTGCTACCGTACGTGAGAGCTGAACAGCGACCTGCGGTGGCAGATCTTACCCTGAACCGCACGGAACGCAGCGATCGGGACCGACCGGTCCGGGTTCGGCGAGCACGACGGGCGGAGCGGACATGGCCGAGCACTACGCGCTCTTCGGGGCAGCGGCGGACACGTGGAACCTGGGCGTCACCGCCCTGATGGAGAGCACGGTGCTCGCGGTCCACCGGGCCCGTCCCGACGCCGGCATGGTCGTGTTCGACAACGGCTTCGGGCAGCGCACGCGGATCCTGGAGGTCGGCGACGAGCCGATCCGCATCGAGTTGCGGGGCGCTCGGCACTCTCGGCGTCTCCATCGGGGCGACACCCTCCGTACCATCAGGGCCGCCAGCCTCCTGGGCGGGCTCGGCAACGGCGCCGCCCGCCGGATCCGCACCGCCCGTGCGGTCTTCGACCTGAGCGGCGGCGACAGCTTCACCGATCTCTACGGTGCCGAACGGCTGCGCCAGATCCTGCTCCACAAGCAGATCGTCCTGTCCCTCGGCACCCCGCTGGTGCTGCTGCCGCAGACCTACGGCCCGTTCCGGTCCCCCCGGGCCGAGCGGACGGCCCGCTCGCTCGTGCGGCGTGCTGCCGCGGCATGGGCCCGCGACCCGATCAGCCACGAGCGCCTCCGCGCGCTGCTCGGCGACGACTTCGATCCCGACCGCCACCGCCTCGGCGTCGACGTCGCGTTCGGCCTGCCCCCGCTCCCACTCTCGACCTCGGCGTTGCCGACACCGCTCTCGACGTGGCTCGTCGAGGACCGCGACCGTCCGGTGGTCGGCCTGAACGTCAGCGGTCTGTGCTACCGCACCGCCGAGGCCGCGGCGTCGCTCGGCCTCACCATCGACTACCCGGCCGTGATCCACGCGCTCGTCGACCGGTTGCTCGAGGAGACCGATGCCCGCATCGTGCTCCTCGCCCACGTCCGGGCCCCGATCGGCCACGAGCAGTCCGACCAGGAGGCGAACCTCGCCGTCCTCGATCGCGTGCCGGAACGCCACCGCGAGCGGGTCAACGTCGCTCCCCTTCCCGCCACCGCCGGCGAGGCGAAGGGGCTCATCGGTCGCTTCGACTGGTTCTGTGGCACCCGCATGCACTCGACGATCGCCTCGCTCGGCTCGGGCGTGCCGACCGGCGGTCTCGCCTACAGCATCAAGATGGCGGGCGTCTTCGAGCTCTGCGACCAGTCCGATCATGTCGCCGACGCCACCGTTGACGACGACGCCACCGTCGTCGATCGGCTCTGGTGGTCGTGGGAGCATCGTGAGGAGGCGGCGGCACGCCTCGCTCCCGCTCGCGCCGAGGTGGTGAGCCGGGCGCGGAGCCAGCTCGACGAGGTGCTCGGCAGTGCCGGTCTGGCGGCGGGGGCCCGGTCGTGAGGCGGCACATCGCCACCATCACCGACGTCGCCGAGCAGCACCTGTGCACCGGCTGCGGGGTCTGCGCCTTCGTGCAGCCCGACGACATCCGGATGGTCGACGACCTCGATGCCGGTCGCCGGCCGCTCGTCCGTCCCGGTGCCGAGACCACCGACGCGCTCGGGGTGTGCCCGGGCATCGCGCTCGAACACCCTGACGTCCATCCCGACGGCATCGATCAGGACCTGCTCGCCGGGTGGGGTCCGGTGCTCGAGGTCTGGGAGGGACACTCGACCGACCCCGAGATCCGCCTCGCCGGGTCGAGCGGCGGCGCGGCCACGGCGCTCGCGCTCCACGCCGTCACCGACGGCGGCGCCCACGGCGTCCTGCACACCACGGCCCGGACCGACGTGCCGGTCCTCAACGAGACGACGCTCTCGACGACCCGCGAGGAGCTGCTCGGAGCGACCGGGTCGCGCTACGCACCGGCGAGCCCGGCCGACGGGCTGCAACGGATCGCGGATGCGCCCGGTCCGTGCGTCTTCATCGGCAAGCCCTGCGATGTCGCTGCCACGGCGAGGGCCCGGGCGATCCGTCCCGACCTCGACCGCAACCTCGCGCTCACGATCGGCATCTTCTGCGCCGGCACGCCGTCGACCCGCGGCACGCTGGAGCTGCTCGAGCGCTTGGGCATCGATCCCGACGACGGACTGTCCGAGCTGCGCTACCGCGGCAACGGATGGCCCGGCCGGGCCGAGGCCGTCGCCGAGACCGCAGCCGGCGAGCGTCGCGCCTCGATGAGCTACGCCACGTCCTGGGGGCAACTCCAGCGGCACCGGCAGTGGCGCTGCTACGTGTGCGTCGACCACACCGGCGAGTTCGCCGACGTGTCGGTCGGTGACCCGTGGTACCGCACGCCCGAAGCCGGCGAGCGCGGCGAGTCGCTCGTGGTGGTCCGCACCGAACGGGGGCGTGAGGCGGTGCGCGCTGCGATGGCGTCGGGTGCGCTGGAGCTCCGACGCCTCCCGTCGTCGCGGCTGTCGGAGTCGCAGCCGAACCTGCTCGAGACCCGGGGTGGGGTCTGGGCCCGTGTCCTGGTCACGAGGGCCATGGGCGTCGCGGCCCCCAGCTACCGCAACCTGCCCACCTTCGAGCACTGGCGCGACCAGCTCGGTCCGGTCGAGCAGCTCCGCTCGTTCACCGGCACGGCCCGTCGCGTCGTGCGCAAGCGGCTCCGCCACCGGCGACCCGTCGAGGCCTGGGACGTCGGCGAGGCGCCCCCCCGGGCACCCCGCTACGTCGTGATCACCCCGGCCCGCGACGAGGAGGAGCACCTGGAGCTCCTGGCCAAGACGATCGAGCACCAGACCTGGCGTCCGACGCAGTGGATCGTCGTCGACGACGGCTCCACCGACTCGACCGGCGAGATCGTCGATGCGCTGGCGGCAGACCACGACTGGATCACGGCGGTCCACCGCGCCGATCGGGGCGCACGGGTGCCGGGCGGCGGCGTCGTCGAGACCGTCCTCGCCGGACTCGACGAGTGCGTCGTGCCCGACTGGGACTACCTCGTGAAGCTCGACGCCGACCTCGAGCTCGACGCCGACTACTTCGAACGCTGCCTCGGTCGGATGGAGCGCGACGAGCGATGGGGCATCACCGGTGGACAGGTGCACGACCGCCTCGCCGACGGCACCATCGCGGTCGAGGGCCACCCGAGGTTCCACGTGCGGGGCGCCACGAAGATCTACCGGCGAGCGACATGGGACGCGATCGGCGGGCTCGTGGTCGCGAAGGGGTGGGACACGCTCGACGAGGTGAAGGCGAACCAGCTCGGCTGGCGCACGACGACGTTCGCGGACGTGGCCGTCATCCAGCAGCGCGAGACGGGACGTCGGGCCGGCTGGTGGCGCGACTGGGCGAAGAACGGGCGGGCGGCCTGGTTCTGCGGCTACCACCCGCTGTTCGTCCTCGCCCGGGCCGGCAGGGTCGCCACGATGCGTCCCGTCGGGCTGAAGGGCGTCGCGCTGCTGTGGGGCTACGTCGAGGCGGTGGTGCGTCGGCGGCCTCGGGTCGACGACGTCGAGCTCCGGCGCTACACCAGCCGCCAGCAGCTGCGGCGGCTCCTGCGGCGGGACACCATCTGGCGCTGACGGTCGCGATCGGCGCCGCTACGGTCGCCGCATGCCAACGGTCGCCTCGCTCCACCTCCACCCGATCAAGGCCTGCGGACGCGTCGACGTCGAGTCGGCCACGGTCGGTCGGCACGGCCTGATCGGCGACCGGGACTGGCAGCTCGTCGACGCCGAGGGGGCACCGGTCACCCAGCGCACGGAACCGTCGTTGGCGACCGTGCGACCCGAGCCGCTGCCCGGCGGCGGTCTGGTCCTCCGAGCGCCGGGTCGCGACGACCTCGAGGTCGAGGTCCCGTCCGGTGATGCCGTGACGGTCGCCGACCTCGTCGGCATGCCGGTCGATCTCCTCGACGCCGGCGACGGGGCGGCCGCCTGGTTCGGTGAGCTCCTCGACGCCGAGGTCCGGCTGATGGCCGCCGGTCCGGACTACGACCGCACCATCCCGCCGCCACTCGACGCGATGTGGACCGATGCCGCGCTCGGCGACCTGGCCCCCGTCCTGCTCGCCAGCGAGTCGTCGCTCGCCGCGCTCGTCGCCGAGGCGAGCGAGCCGTTCGGGATGGAGCGGTTCCGTCCCAACGTCGTCGTGCGCGACGCACCGACGTGGGACGAGGACACCTGGAGCGTGGTCCGGATCGGCGCGGCCACGGCCCGCAGCTGCGTCGGATGGCCTCGGTGCGCCGTGCCCCAGGTCGACCAGGAGACGGGCCAGCGGCGGCGCGAGCCGGCCAAGGTGCTGCGCGCCCGCCGGTGGTGCACCGACGGCAGCGCCGGGCCGGAGGGCTTCGCCGGCGCGCTGGAGGGCTCGGCGCTCTTCGGTGTCGGCGCCGCGCTCGACCCCGTCGGTGCGACCATCTCGGCCGGCGACGAGCTCGAGGTGCTCGAACGTGGACCGAGCCTGCTGGCCCCGTCCTGAGCCGGCGACCGGACCTACGGTGTCGGTCATGCACTCACTCGAAGGACGGATCGTGATGGTGTCCGGCGCCAACCGGGGGATCGGCGCCGCCGTCGCCCGCCGGCTCCACGACGAGGGAGCCCGGCTGAGCCTGGGCGCACGACGTCCGGACTCGCTCCACGACGCGACGACGATGGACGCCGACCGGGTGCTGGTGCACGCCTACGACGCCTCCGAGCCGGGCTCGGACGAGGCCTGGTTGGCGGCGACGATCGACCGCTTCGGCGGCCTCGACGCGCTCGTGAACAACGCCGGGCTGTTCGAGCACCTGACCCTCGACGACGGCGACGACGAGGCCCTCGATCGGATGTTCGCGGTCAACGTCAAGGGCCCGTACCGACTGACCCGACTCGCCCTCCCGGCGCTGCGGAACGCCGACCACGGTCGGATCGTGAACCTCTCGAGCCTCTCCGGGGTCCGGATCGCCAACGACGAGGTCGGCTACTCGATGAGCAAGTTCGCGATGTCGGCGCTCTCGCACGCCACCCGCCGGTTCGGCTGGGACGACGGCGTGCGGGTGACCAACGTCTGCCCGGGCTTCGTCGCCACCGACATGGCCATGGCCGTCGGCGGGCCGATGGACCCCTCGACGGTGATCCAGACCGACGACCTCGCCGAGCTCGTCGCCACCGTGCTGCGCCTCCCCGACACCGCCTCGGTGTCGGAGCTGACCGTCGCGTGCCGCTACGAGGCGACCGTCTGAGCCATGGCCGACGCCCTCAAGGACTCCTTCGGGCCACCGGTCGTCCACGCCGTGGCCGAGATGGTCGCCGCCGTCGACGTCGACTTCGACATCGAGGGGTTCACTGCGTCCTGCCTGGACGGCTTCGACGAGCTCGAGCTCACGCCCCGGGCCCGCCACATCGCCGACGGCCTCGCCCGGTTCCTGCCCGAGGACCGTCGTGAGGCCCTTCGACTGCTGGTCGCGTCGCTCGGCGCGCCGATCGCCGATCCCGACGAGCTCGGCGGCATGGACAACTTCCGCTACCTCCCGCACGTCTACTTCGTCGCCGAGCACGGCCTCGATCACGTCGAGGAGGCGCTCGACGCGCAGTACGAGCTGACGCAGCGGTTCACCGCGGAGTTCTCGATCAGGGCCTACCTCGAGCACCACCGCGACGTGACGCTCGCTCGGCTCCGGACGTGGGCCACCGACGACGACGTCCACGTCCGTCGGCTCGTGTCGGAGGGCACGCGGCCACGGCTGCCGTGGGCGCCCCGGCTCCGGGAGTTCCAGGCCGACCCGACCCCCGTGCTCGAGCTGCTGGAGCTGCTGAAGGACGATCCCGAGGAGTACGTGCGGCGCTCGGTCGCCAACAACCTCAACGACATCGCGAAGGACCATCCCGGCACGGTCGTCGAGGTCACCCGGCGGTGGTGGGCCGACGGCGGCGACGACCGCCGTCGGATGATCCGCCACGCGCTCCGGACCCTGATCAAGGCCGGCGATCCCGGTGCGCTCGACGTGATCGGCTTCGGTGAGCGCTCACCGGTCGAACTGGTCGGCGTGTCCGTCGAACCCGCGGTGGTCGCCATCGGTGGCTCGGTCCGGGTCTCGGTCGAGCTGCACAACCCGTCAGCTGAGGACGCCGGCGCGCTCGTCGACCTCCGGGTGCACTTCGTGAAGGCCAACGGGTCGACCAGCCCCAAGGTGTTCAAGGGCGCCGAGCCGGTCGTCGAGCCGGGTGGGACGGCGTCGGTCAGGAAGTCGGTGTCGCTGCGTGTGCACTCCACACGGACGCCCCATCCGGGCACCCACACCGTCGAGGTCCTCGTCAACGGTCGAGTGCACGAGGGTGCGACCTTCGAGGTGCTCCCCGCCGACGGCTGATCCCGCGTCGAGGGGGATCACGTCAGCGCCCGGTGAGCTCGGCGGGCTGGGTCGTCCGGCGTCTGACCGGCGGGGCTCAGAGTTGGGCGACGAGGCGGCTGTTGGCGCGGGGCTCGGCGGCCCCGCCGAGGACCGGCGTGATGCGGCCCCGGGTGGTGGCGGACTCGCGGAGGCACACCTCGGTGAGCTGCTGCACGAGCTCGGCGGCGGCGCCGACCCGGTGGTCGAGACCGGCGTTGCGGACCTCCGCCCGGATGCCACGAGCGAACTGGAGGAGCTCGTCGGTGGAGAAGTTCGGCATGTCCTCGGTCGGCGTCATGGTGAGGTGATCGACGCCGCGGTCGGGCCGGAACACCGAGACGGCCCATCGCACCCACAACGAGGCAACAAACGACCTCAGCCGGGCGACCGCCGGCCCGAGTGCTCGATCATCTGTCGGAGCCGGCCCGTGACCGGGTGATCGGCGAGCTCCTCGACCGTGACGTGCATCCGGTAGGACCACACGTGCTTCGGGTTCGAGGGAACGTTGATCTGCTCGGCGGCCGGGTCGGGATGGCGGAGGTCACCGTCGATCGCGAGCAGGTCCTGCAACGGCAGGATCGCCCACTGGGCCGGCGCGTCGAGGTGCTGGCGGACGATCGTGGTCGCCACGTCGGGGCCGCAGTCCTGGGGTGGTGCCTCGGAGCGGCCGACGGCGCGCCACACGTCGGCGGCCTGCGCTCGCTCGGTCTCCCACCAGGTGCGCATGGTCGGCATGTCGTGGGTGCCGGTGGCGACCACCGACAGCTCGGGGGCGGCGGCGGGATCGGCGATCCGGCTGCCGAGCTGCTTGGGCATCCGCTCGATCTCGAGGGTGAGCACGCCCAGCTCGCGCAGGACCCCCGGCACGAAGTCGGGCACGACGCCGAGGTCCTCGCCGCAGACCAGCAGCTCCGACGCATCGAGCACGGCGGGGAGCGTCGTGAGCCCCCACCGCTGCCACAGCTCACCGTGGCGGCGATGGAAGAAGTCGTTCTGGAGGTCGGTCCACCGGGCCCGCTCGTCCTCGGTCAACGAGTGGAAGCTCCGGGTCCGAGCCGGGTCGACGCGGGGGTGGTAGCCGACGGTGCCGTCAGCGCCGACGACCTCGAGGAGGAGGACCTCGGCGGGGAGGCGGAGCAGCGCCTCGAGGCGGGGATCGTCGGCGAAGCGCTCCTCGATGGCCGACTGCGTGGCCAGGTCGGCGCGGAGGTGGTAGCTACCGTCGCCGAGATCGATCAGGAGGTCGCCGACGAGCTCGTCGAGCGACTCGCCGAGGTGGTGCTCGAGCGTCTCGGCGGTGAGCCACGGATGGCAGAGGCGGTCGTGGTCGAACCAGCCGAGTCGGTCGCGGACCTCGTCGGCGGTGAGCGGGAGGCAGGGCTCGAAGCGTCCGAGCGTCCCATCGACCTGGTCGGTGGGCACCTTCCAGATGCGGAAGAAGCCGAGCACGTGGTCGATCCGGTAGGCGTCGAAGCTGCGGGCCATGGCCGTCAGCCGCCGACGCCACCAGGCGTAGCCGTCACGAGCCATCACCTCCCAGCGGTAGACGGGGAACTGCCAGTTCTGACCCGCTGCGGAGAAGTCGTCGGGTGGCGCACCGACCGACGCGCTGCGGTCGAAGAGCTCGGGTGCCGACCAGACGTCGGCGCTGTCGGCCGAGACGCCGATCGGTAGGTCGCCCTTCAGCGCGACACCGAGGCGGCGGGCGTGCTCGGCCGCGGCGTCGAGCTGGAGGTGGAGGTGCCACTGGATCCAACGGTGGAACGTGGCCTCGCGGCCACGGGGGCCGTCGGGGTCGACGAGGGTGGCGATGCGCTCGGCGTCGTGGGTCGCGTGGACGCCCCAGCGGCTGAGGTCGGGGCCGTGCGCATCGCGCAGGATGCAGAAGGCCGCGTAGTCGTCGAGCCAGTCCGACTCGTCGGCGATGAACGCCGCGAAGTCGGCGTTGGTGGCGAGCGTGGGTTCGGCCTG
>JBCCTY010000091.1:0-13890 GCA_039197885.1 Actinomycetota bacterium | reverse complement strand
GCTCGACATCGATGAGCTGGGCATCCCGGCCGAGTCCTTCGTGGCCGGCGGCGATGGATCGGCGGCGTCCGACCTCGAGATCTGGCTGGCGGACCAGCCCGTCGAGCGCTGGTTCTCGGTGGGTGCACCCGAGGGTTCACGCGTCTTCCTCAACCGGACGGTCTCCATCGAGATCAACTCGTGGAGCTACGTCGCCTTGACCGACGACGAGCTGGCCGGCAGCGGTTCGTGCGAGCTGGAGCGAGCCACCGAACCCGGAGTCACGCTGGCATCGTGGGCTCCCCTCGGGATCGTCGAGGAGCAGGCAACGTCGTTCGTCGTCACGATCTCGGAGCCGGACTGCGACGGTCGCATCGACGGCGACCGGGTCCGAGATCCCGAGATCGTGCTCGCTCCGGAGTCGATCACGATCACCTTCCGGGTGGACGAGCCAACCGACCCGGAACGCCCGTGCGAACGGGAGTGGCCGCTCCAGGTGCTCGTCGAACTCGACGAGCCGGTCGGCGAGCGGGTGCTGCTCGACGGTGCCTTCGCTCGAAGCGCTCCCGTCGGTGAGGTCGCCGACCTCTCGGTGAACGTGGCGACCCTGGCCGAGCTCCCGCTGCCGGCCGAACGATCCGATGGCCGGCTGATGGCGCCGTGGATCACCACACCGGTCTTCGGCGCGCCGAACCACCTCTACGTCCAGGTCCGGCGCTGTGTGGACCAGCAGCTCCTGGAACCGGAGATCGCGTACGACGCTGACCAGGTGACCATCGGGTTCCCCGTGACCCCGAGCGAAGACGGGTGCGATGACGTCCTGCCAACCGATGTCCTCCTCCAACTCGACCGTGACGCCGCTGGACTGCAGCTCTTCGACGGAGCCTCCGTCTCGCCGCGTGCGGTCGCTTCGCCTCCCGAGTTCCTGGGTGAGCTGCCGCGACCACCGGCGCCCACGCCCACCGGTGACGCCGTCGGCATCGCTGGCGAGCTCGTGGTCACCGGCATCCCTCTGCCGTCGTGTACAGCGTCGTACAGCGCCGTGCCCGGGCTGTCGTCGTTCGGTTGGGGTGTCCTCGTCGAGGGCGTGGCGAGCGGCCTCGATGCGGTCATCAGCGCTGCCGGCCTCCCGGAGGAGGGATGGCTGTCCGTGTCCTTCCCTGAACAGGAGACGGACTCCACCTTCGTCGCCACACTCGGCGGGGAGGTGGTCGCCTCGGTCACCCTCAGCGGCGCCGACGCCGGCGCCTGGCTGATCGACACGAGGGTGTGCGCCGGACTCGAGCCAGGTTGGCGACCCGACGCCGATCCGAGCGTGCTCGACGCGTTCGTGCTCCGAACGGTCGATCTCGCCGAGGTGGACGCGTTGCTGGCCGACTTCCCCGATCTCGAGCAGGTGGTCGATGCAGTCCTCGCTGCCGACCCCGCGCGGGTGGAGGTCGAGGTCGAGGTCCCGCTCGACCTGCGCTGCGACGTGGCGACCGGGATCGAGGCGTTGCTCTCTGCCGAGGGGTTCACGGTGAGCGCGCTCGAGACCGCCGAGTTGGAACGCACCGACCGGTCGGTCAGGTTCATGGCCGCCGTCGAGGGCTCGCGGCTCGTGACGGTGTCGATGGGGTGGTCCTCACCGACCGTCGTCGTCACCTACGACCACGACATCAGTCCCGACCAGGTGCCGTTCTCCGGTGAGCCGCCCCGTCCGTTCCCCTGCAGTGTCGAGGGCCCGCCCGGCTCGTAGGTCGGCTCAGTCCCGGGGCTTCGGTGGGAGCCACGGGAGGTCCCACTGCGGGTCGAAGGCGTTGCGGGCGATGAGCACGAGGCCGGTCATCATCACCCACAGCGCCGGCTCCGGGCCGCTGCGCAGCCCCCATCCCGGGTTCCAGTCGTTGATCCAGGCGAACCACTCGAAGGCCAGGGCGACCGGGACGGCGACCACGATCGCGAGCCGTCGATTCCTCGTCGCGGCCAGTCCCAGGAAGAAGCCCGCCACACCCGACGCCAAGACCGTCGGCAGGTACACCAATGTCAGGACCACCACCGGCGGGATACCGGTGCCGCCCCGGAACCGGGTCCAGACCGGCGCCACGTGCCCGAGCACCGCGGCGAAGCCGGCCCACAACGCCACCGACTGCCAGGCGGTGAGCGCCTGGGCGCTGAACACGGCGATGCGGGAGGCGTTGTCGAACGGGTTCGGTGTGCCGCCCCCCGGCGCCGTCCAGCTGATGACGTTCCAGGCGATGTGGGCGGCGAGCAGCGCGGCGAGCCCCTCGAGCACGACGACGACGGTCTCGCCTTCCCGACCGATCTGCCGCTCACCGGTGAGCCCGGCCGTCCCGTCCCGCAGGTCACGGCGCATCTGGAACCGCCGCCAGAGCATCGCGAACGGGATCGAACCGAGGAGGTAGCCGAGCACCACCATCGGTCCGCTCCACAGCGCGACGGTGGCGACCCCTCGTTCGAACACGGCGACCGACGCTACTGCCGGTCGGCCACCGAGGCGTCAGCACGGAGGGCACGGAGGAACGCCCGGACCTCCTCGGGGTCGCGGGTGCGGCGCAGCGGCGGGAGCGCGTTGACGAGGTCCCATCGGTAGCCCGCGGTGGCGAGCCGCCGGTCGAGCACCGCCACCACGCCGCGGTCGGCGGCGGAGCGGATGAGTCGTCCGGCGCCCTGGGCCAGCAGCATCGCGGCCCGGGGCAGGTCGACCTCGGCGAACCCGAACCGTCCGGCCCGCTCGCGCCGGGCCTGCAGGAGCGGGTCGTCGGGGCGGGGGAACGGGATCTTGTCGATCGTGACGAGCGAGAGGGTCATGCCCGGCACGTCGACGCCCTGCCAGAAGCCCATGGTGGCGAAGAGGCACGCCTCCTCGTCGGCGGTGAACCGTTCGACGAGGGTCGCCTTGGCCAGCTCGCCCTGGGCGAGGACGGGCAGGTCGAGCCGCTCGGTCATCTCCTCGGCGGCGGCCTGCATGGCGCGCCAGCTGGTGAACAGCGCCATCGTGCGGCCCCCGGCCGCCTCGATCAGCGCGGCCAGCTCGTCGTGCATGGCCTCCGGGTAGGACGCGGCTCGGGGCTCGGGGAGGTGGCGGGCGCAGTAGAGGAGGCCCTGCGCCTCGTAGTCGAACGGGCTGCCGACGTCGAGCTCGTCGTGGTCGTCGTCCATCCCGAGTCGGCCAGCGAGGCCGTCGGGGATCGTCGCGCTCGTGAGCACGGCCGTGACGTGCGGCCACAGCGCCCCACCGAGCAGCTCGCCGACATCGATGGGCGCCAGCCGCAGGTTGGGCTGTGTGCGGGGACCCTCGACCCAGGCCGCGTGGCTCTCGGGGAGCGCGAGCGCGACCTCGACCTCTTCGCGAAGTGCATCCGTGGCCATGCGGCCGCGCAGGCGGAGCTGATCGAGGTCGTCGCCCCGTTGCTCGCTGAGCGCGCCGGACAACGTGGTGAGCCGGTCACGGGTGAGCTCGAGGACCTGACGGAGCCGAGCCGGGGGCGCTCGGTCGATGCGTTGGTCGACGAGGTCGACGAGCACGTCGGTGAGCTTCGCTGCGGCGTCCTCGACGTTGTCGGCCGGGGTCGTCGAGGCGAGGAGCCGGCGGGCTCCTCGTCCGGCGGCCAGCAGCCGGCCGGGCCCCACGGTGACACCGGCCGACGACGAGATGACGTCCTCGAGCTGGTGGGCCTCGTCGATGACGACGACCTCGTGCTCGGGGAGGACGGCGCCGGCGGTCGCGAGGTGCATGGCGTAGAGGTGGGTGTTGACGATCACCACCTGGGACGCCTGTGCGGCCGAGCGGGCGTCCTCGGCGAAGCAGGTGTCACCGGAGGGGCACTGGTGGGCCCCGGGACACTCGCGGGGGGTGACGCTCACGGCCGACCACGCGCGGGCAGACGGCTCCTCGGGAAGCTCGGCCCGGTCGCCCGTCGTCGTGGCCTCGGCCCACTCGAGCAGCGCCCGCACCTCCGCTCCGGTCCGGCTCGTGGTCTCGTCGGTGAGGTCGAGGCCGGCCTGGGCGACGTCGTCGTCGGCCGAGCCCATCTCGGCGAGGCGCTGGCGACAGAGGTAGTTGGACCGTCCCTTGAGGACCGACACCACGACGGGTTCGTCGAGGTGTTCGGCGAGGAACGGCACGTCCTTGTCGGCGAGCTGGTCCTGGAGGGCCTTCGTGGCGGTGGCCACGATCGCCCGCTTCCCCGACCGAATCACCGGGACCAGGTAGGCGAGCGACTTGCCGGTGCCGGTCCCGGCGGCGACCACCAGGTGGCGTTCACCGTCGATGGCGGTGGCGACGGCCTCTGCCATGTCGAGCTGGCCGGATCGACGCTCGCCGCCGCCGGGGAGGCGGGTCGTCAGCGCCTCCAGCACCGTGCGGTCGTCGGCCACCGGGCGAGCGTACCGAGCTGCCTCGGGGCACCGGATGATGGCTGTGCCACCGCCGCGGGCCGGGTAGGTTCGACGGCTGAGATGGATCTGACCGGAATCGACCTGACTCGGGTCCCTCGCCACGTCGCCTGCGTGATGGACGGCAACGGCCGATGGGCGCAGCGCCGCGGCCTCAAGCGCACCGACGGGCACGCGGCGGGGGAAGAAGCGCTCTTCGACGCCGTCGAGGGCGCCCTCGAGCTGGGCATCGAGTGGTTGACGGTCTACGCCTTCTCCACCGAGAACTGGCGACGCCCCAAGGACGAGGTCAAGTACCTCATGGGGTTCAACGAGAGCCTCCTCGTCCGGCGGAGCGAGGAGCTCCACGACCTCGGGGTACGGGTCCGCTTCATCGGCCGCCGCAACTGGCGGGTCCCGAAGCGGCTCATGCGCCGCATGGACGAGTCGATCGAGCTGACCCGCGACAACTCCAAGCTCACCTTCACGATCGCCTTCAACTACGGCGGCCGCGCCGAGATCGTCGACGCCGTCCGGTCGCTCGTGGCCGAGGGAGCCGGTCCCGACGAGATCACCGACAAGGCCATCTCGGCCCGGATGTACGACCCCGAGATGCCCGAGCCCGACCTGATGGTGCGCACCTCGGGGGAGTACCGCATCTCCAACTTCCTGCTGTGGGAGCTGGCCTACTCCGAGCTGGTCTTCACCGAGACGTTGTGGCCCGACTTCCGCCGGGAGCACCTCGCGGACGCCGTGCGCGAGTACCAGGCCCGCGACCGCCGCTTCGGCGGCGTCGACTAGTCGGTCCGGCGTGGCCCTCTATCGGGACGAGGGCGTCGTCCTGCGCACGATCAAGCTGGGCGAGGCCGACCGGATCGTCAACATCCAGACGCGTGATCGCGGCAAGGTCCGGGCGGTCGTCAAGGGCGTCCGCAAGACCTCCAGCCGGTTCGGGGCCCGCCTCGAGCCCACCTCGCACGTGTCGCTCCAGCTCTACGAGGGACGCGAGCTCGACACGGTCACGCAGGCGGTCACGATCGAGTCGTTCCGAGGCGTGCGCGACGACCTCGACCGGCTGGCCCGCGCCCTGCCACTGCTCGAGGCCGTCGATGCGGTCGGCCAGGAACGTCAGGCCGATCCCCGGCTGCTCGACATGCTCCTCGGCGCGCTCCGGGCCCTCGAGCGGCGGGCGTCGCCGACGCTGGTGCCGGCGTTCCTCCTCCGCCTGCTCGCCCACGAAGGCCTCGCCCCCGAGGTCGACGTGTGCGTTAGCTGCGGTCGCGACGACGAGTTGGTCGCGTTCGACGTCGGGTCGGGCGGTGTCCTCTGCGCCGACTGCCGGCGTGGCGTCACCCTGGCACCGGGGGCCCTCGACCTGCTCCGCGACGTGCTGGGCGGTCGACTGGGGGCCGCGCTCGACGCCGAGGAGTCCGCCGCCACCCAGGAGTTGACCGGCCTCGCGACCCGCTGGTTCGAGTTCCACGTCGATCGCCGCCTCCGATCGGGCCACGTCCTCTCCTGACCCTCGACCGCATGGTTGTGGCCGGGTAGCGCGAAACCGGGGCGCCCGTCGTTCGAGTGGATCCGGCATGGTGCCGATGCCGGGTCCATGCGACGTGTGCTCTTCCTCCTGGCCGTGCTGCCCGTGCTGCTCGGCGGCCTGGCCGTCACCGCGGACGATGCGCCCGCCACCGGCGTCGCCGACGTCGGTGTCGTCACGCCCTCATCGGACCTCGTGCACCTGCTCGGCGACGACGATGCGGACGACCACGTCACCCTGGCCCGCCTGCACGACGAGACCCTCCGCAACTTCGCGTGGTGGGGCGACGGCGCCGGGGTCGACGTCGCCCTCATCGACACGGGGGTGAGCCCCGTCGATGGCCTCGACGACGGTCGGGTGCTCCACGGTCCCGATCTGTCCGGCGAGGGCGGCATCCCCCAGGTCGCGTTCCTCGACTCCTACGGCCACGGCACCCACCTCGCCGCCATCATCGCTGGTGATCGCGCCGGCGCTCCCGGCCTCGCGCCTGCCGCGCGGATCGTGAGCGTCAAGGTCGCCGGCCGTGACGGGGTCACGACGGTGCCTCAGGTGGTGGCAGCGATCGACTGGGTGATCGAGCACGGCCAGCGTGACGGGTTGAACGTCCGGGTGCTGAACCTCTCGCTCGGACTCGCCGGGGTCGATGACCATCGCGGCGATCTGCTCTCGGCCGCGGTCGAGCGGGCCTGGGACGCCGGCATCTTCGTCGTGGTGGCCGCCGGCAACGACGGCGACGATCAGCCCCACCTCGACAGCCCCGCCATCAGCCCGTGGGTCATGGCGGTGGGTGCCATCGACACGACCGAGGGCGAGCGCGACGACTACGAGGTCCCCGACTGGTCGGCGACGGGCGACGGCGTCCGGAACCCGGAGGCCGCGGCAGCCGGTCGATCGATCGCCTCCTACCGGGTGCCCGGTTCTGCCATCGACGAGCTCGCCCCCGGGGCTCGGGTGGGTGACGACCTGATGAGGGGGTCCGGCACCTCGCAGTCGGCCGCGGTCGTCTCCGGCCTGGCCGCACGGCTCATCGGCGCCTTCCCCTTCATCGACAACGACGACGTGAAGGCCACGCTGCTGGCCGGGACCGGGCTGCTCGACGAGCCGCCTTCCCGCGCCGGCGTCGGCTACGTCGACGGCGAGCTGGCCAGCAGCAACCTCCGGTACATGTCGCCGGACCAGCACCACGACCGTGCCGCCGGCCCGGGGACCGGCGTCGTCTCGCCGTCCGGCGCGACGTGGTCGGGTGGGACCTGGAGCGGTGCGACCTGGTCCGGCGCCACGTGGTCGGGCGCGACGTGGTCGGGTGGGACCTGGAGCGGTGCGACCTGGTCGGGCGCCACGTGGTCGGGTGCGACCTGGTCGGGGGCGACGTGGTCCGGGGCGACCTGGTCGGGGGCGACGTGGTCGGGTGCGACCTGGAGTGGGGCGACGTGGTCGGGTGCGACCTGGAGCGGTTCCGGCTGGGAGTGATCCGAGCGGGCGACGGATCGGGCGGGGAGACCCGGGGCCTCGTGTCCCGGGTCTCTTCGCGCCCGGACGGGAACGATCGGCTCCGCTACCGGGGTTCGAGCGGTCGTGCGTGCGTTCCTCCTCGCCGCCGTCGCCCTGGTCGCCGCCTGCGGTGCCGACCGAGCCGACGGCGAGCCCGTCGAGCCGACCGTGGCGCCGACCGTTGCCGACGGGGAGGTCGTCGAGCCGGCTGCGACACCGACCGTTCCCGACGACCGCGCCGGCATCCCCGATCGGTCCGTCGCCTCCGTGGACCTCGGCGACGTGCACTTCGACACCTTCGACGGCGGCTCGATCCCGTTGTCGGAGGCCGACGACGCCACGATCCGCCGGTTGGTCGACGCCATCATCCCCCTCACGGATCCCCCGACCGAGCGGGCAGCCGACGTCGACTGGTTGCGCGACGACGAGCTGGTGCTGGCCTACGTCGGTGACGACGGCTCGCCGTCCGCCTGGCCACACCGAATCCTGAACTCCCACGAGATCGTGAACGTCGAGATCGACGGTCGGCCGGTGCTCGTGTCCTACTGCCCGCTCTGCGGCAGCGGCGTGGTGTTCGACCGGCGACTCGACGGCGTGGAGCTCACCTTCGGCAACACGAGCGCGCTGTACGAGAACGACATGGTGATGTTCGATCGCCAGACCTCGTCGTACTGGTGGCAGGTGGTCGGCGAGGCGATCGTGGGGGAGCGGACCGGACAGCGGCTCGACGTCCTGCCGTCGTCGACGATCACCTGGTCGGCGTTCCTCGACGCGCACCCCGACGGCGACGTCCTCTCACAGGACCTCGGGTTCGGGCGCGCCTATGACCCGGATGCGTTCGACGGGTACGCCGACCGGGTCGATGACGGGCGCACGCCCTTCCCGACCTCGGAGGAGGCGTTCGCCGACGACCGCCTGCCGGCCGGCACCCTGGTGCTCGCCGTCCGCCCCGGCGACGGGCGGGAGGTGGCGGTGCCGACGACGATCGGACCGGCCGTCGTGCCCATCGGCGGTGACGACCACGTGCTCGTCGGTGCCGACGGCTCGGCGGTCGCGGTCCGCTCACCCGGTGGCGCGCCCAGCCTCGACGGTGGGCGGTTCGTGGCACCCGATGGCGGTGAGGTGGCGGCCACGGGGGCGCCGCTCGAGACGCTGCCGTCGATCTCGTCGCTGTGGTTCGCCGTCGTGGCGTCGATGCCCGACGTCGAGCTCGTCGTGCCGTAGCCGGCCGGGCCGGCTCAGCTCCGGGTCGCCCGTGCGCTGATGTCGAGCTGCAGCATCGGCCGGATGATGAAGCTGGGCAGCTTGTCGACGCCGAGCGCCCGTCGATCGAGCGTGGCGGTCGCGCTGAACGATGCCGAGTCCTCGCCGAGCTCCAGGCCGGACACGGCCAGCTCGACCGGGCTCGTCTGCCCCTTGACCTCGACCGAACCCGAGCAACGGTGGCCGTCGCCGGACGCCGTGACCGTCGACGCCGAGAACCTGAACGTCGGGTGCTGCTCGGCGTCGAGGAAGTCACCGCCCGCGACGTGGGTGTCGCGCTTGGGGTTGCCGCTGTCGTAGGACGTCGCGTCGATCGTGACGTCGATCCCGGTGACCTGGTGCTGGTCGTCGATCGTGACGGTGCCGGTGCTCAGCCGGAGGGTGGCCGGCACGGTGACGAGGCCGAGGAGCTTCTTCGCCGTGACGGTGATGGTGGTGGCCTCCGGATCGAGGGTCCAGGTACCGGCGGGCAGGGTGGTCGTGGTCATGGTGTCTCCTGTGCTCGGGGTGGTGGCTCAGACGGTGCCGGTGGCGACGAGCGAGCCCATGCGTCCGGCGCGGAAGTCCGCGTAGGCCTCTTCGAGCTCGTCGATCGTGCTCATGACGAACGGCCCGGACCGGACCATCGGGCCGCCGATCGGCTCCCCGGTGAGCAGGACGCAGTCGAGGCGGGCACCGTCGGCGGGCACCGAGACGACGACCTCGCCATGGCGATCGAGCACGGCGAGGTGGTGCGCATCGACGCCGATGACGTCGGACCCGAGGCCGGCGCGGCCCTCCAACACGTACACCAGCGCAGTATGGCCCGCCTCGACCGGGATCGAGAGCGAGGCGCCGGGCTCGACGGAGATCCGGGTGATGCCGACCGGGGTGTGGGTCACCGCGGGCCCGACGACATCGAGGAACGGCCCGGCGACGACCGTCGCCGCCCACCCCTCGCCGTCGACGCTGGCGTGGTCGTCGGCGAGGAGCGCCTGGTACCGAGGCGGCGTGCGACGCAGTGCCGTCGGGAGGTCGACCCAGAGCTGCAGCCCGTGGCCGACGCCGCCCTCGGTCTGGATGCGCGCCGAGGGCATCTCGGAGTGGACGATGCCGTCACCAGCGGTCATCCACTGCACGTCGCCCGGCCCGATGATGCCGTGGTGGCCGGCCGAGTCGCGGTGCTCGACCTCGCCGCGGAGCACGTAGGTCACCGTCTCGAACCCTCGGTGCGGGTGGGGCGGCGCGCCCACCGCCATGCCCGGTGCGTGGTGGTGGGGCGCCATCTCGTCGAGGAGCAGGAAGGGGTCGAACCAGTCGGCGCGGCTGGTCGGGAACGGTCGGTAGACCTCGAAGCCACCACCCTCGATCGTCGACTGCGCCGGCACCACCTGCACGACCGATCGCTCGTCTCCGGCCACGGCTCCTCCTCGGAGTAGTTGACGTTTCAAGAACCTGGGGTGACCCTACCAACAGGTCGTTGACGCGACAACAGCTACGGTGAGGCTCGTGGCGGAGGACCGGTGGCTCGACGACACCGAGCAACGCGCGTGGCGGGCGCTGCTGGTCGTGGTGAACCGCGGGCTGCCCGGACTCGAGCGGACGTTGAAGCGGCACGACCTGCTCGTCGTGCACTACTCGATGCTCGTCGCGCTCTCCGAGGCGCCCGGTCGTTCGCTGCGCCTGACCGACCTCGCCGAGGCGGCGAACGTCTCGCCGAGCCGCCTGAGCCATCGCCTGCGGCTGCTGATCGAGCGCGGGGACGTCGCCATCGAGTCGGTCGAGGGCGACGCCCGCGGCAAGACCGCCGTGCTGACCGAGACGGGCCACGAGCGCCTGATCGAGGTCGCTCCCCATCACGTCGAGGACGTTCGGCGTCTCGTCTTCGACCACCTCGACGAGGACGAGACGGCCTGTCTCGCGGCAGCGCTCGGGAAGGTCGCCGACGTGCTCTGCCGACGCGACGGAACCACCACCGACGTCGGCTGACCGCTCGGCCTCCCCGGCGAAACGGTGCGGCAGCTCCTGGTCGGCCGCCGGTATCGTCGGCGCCCATGTCCGATGCGGTGACAGCCGAGCCCGAGCTCTTCGACAAGGTCGTGAACCTCTGCAAGCGCCGAGGTTTCGTGTTCCCGTCCGCCGAGATCTACGGCGGTTTCCGCTCGACCTACGACTACGGGCCCCTCGGCGTGCTCCTGCTCCGCAACGTCAAGGACGCATGGTGGCGATCGATGGTGCAGCTGCGTCACGACGTCGTCGGCCTCGATGCCGCGATCCTGTCGCCACCGGCGATCTGGGAGGCCTCCGGCCACCTCCAGAACTTCACCGATCCGCTGGTCGACTGCACCAACTGCGGTGCCCGCCACCGCGAGGACCAGCTCGAGGACCCCGACGTGTGCCCGAACTGCGGTGCTCGGGGTGCCTTCACGGAGGCCCGGAACTTCAACCTGATGTTCAAGACCCAGGCGGGGCCCGTCGAGGGCGCCGGGGCCGACGTCTACTTGCGCCCCGAGACGGCCCAGGGCATGTTCGTCAACTTCAAGAACGTGCTGAACACCTCCCGCAAGAAGCCGCCGTTCGGCATCGCCCAGATCGGCAAGTCGTTCCGCAACGAGATCACGCCCGGCAACTTCGTCTTCCGGACCCGCGAGTTCGAGCAGATGGAGCTCGAGTTCTTCGTCCCGCCCGACGAGGGCCAGCGCTGGTACGAGTACTGGCTCGAGCAGCGGTACCGCTGGTACGTCGATCTGGGCATCCCGGAGGCGAAGCTCCGCCTGCGGGCCCACGACCCCGACGAGCTGTCGCACTACTCCGCGGGCACGTCCGACGTGGAGTTCCTCTTCCCGTGGGGGTGGGGTGAGCTCGAGGGCGTGGCCAACCGGACCGACTTCGACCTGAAGGCCCACGCCGACGCATCGGGCGACAAGCTGGAGTACTTCGACCAGGCCTCGGGCGACCGCTACGTGCCCCACGTGATCGAGCCGGCGGCCGGAGCGACGCGGTCGATGATGGCGTTCCTCATGGCGGCCTACGACGAGGAGGAGGTCAACGACGACACCCGGACCGTCCTGCGCCTCCACCACCGGCTCGCGCCCTACCAGGTGGCGGTCCTGCCGCTCTCGCGCAAGGACACGCTGACGCCGCTCGCCCGGCAGGTGCTCGACCAGCTCCAACCCCACGTGATGGCCGAGTACGACGAGACCCAGGCGATCGGTCGGCGCTACCGGCGCCAGGACGAGATCGGTACCCCGCTGTGCGTCACCGTCGACTTCGACTCCCTCGACGACGACGCCGTCACCGTCCGCGATCGCGACACGATGGAACAGGAGCGGATCCCCATCGCGAACCTCGTCGAGCACGTCCTGGGCCGCTTCGCCGACTAGCGCGATGTGGCCGGGGTCACAGCATCGACGCCAGACTGTCGGACCGTGACGCTCATCTTCCCGCTCGATCACGACCACGGACGACCCGCCGCCGAGCTCGTCGACGAGCTCGGCTGGCTGGCCGCCGACCTGAACGAACTCACCGTTCGCTACGGCATGCCGGTGCCGGTCGGCTTCACGTTCACCACGGCGGCCGGGTCGCGGTTCGGCGCCGATGGGTGGACCGACGAGCTGGAGGCTGCGCTCCACGAGGGGCTCGGGCACATCGAGTCGGCGACCGGTCGCAAGCTCGGCGCATCGACCGAGCCGCTGCTGGTCAGCGTCCGCCCGGCGGCCACCGTCGACCTCCCCGGCCTCGCGCCACCAGTCCTCGACATCGGCATCGACGACGCGGTGATCGAGGGGTTGACCGACTGGGCGGGGGAGCGCTTCGCCCACGACACCGCCGTGCTCTTCGTCGAGCGGTTCGCCACCGCGGTGCTCGGCGCCCCCGAGACCCCGTTCGAGGAGCTGCGTGCGACCGCCCGTCGCTTCGCCGCCGTCGACCACGACGACGAGCTGCCCGAGCTCGTCATGCGCCTCCTCGTCGACCGGGCGAGGGAGGTCGCCTCGGCGTTCGGTGACGGCGTGCCCGAGGTACCCATCGACCAGGTGCGCAAGGCCGTCCGATCGTCGATGGCGGCCTGGTCCGCGCCGTCGGCCGTCGCGGTGCGCAACCGGCGCGGCGTGGCGCACGAGCCCGGCCCTGCGGTCACCGTGCAGGCGATGGTCTACGGCAACCTCGGGCCCCGGTCCGGCAGCGGGGTCGTGTGGAGCCACGACCCCGCGACGGGCGAGCCCGGTCTGTCGGGCACGGTCCAGCGTCGCTCGCAGGGGTCGGGTGAGCTGCCAGGCGCTCACGAGACCCTCGAGGTCGCCGACGTCGCCGAGCACCTGCCGGAGCTGCTCAGCTCGGTGCGGGCCTGGTCCGCGGCCGTCCACGCCGACGACCGCGACGCCGTCGGGCTCGACCTCACGGTCGAGCGCGGCACGCCGTGGGTGCTGCGGTCCCGCCGGGGCGCGCCGTCCGGCGCCGCTGCGCTCCGCATCGCCGTCGACGAGGTCACGGCTCAGCGGCTGGGCCGCGACGAGGCGTTGCGTCGCCTGAGCGAACGCCACATCGAGGACGTGCTCCACGGCTCGGTCGACACCGGCGACGCCACCGTCCTCGCGACGGGGCTGGGCGCGTCACCGGGCGCGGCGTCCGGGGTGCTCGTCCTCGGCGCCGACGACGCCGCGGCCCGTGCTGCCGCCGGCGAGTCGGTGATCCTCGTCAAGCAGGAGACCTCGCCCGAGGACGTCCACGGCATGTCGGCCGCGGCGGGCATCCTGACCACCCGCGGGGGCCTCGCCTCGCACGCCGCAGTGGTGGCCCGCGGGTGGGGGACGCCGGCGGTCTGCGGCGCGGACGGCATCGAGCTGCTCGACGGCGCCATCCGGGTCGGTGGCGTGACCATCGCCGTCGGGGAGCCACTGTCGATCGACGGCACCAGCGGCCAGGTGCTCCAGGGCGAGGTCTCGGTCAGCGAGGGCGCCGGGGCCGACGACCTCGACGTCGTGCTCGGCTGGGCCGACGAGGTCCGCGCCGGCCACCTCGCCGTGCGGGCCAACGCCGACACCGGCGCCGATGCCGCCCGCGCCCGCGACTTCGGCGCCGAGGGCATCGGCCTGTGCAGGACCGAGCACATGTTCCTGGCTGACGACCGGCTGCCGATCATGCGCGACATGATCCTCGCCGACTCCCCTGCCGGTGAGGCCAAGGCGCTCCGCAAGCTGCGCCGGGCCCAGAAGGCCGACTTCATCGACCTGCTCGAGGCGATGGACGGGCTCCCGGTCACG
>JBCCTY010000090.1:0-13946 GCA_039197885.1 Actinomycetota bacterium | reverse complement strand
TGGCGGGGCGGCTGGTCCTCGTGCGGACGAGCGGCACACGACCGGTCACCGTCACCGGCCTCGTCGTCCCGGTCCTCACCCATCGACACGGCCCGTCGCGGCGCCGCATCGACGACCTGAACGCAGAGCTCGACGAGCGGCAGGCCTCCTGACGCGCATCCCGGAGCGGTATGCTGTCAGCATGTCGACGGAGCAGGTCGCCGTGCGGATGCCGGTGGAGCTGCTCCGTGCGCTCGACGAGCTCGTCGACGCCGGGCGCTTCGAGACCCGGGCGGCAGCGGTCCGTGCCGGAGCGGAGGCGATCATCCGCCGTGAGCACGAGCTCGAGGCCGATCGTGCCATCGTCGACGGCTACCGACGGCTGCCCGCCGACGAGGGTGCCGACCAGGCAGCCGTCGAGTCCCTGCGCGACGCGATCCTCCACGAACCATGGTGAACGGGCCCCGGCGCGGCGACGTCTGGTGGGGCGAGATCGAGGGGATCGGCCGGCGCCCCTTCCTGGTGATGACGAGGTCTGCGGCCATTCCGGTGCTGAGCGCCGTGCTCGCCGCTCCGGTGACCAGGACGATCCGCAGCATCCCGAGCGAGCTGCCGCTCGGACCTGACGACGGCATGCCGATCGACTGCGCAGCGAGCTTCGACAACCTCCGGGTCGTCCCGAAGGCCTACCTCGTCGAGCGGATCTGCTCCCTCGGGCCGGTGCGGATGGCGGAGGCGTGCGGCGCGCTCCGGACCGCCACCGGGTGCTGAGTTCGGCGGCTCAGGCGTCGGCGGCGAGCTGCTCGCGGACCTGGGCGATCACCGAGCGCAGCGTCTCGACGTCCTGTGCGCCCGAGACGAGCCAGGTGTCCTCGAACACGAACGCCGGCACGCCGCTGATGCCGCGCTGACCGGCCAGGAGCAGGTCATCGTCGACGGCCGCCCGGCCCGCGCCGCTCGACACCGCCTCGGTCGCCACCGAACGATCGACGCCGACCTCGACGGCCCAGTCGACGAGCGAGGACGGGTCGGCGATGTTGGCCCCCTCGGTGAAGTAGGCGCGGAAAAGCCGGTCGTGGAGCCGCTCCGCCGCCTCCGCACCTTCGGTCGACTCGACCCAGGCGACGAGGTCGAGCGCCGCACGGCTACTGACACGCTGGACCTCGTCCCACCGGTAGTCGATGCCGGCGTCGTCGCCGAGCGCCGACAACCGGGCCGACATCGACTCGAAGGCGCCCGGGCCGTACTTCGCGTCGATCACCGGTCGGAGTGGGCCAGGGTCGGTCGAGGCGGACGGATCGAGCTGGAACGCCCGCCACCGCACCTCGATGTCGTCGACGCCGTCGAGACCCTCCAGCGCGTCGTCGAGGCGGCGCTTGCCGAGGTAGCACCACGGGCAGACGACGTCGGACCACACATCGATGCGCATGCCGTCGACAACCGCGGCACGAGCGACGCTGTTCCCGTCAGCCGGTGACGAGCCGCTTCGTGATCGGGGTCGGGTAGCGCCACCGCACCCGGACCTGACCGATCCACGCCGAGATGCGTTCGACCTCCGCCTCGATGGCCGCCGATGCCCCGGCGCCGACGTCCACGACGAGCTCGGTGGCGATCTCACCGTCGTCACGCGGCGTCCAGACGCCGACCACCCGGCCGTCGACCCAGATCGTGGGCCCGGCATTGCCGTTGCGATCGAAGAGACCGGCGGCGGGGTCGTCGTCGACGTACCAGGTGCGCTGCTTCCAGCCCATCACGGTCGAGTCGAGGCCGGGCAGGAGGGCGGCCGCCCCCTCGGTCGCCGGCGCGTCGAGGTCGTCGCCCGGTAGGACGAAGCCCGGTTCGGTGAGATCGTCCAGCGCGACCTCGACCGCGCCGAGGGCTCCCAGGGCGCCACGGATCCGCCCCTTGGTGGTGCCCGTCCACCAGCTGAGATCGGTCACCGTCGCTGGTGCGAACGTGACCAGGTACCGCGCGACGAGTCCTGCCAACGCCTCATCGGTCGGCAACGGTGCGATCCCGTCGGGCAGCCGGGCCTCACCGGCCTCCCAGGTCCAGGCGGCCGACGTGAAGTCGGCGCCGGTCGGACGTCCCCGCACGACGCGGCCCTCGGCCGCGAGGATCTCGAGCACCTTCGAGGTGATGCGCATGGGCTTCGACCACGACTTGCCGGGTGCCGGCTCGAATCGCAGCTGCAACGCGGGAACGGCCTCGGCCAGGGCGGTGCCGCTCATCGCCCCTCGCTCCTGCAGCGTGCCGACGACTGCCTCCTCGGTGTCGGCGAGGAACTCTGCCGCCGGCTCGGTGGTGTCGTCGCTGCCCTCGACCCAGCCGAGGAGCAGCTGCCGCAGCTTCGCCACGAGCGGTTCGTTCACGGCGTTGTGAGCGAGGGGGACGACGTCGAGCGGCATCACGAAGACGGTGCGCCTGATCGTCGTGTGCCGTAGCATCGCACGATCGTCGTAGCACCACGCCTCGATGTCGGCGGCGCTGGCGTCGGAGCGTGCGGCGACCGAGAGATAGGGCGTCGCCGGGTCGGTGGAGTGCACGAGCGCGAGTGCTCCGACGACCTCGTCGATGCTCCGCCCGCCACGACCGATCGGACAGAGCAACTGCCGCGCGACCAGGAGCCGCCGCCGGTGGTCGTCGTCGACGTGACGACCAGTCACGCCGGACGGCACTCCACGGGGAGCGACCAGCACGTCCGCATCTCGTCGAGGCGGAGCGAGCGCAACGACGGCTCCGCGCCCTCGACCACCCGGAGGTCGTGCGTGGCGTCGAGGAGGACTCGGGAGACGCCGACGACGACGTCGCGCGTGATGGCGAACAGCGAGCGCGGCCGGTCCTCGGGCACCGCCGGGTGCTGGGACGGCGGGCCCGTGCCCACCGAGATCGCCGAGGCGAGCCCGTCGGCGCGGTGCTGGCCCCGTGCCTCGCGCTGGGTGAGGTCCCGCCGCTCGATGTCGAAGCGGTCGGGATCGGCGAACACGCGTGGATCGCGGTTGGCCGCCGCCGCCGAGCACCGGACGAGCGCCCCCTCGGGGAGGAGTCGGCCGAACCGTTCGACCTCGTGTCGGGTGTACCGCATCGCCGTGAGGACGGGCGGCGAGTGGCGGAGCGACTCGAGCCAGGCCGACTTCAACGACCGGGGGTCGTCGGAGACCGTCATGAGCTGATCGGGATGGGTCAACAGCAGGAACCACAGGTTGGCGAGCGTGCCGTGGATCGTCCGGTGGTCGACCTCGAGCAGCGTCGCCACGACGTCGGCTCCCCTCGTCGGCCCGCCCTCGACCTCGGCGGTCGCGACCGCCGACAAGAGGTCGGGACCGGGGTCGGCGCGGCGGTGCTCCACCAACGGATCGAACATCGCCGCCAGCTCGACGGCAGCGATCCGACCGGCTTCCCGGACGGCCGGTTCCCACCCCGTCCCGAGGTGGAGCTGCCAGTAGCGCTCGGCCAGCCGGGCGCGGTCGACGTTCGGCAGGTCGAGCGAACGGACCAGCAGCTCGATCGGGAACGGAGCGGCGAGATCGCGGGCGAGGTCGAACCGGCCGCGCCCCACGAGTCGTTCGATCATCGTCTCGGCCAGCCCCAGCGCGTTCGACTCGATGCCGCCGCTCCAGGCCGACGCCACGGCCGGGTCGCCGCACAGATCGCGGCCACCCTCGAGGCCGAGGAACCAGGCTTGCGGGCGAGTCTCGTAGTTGGCGTCGTCGGCGATCACCGAGGTCACGTCGTCGTAGCGGGAGATCCAGAACGCGTTCCCACCCCAGTCCCGGTAACACGGGTACTGCTCCCGCAGGATCGCGAGCGTCGGGTACGGGTCGAGCAGGAAGCGGTCAGAGCGCAGGTCGCGAGGCCCGACGTCGGGCGTCGACTGGCCGACCCGCTCGCGTTGGTACACCTCGTACGTGCGGTAGCCGCGCTCGCTCATCTCGGGTCGAACTCGATCCAGAGCTCTCGGATCGAGCCGAGGCCGATCGGCGCCAGCGACTCGCCGTCGATGTCCTTCGGCATCCGATCGATGGAGATCCGTGGATCGCCGAGTCGTTCGGCGAGCAGCTTCGAGCCCTCGACGGCCTCCTGGTGCGAGATCCACGCGCCCGGGCACATGTGGGGTCCGACACCGAACGCCATGTGCGAGCACCTGCCCTCGTCGCGGAACCCGCTCCGCAGGAGCTTCCCGGAGTAGAGGTCGGCGCGGTGGATGTCGAACCGCTCGGGATCGGTGAAGACGCGCTCGTCGTGGTTGGCCGACACGTCGACCATGTTGATCAGCGAACCGGCCGGGATCGTCACGCCGTGCAGCTCGACGTCGTGGGTGTTGTGGCGGGGCTGGCCACCGATCGACGTGGAGTGACGGAGGGTCTCGTGGAACGCGGCGTCCCACAGCGACTCGTCGGCCCGGACCGCGACGTACTGCTCCTGGTGCTGGAGCAGCAGGTACCACAGGTTGAGGATCGCACCACGGGTCGTCTCGCCGCCCCCGCCGACCACGAGCGCGATGTTCGACGTGATCTCCTCGGTCGAGAGGAGGTCCCCGTCGACCTCGGTGGTGCACAGCTCGGAGATGATGTCGAGCCCGACCGGCCTCCCGTCGTCGCCCAGGACGAACGTGGGCTCGTCGCGGCGGGCGATCACCAACTCCTCGACGTAGTCCTCGAGGTCCTGGCGAGCCTCGAGCCCCCGCTGGTGGGTCGCCGAGCCGCCCAGACCCGACATCATCGAGTCGTACCAGTAAAAGAACCGGTCACTCGCCTCGTCGGGGATGCCGAGCACCTGGCAGACGACTCGGATCGGGAAGTCGTTGGCGAAGGCGGTACCCAGCTCGACCACGCGTCGTCCGCTGGTCTCGTCGACGATCGACGTGCCCAGGCGGTCCGGGTCGGCGAAGGCGTCGATCATCTCGTCGGCGAGACGGCGGATGACCGGCACCCGCCGGTCGAGCGCGCGACCGACGAGGTGCCGTCCGTAGAGATTGCGGCGTCGCCGGTGCTCGACCCCGCTCAGCTCCAGCTGGGTGTTGCCCAGCACGCCACTCGACGACCCTTTGGGGATCGTGTTGTAGCCGACGTCGTCGAGGTAGCACGCGGTGATGTCGTCGTAGCGGGTGACGTAGTAGGCGTTGTGCAGCCGGTCGTGGAACACCGGGTGGTGATCGCGGAGGATCCGGTAGTACGGGTAGGGGTTCCGCGCGAACTCGGCGGTGCCGAAGATCCGGGGGTCGAACAGCGGCGTGCCGTCCGCGGCGGTGCCCATGTCGTAGGCCTCGCCCAACGGCATCGAGGGCACCTGGAGGCGGGCGCCGGGCTCGGGCACCTCGCGATCGAGCCCGAAGACGCCGTCGAGCGCTGGCCCGAGATCGTCCGTGGTCGCCATCGTGCCCCCCGGTGTCGCGTTCGTGCGCGACCATATCCCCGCCATGACCTACGTGATCGCCGAGGCCTGCGTCGGGGTGAAGGACCGGTCATGCGTCGAGGTCTGCCCGGTCGACTGCATCCACACCGAGGACGTCGACGAGATCTGCTACATCGACCCCGATGCATGCATCGACTGCGACGCCTGCCTCGTCGCCTGTCCGGTCGGCGCGATCTATCCCGAGGCCGACGTGCCGGCCGCATCGGCGCCGTGGACGGCCATCAACGCGGACTGGTTCAGCGACCGGGCCACCACGCGGCAGCGCGTGGCGGCCCTCATCGACTGATCGGGCGTCAGAGGTGCTGCGGGAGCTCCGCGGCGATCTCCTCCGGGGTCGTCATCGGCCCGAAGCGCGCGACGGGCTGGCCGGCCCGGTCCACGATGAACTTCTCGAAGTTCCACGTGATGGCGTCGGTCTCACCCTCACCGGGTTGCTCGGCCCGGAGGAAGCGATAGAGCTCGCACGCGCCGTCGCCGTTGACCTCGATCTTGGAGAACATCGGGAAGTCGGCGTCGTAGTTCGAGGTGGCGAACTCGAGGATCTCGGCGTCGGTGCCGGGCTCCTGATCACCGAACTGGTTGCACGGGAAGGCCAGGACCTGGAAGCCCTGCCCGGCGAAGTCGTGATGCAACGTACGCAGACCTGCGTACTGGGGGGTGAGGCCTCACTTGCTCGCGACGTTGACGATCAGGCTCACCGTCCCCTCGTACTGCGAGAAGTCGACGTCCTCACCGGTGATCGACGTCATCGTGAGGTCGTGGAACGTGGTCATGGGAGCCTCCTCGGTTCGCCAGCACGGTAGACCGCCTACGTTGTCGCCGGGACCAGGAGGGGTGAGCGGATGACGGTGCTGGATCTGTTCCGGATGGACGGCGAGGTCGCCGTCGTCACGGGTGGCGGCCGCGGGATCGGAGCCGGCATCGCCGCAGCGTTCGCCCAGGCGGGCGCCGCCGTCGTCGTCGCGGCCCGCCGCGTCGACGAGGTCGAGGAGGTCGCGGCGTCGATCCGGGCGGCAGGAGGGCGGGCCGTCGCCCAGCCCACCGACGTCACCGACCACGAGGCGCTCGACGCCCTCGCACAGCGGGCCGTCGAGGAGTTCGGCACGCTGACGACGTGGGTCAACAACGCCGGGGGCTCGCCGATGCGCATGCCGGCCGTGGAGCTCCCGGTCGAGGAGTGGCACCGCACCATCGACCTCAACCTGACATCGCTCTATGTCGCCAGCCGCATCGCGTTCGAGCGGATGGAGCGGGGCTCCATCATCAACATCAGCTCCGGAGCGGGAAGCGGCCCCGTGCCCGGGAGCGCTCACTACGGCGCAGCGAAGGCCGCCGTGAACTCCCTCACCCAGACGCTCTCGGCCGAGTTCGCCCCGTCGGTGCGGGTGAACGGCGTCGCACCGGGTGCCATCCCGACCGAGGTCATGCTCACCGCCGTCGGCAAGACCGAGGATCAGCTCGATGAGCTCCTCGACGAGTGGAACATCCCCCTCGGCCGCCTCGGCACACCCGAGGACATCGGCGCGGCCTGCGTCTACCTCGCGTCCGACGCCGCGAGCTGGGTCAGCGGCGAGACCCTGCGGGTCGGCGGCGGGGCGAAGCCGCGCTGAGCGGCGAAACGTCCTCGCCACCGGGTGCCACGTCGGGCAGCCTGGACGCATGGAGCACCGCACCGAGGACGAGCTGACCGCCGCACTCCCCCATCTCCGCGACGCGCCGACCGATGCCGGCCGGATCGAGATGATCGTCCGCCGGCCAGCCGTCGACGAGCGCGAGGTGCTCGACGCGGGCGAGCTGGACCCGGAGGTCGGCCTCGTCGGTGACAGCTGGCAGGACCGCGGCAGCAGGCGGACCGATGACGGCTCGTCGCATCCCGACATGCAGCTCAACGTGATGTCCGCGCGGATGGTCGACCTCATCGCCGGGTCCCGCGAGCGATGGGCACTCGCCGGCGACCAGCTCTACGTCGACCTCGACCTCAGCGCTGCCAACCTCCCACCGGGCACCCTGCTCCACCTCGGTGACGAGGCGGTCATCGAGGTCACCGACCAGCCCCACCTCGGCTGCGCCAAGTTCACGCGACGCTTCGGTCTCGCCGCTCACCGGTTCGTGAACTCCGAGATCGGCAAGGAGCTCCACCTGCGGGGCATCAACGCAAGGGTGGCCGTACCCGGGACGATCCGGTCCGGCGATCAGATCAAGGTCGAGCGTCCGAGCTGAACGCCGTGCGCAGCGCGCGGCCGATCTCGTCGTGGGCGTCCTCGGCCGCGGCCATCTGGTGCCAGCGGCTGGCGAAGCCGTGGACGACCCCGCCGTAGCGGGTGACCTGCGTCGGGACCCCGGCCGCGGCCAGGCGAGCTGCCCACTCCTCGCCTTCGTCGCGCAACGGGTCGTACTCGGCGGTCTGGACCAACGCCGGGGCGAGGCCGTGCAGGTCGTCGGCCCGAGCCGGCACGGCGTACGGCTCGGCCCGACGATCGGCCGGGACGAAGTGACCCCAGAACCAGTCCATGTCCGTGGCGGTCAGGAAGTAGCCGGCGGCGTTCTCGGTCATCGACGGACGGGTCTGCTCGGTGTCGATGCACGGGTAGACGAGCACCTGGAAGGTGAGTGGCACGCCCTCGTCACGGGCCCGGAGCGCAACGCCGGCGGCGAGGTTGCCACCAGCGCTGTCGCCCGCCACCGCCAGGCGCGACGAATCGCCGCCGAGGCTCGCAGCATGCTCGGACAACCACCGGGTGACCGCCCAGCAGTCGTCGTGCGGTGCCGGGAAGGGGTGCTCGGGGGCCAGCCGGTACTCGACCGACACCACCATCGCCCCGCTGCGTTTCGCGATCCTCCGGGCCAGGCTGTCGTGACCGTCGACGCTCGACAGCACCCAGCCGCCACCGTGGAAGAACGCCACCACGGGCAACGCGCCGTCGGTCGAGTCCGCATAGACGCGGCAGCCGATGTCGCCGGCGGGTCCGGGGACCATGACGTCCTCCACCCGCACCACCCGATCGGGCGTCGGCTTCGGTGCGGCGTCGTAGTTGGCACGCGCCTGCGCCGGGGTCCCGTCACCGAGTGCCGGTGCGCCAGCGGCGTTCACCACTCGCAGCACCTCGGCCACGTCGTCGTGCAGCGGCATCTGCGTCCTCTCGTCCCGATCCGGACCGACCGTAGGCGTCCGACGCGGATGCGGTCACCGTCGACGCCGGTCCATAGGGTGATCGGTTCGCGGGCCGAGCGCTCGCCCGGGGTTGCCGAGAGCCCGAGGGCCAGGGGGAGTCACATGGGGGCCAACCGACGGGAGTTCGCCACGCCGAGCGGGCTGACGCTCGTCGGCGACGAGTACGGCGAGCGGGGCGCGCCGCCGGTGCTCCTCCTCCACGGCGGCGGTCAGACGCGCCACGCATGGGGTGGCACGGCGGCGACGCTCGCCGACGCCGGGTGCCACGTCGTGTCCCTCGATCAGCGGGGCCACGGCGACAGCGACTGGGCACCGGACGGCGACTACAGCCACGACCCGATGATCGACGACGTTCGCGCCGTGGGCGCCGAGCTCGCCGTCGATGCCGCCGGCGCCGCGCCCGCGCTCGTCGGCGCCTCGATGGGCGGGATCATCTCGCTGCTCGCCATCGGTGAGCGTCACGTCGAGGCGCGGGCACTCGTGCTGGTCGACATCGCCACTCGGATGGAGGACGAGGGCGTCGGCAAGATCCTCTCGTTCATGCGCAGCGGCACCGCCGGCTTCGCCTCACTCGACGAGGCCGCCGACGCCGTGGCCGCCTACCAGCCCCATCGCCCCCGGCCGACGAACACCGACGGGCTCCGCAAGAACCTGCGTCAGCGTGAGGACGGCCGCTGGTACTGGCACTGGGACCCGGCGTTCATCGACCCCGAGGGTCGGACGCCACGTCGATCGCGCGATCCGCACCGCCTCGACGACGCCGCACGCGGCCTGACGATCCCGACCCTGCTCGTCCGCGGTCGCATGAGCGACGTCGTCTCCGAAGAGGGAGCGCGCGTCTTCCTCGAGCTGGTCCCCCACGCCGAGTACGTCGATGTCGCCGACGCCCACCACATGGTGGCCGGCGACCGCAACGACGCCTTCGGTTCTGCCGTGGTGCGCTTCCTGGCCACCTGACCTCCGGCCCGAGATCTGACCGAGAGTTGTCTTCAGGTTTCGGGGACGTGGTGACGACACCTGACTCCATGTCGATCCCCCGGTCCGCCGACCAGCTCCTCGTCGCCCTGGGCGGGTTGCTGCTCGTCGCTGCGGCCGTCGCCCCGTCGGTGAGCGGCGAGGGCACGGTCGCGGGGAGCCTCCTGGTGGTCGGCGCCCTCGCGCTCGGCGCACTGGCCCGTGCCGCCCTCCGTTCCACGGGACGCGACCGCCTCACCTGGTCGCTCGTGTTCGCCACCGGGCTGATCGCCGCCGGCGTGAGCCTCGCGCTCCCCGTGCGGGCGCTGAGCACGGCCGGCATCTCGCTCGTCGTCCTCGTCGCCTTCGGCGCCTGGGCCGCGAGCCTCGCCATGCGGGGTGGCTCGTGGTCGCGCCAGACCTCGGCCCGGGCGGCGCTCGACGCGATCTGGGTCCTCGTCGCCACGGCGCCCGCGTGGTGGACGTGGATCATCACGCCGGTCCTCGACCAGCGGGCGGTGCTCGGCGAGGGGCCGACCCGGGCCCTGGCGGTCGCGGCGATGCTCTCCACCATCGTCATCGCCGACCTGGCCGCCAACGGTTGGCGACTGGCCGGGGAGGCGCGGGTGTCGTTCTTCGCGCTCGGAGCGGGAGCCGTGCTGGCCGTGCTCGCCGCCCGCCTGCTGGTCGAGGCACCCGAGAGCTCCACCGCCGCCTTCGCCGCTGCCGCCGTCGTGGTGACGGTGGCGACCGGTCGACCCGAGCTGTCCACGGCGACCGGTGACGCCGACGCACCGACCCGTCGTGCCGACCGCTGGCTCACGTCGCTGCCCATCGCCGCCGCCGCTCCGGCACTCGTCGTGGGCGCAGACCTCCCCGCGACGTGGGCGCTCGTCGCGCTCGCGGTGCTCGGGTTCCGAGCCCACCAGCTCACGAGGGGTCTGGAACGACGGGTCGAGCAGCTCGGCGTCCACCAACTCCTGGATCCCGACACCGGCGTCGCCAACCGCCGCGCCGTCCAGGACCTCCACGTCGAGGGAGAGGCGCTCGGGGTCTGCTCCATCGCGATCGGCGGCATCCGGCGGATCATCGAGCACCACGGCCGTCCGGCCGCCGACGAGCTGATCGAGGTCGTCGCCCAGCGACTCGCCGCCACGGTCCGCCATCGCGACGTGGTGGTCCGACTCGGTGACCACGAGTTCGGGCTGATCCTGGTCGGAGCGGAGTCGTCGGCCGTGGTCGACGCCGTGGCACGGCGCGCCATCGAGCAGATCACGATGCCGATCCAGGTCGACGGTGGGCGGATCGTGCTCCCGGCCAGCGTCGGGGCCACGCACCGCCCGGCCGGTGGATCGGTCCGCGAGCTGATCGCCAGCGCCGACGCGGCGCTCGTCGATGCGAAGGGCCGAGGCCCGCGGACCGTGGTGCACACCTGACCTCGTCGGCGTCCGCCATGCCGTACGTGCTGACCCGTCAGCGGCCATGCGGCCCCTGGCCTACGGTGGAGCATGGTCGTGCGGTCGTCGAGCCTGCTCAGCACCGACGACGTCGCGCCGGCCGAGCGTTTCGCCTACTGGCGCGAGGTGGTCTGCGCCGTCTACGTCCCGCTGGGCGTCGAGGCACCGACCGATCGGCCCCTCACCGGCACGGTCCGAGTGCGGCGATGGGACGACCTGCGCCTCTCCAACGTCGTCTCCTCGCCCCAGGTCGTCGAGCACTCGGCCGGTGACCCGCACGAGGATTGCCTCGTCAGCATCCAGCTCCGCGGACGGGGTCGGATCAGCCAGGACGGCCGGACCGCCGAGCTTGCGCCCGGTCGGTTCGCGCTCTACGACGCCACCCGACCCTACGAGCTCACCTTCGACGAGGACTTCGAGCAGCTCGTCGTGCAGTTCCCCCGTGCGGAGCTCCTGGCTCGCGGGATCGTGCTCGACGACACCACCGCCCGGGTGTGCGGCGCCGACCAGGGCCTGGGTGCGGTGGCCTCGGGCTTCGTCCGCTCGCTGGTCGAGCACGGCGACGGCGTTCCCGACGACGCGATCGCGCGCCTCGGCACCCAGGCGCTCGACTGCCTCGCGGCAGCGCTCGCCGAGGTGACCGGTCGCCGGAGCGCTGCCGACGCGGCGGCGTCCGCCGAGCGCAGACGCGTGTTGGACCACATCGACGCGCACCTCCACGACCCGCGCCTCTCGGTCGGCTCCGTCGCGGCGGCGATGCACCGCTCCACCCGCTCGTTGCAGAAGCTCTTCGAGGACGACGAGCTCCACCTCAGCGAGCGCATCCGACACACCCGCCTCGCCCGGGCTCGTGCCGCCCTGCTCGATCCGCTCGCCGCCGACCGCCCGATCGGGGTCATCGCTGCGTCGGTCGGCCTCCCCGACCCCGCCCACTTCTCCCGGGTGTTCCGGGCCCGATACGGGTGCTCTCCGTCGGAGCTGCGCACGGCGTCAAGGAGCCCGTCGCCCCTGTCCTAGTCCTCGGCCGCGCCGTGTGCTGTGCTCGGCGCGGGACCATCCAGGGAGGCAGGACGATGCTCGAACGTGCGGTGAAGGTGGCGGCGGTGCAGTCCGAACCGGTCTGGTTCGACATGGACGCCACCACCGACAAGGTCATCAGCCTCATGGCGGAGGCGGCCGGCAACGGCGCCGAGCTGATCGCCTTTCCCGAGACCTTCATCCCCGGCTACCCCTGGCAGATCTGGCTGGACAGCCCGGCCGCCGGGATGGCCCACGTGCCGGCGTACTGGGCGAACTCACCGACCGTCGACGGTCCCCAGCTCGCCCGCATCGGCGCCGCGGCGGCCGAGCACTCGATCGCGGTGTCGCTGGGCTACTCCGAGCGTGACGGCGGCAGCCTCTACATGGGTCAGGCCACCTTCGGCACCGACGGCCGACTCCTCAAGGCCCGCCGCAAGCTGAAGCCCACCCACGTCGAGCGCTCGGTCTTCGGCGAGGGCGACGGCTCCGACCTCGACGTCGTCGAGATGGAGTACGGCAACGTCGGTTCGCTGTGTTGCTGGGAGCACATCCAGCCACTCACCAAGTACGCCATGTTCAGCCTGGGTGAGGACATCCACTGCGCCGCCTGGCCGGCGTTCTCGCTCTACCGAGGGGCGGCCAACGCGCTCGGTCACGAGGTGAACAACGCCGCCAGCATGATGTACGCCGTCGAGGGCCAGGTGTTCGTCCTCGCGCCCAGCGCCGTCATCGGTCCCGCCGGTCGCGAGCTCTTCTGCGACACGCCGGCCAAGGAGCAGATGCTGCTCGAGGGGGGCGGCTTCACCCGGATCTACGGCCCGGAGGGCTCGCTGCTCGCCGAGCCGCTGCCGGAGAACGAGGAGGGCATCCTCTACGCCGTCTGCGACCCGGCGCTCCAGGCCATCGCCAAGTCGGCCGCCGATCCGACCGGGCACTACAGCCGACCCGACGTCACCCAGCTCCTGCTCAACCGCTCGGAGCGGCCTCGTGCGGTGACCATCGACGGTCAGCACGAGGGTGCGCCGATCGACCTGTCCGAGCCGGAGCCGGTCGAGGTGTCGTCGTGACCGGCACCGAGTTCTACACCGACGCCCAGCGGGCGGTGCAGGCCGATCAGCAGACCGTCGACCTCGCCGACCGCCTCACCCTGGCGATCTTCGCCGACGAGATCCCCGAGGAGCAGATCCCGTTCATCGAGAGCCGCGACTTCTTCTTCCTCTCCACCGTCAACGAGCGGGGCGAGCCGACCGTGTCGTACAAGGGTGGTCCGGTCGGCGTCGTCAAGGTGCTCGACTCGAAGACGCTCGTGTTCCCCTGCTACGACGGCAACGGCATGTTCCTCTCGATGGGCAACATCACCGACACCGGCAAGATCGGGATGCTCTTCATCGACTTCGAGACGCCCAACCGGTTCCGGGTCCAGGCGACCGCGACGGTGTCGTCGGACGACCCCGAGATGGGGTCGTTCCCGGGAGCGACGATGATCGTTCGGGCCACCGTCGACACGACCTTCGTGAACTGCGCCCGGATGATCCACAAGCACGAGCGGATCGAGGCCTCGCCCTACGTCCCCGACGAGCACGGCGAGCAGCCCTACCCGGCGTGGAAGCGGATCGACGCCGTCCAGGACGTGCTCCGACCCGACGACCAGGGTCGGGCCGAGGCCGAGGGCGGGATCATCACGATGGACGACTACGCCGAGAAGCTGATGGCGGGCGAGTCGTAGCTCAGTGCGCGGTCGGTGACGTGCCCTCGGCCGGCTCGCGGCGCAGGTCGGACCGTGACGGCGCCACCGCGTCGGCGCCGAAGCCGAGCGCCACGAGGTCGTCGGGCACGGCGCCGTCGGTGATCAGGGCCCCCGCCAGCCGTCCGGCGGCCGGCGCGGTCTGGATGCCGGTACCGCCCTGACCGGCCAGCCAGAAGAAGCCCGGCACCTCGTCGTCGAAGCC
>JBCCTY010000089.1:0-13998 GCA_039197885.1 Actinomycetota bacterium | reverse complement strand
CCGAGGGGGACGGCGACCCCGCCGGCCTCGCGGATGGTCCGGTGCGCGACGCGATCGCTCCACGCCGGGAGGCCCCGGCCGGACCAGCGTGGCTCCCACGAGGGCACCGCCCACCCGGCCTCGACGAGACGCCGACGCCAGACGAGCAACGAGAGGTCGGGGTCCCAGGCGGCATCGAACCACGCGCGGACCTCCTCGCGCAGCTCGGCCTCGGTCACCTCCACGTCGCTCCCCTCCCCTCCTCAGACGATGTCGATCTCGACGTCGTCGGGGATCATCGGGTCGGCCGACCGCCGACCGACGTCACGGAGGTGGAACGCCTCGGTGAGCCACTCGCGCACCTCGTCGTCGATCTCGTCGGCCGACGTCACGTTCATGACGTGGTGGTAGCGACCGTGGTGCTCGATCACCTTGCGGGAGACGCGCGACGACCCGGCGTCGTGTCCGAGCGAGAAGCCGAGCGCCGCCCACTTCTTCATGCTGCGGATCGAGGCGAAGACCGGGCCGTTCTTGAACTGCACGAGCCCGTCGAGCGGGTCGACGACGAGCTCGCCGTCGAGGGTCTCGAGATGGGCGTGGACGGCGTGGAAGACCGGTTCGAGCCACGGACCCCCAGAGGCCAGGAAGTCGTCGAGCGAGACCCCGGGCGAGCACATGTGGCCGCGACCCTTGGCACCGAACGTCCGACCGCAGTCGTCGCAGGTCCACGTGGCCACGGCCCAGACGCTAGTGCCGTCCCGGTCGAGGGACGTGCGAGGATCGACGGCGTGACCGGACCCGATGACGCCGCCGAGACGATCGAGGAGCTGCGGAGGTCGTTCTTCTACGGCAGTCGCAGCAACCTCGACGTGAAGTTCCTGAAGGACCTCTCCGACGGCGAGTTCGGCGACTTCCTCGAGGAGCTGCTCGCCGCGGCATCGGCGACGATCGACCACGGCGACCCCGGCGGCGTCGTCGATGCGCTCCAGCGCTGGCAGGTGCAGGCCTACCGAGGCCACCTCGGCGACCCGGCCGACTTCCCCCACCGCCACGACGACACGCCGCTCGCCTCGCTCGACCGACCCTTGTCGGAGGCTCGCATCGGTCTCGTCACCTCGAGCGGCCACTTCGTCGACGGCGACGACCCGGAACCCCTCGGCGTGGTCGACATGACCCAGGCCGAGGCCGAGGAGCGCATCGGCGAGTTCCTCCGGGAGGCGCCGTCGCTCTCGGCGATCCCGGTGGACACCCCCGCCGAGCGGCTCCGGGTCCGCCACGGCGGGTACCCGGTCGCCGCGGCGACCCGCGATCACCAGGTGGCGCTCCCGCTCGGCCATCTCCGCTCGCTGGCCGAGGAGGGTGAGATCGGCCAGGTCGCCGAGACGGCCTACTCCTTCGTCGGTGCCACCTCACAGGTGCGGTTGCGCCGTGACGTCGCTCCGGCGTGGGCCGAGCGGTTGCGTGACGACGCGGTCGACGCCGTCCTCCTGGTCCCCGTGTGACCGGTGTGCCACGTGTCCGTGGGACACGTCCAACGGGCCATCGAGTCCATCGGCATCCCCACCGTCGGCGTCTACGTCCGGTCGTTCGGCCACATCCCCGAGCTGATGGGCGTCGCACGTGCCGTCATCACGAGGCACCCCATGGGCCGACCGCTCGGCGCGCCCGGTGACATCGAGCGGCAACGGTCGGTGGTGCGGTCGGCCCTGTCGCTGCTCGCCTCGGACCGGCCGGTGATCGAGGAGCTGCCGGCCGACTGGCGGCCCGGACCAGGACCGGTCAGCTGATCGCAGCGGCGAGGCGACGGACGGACGCGACGTAGGGCGGGCCGGCCATCAGGATGACGCGGTCGACACCGATCTCCTCGTGACGTCGTGATCCCACCGACCCGGGGCTCGCCGAGGTGGTGACGACGAACCGCTCGGGGTCGTGGCCGGCCGCGGTGTGCGCTTCGCGGGCGACGTCGACGAGCTGCCCGAGCCGAGGGCCGCCGGGCGCGTTGAGGCCGTCGCCGATCCGTCCGGCGAGCTCGGCCATCCGCGGTCCGAACCCGCCGACGATGACCGGTGGGGTGGGCACGGGGACCAGGTACCCGGCCGTGCCCTCGACCGTGCCGGACCACACCCGTCGGAACGTCGCGACCGCGTCCTCGACGAGGCGTCGGCGCGTCGCATCCCCTGGCACCGGGCGGCCGAGCGCGACCTGTTCGGCGGCGTAGGGCGTGCCCGTCCCACCGCCGGCACCGATGCCCAGCAGGAGGCGACCTCCGCTCACCTCCTGGAACGTCGCCGCGGCGACGGCGAGGGTGGCCGGGTCGCGGTTGGCGGCGTTGAGCACCAGCGAGCCGACGCCGAGGCGGGGGACGGTCGCGGCGATCGCCGTGAGCGTGGTCCAGCACTCGAGCACGTGGGACGAGCGGTGCACCGACCCGGCGAGGTGGTCGTAGAGCCACACGGCCCCGAAGCCCTCGCGCTCGGCCAACGCTGCCGCCTCGCCCAGGTCGTCCCAGCGGCCGCCGAAGGGGTCGAACAGGATGTCGATCTCCACGGTTCGCAACCTACGAGGTCCGACGACCCTGGGACGGGCTCGCAGCGCCCCGATCCGATCGACCGTGGTGCGCGGAGCGGAGTGCGACTACGGTCTGCCCGATGGAGTGCTTGACGCTTCAACATCAGCGGAGGAAGGCCTCGTGAGCGGCATCGCCGCGTTCTTGCGCGTCGTCGGGATCATGCCTCGATCCCAACAGCGGAACTTCGTGGTCGCGCAGGTCGGCGTGGTCATGATGGTGATCGCTCAGCTCGTCGTTCCCCTCCTGATCCAGGACATCATCGACGAGGGCATCCTCGCCGAGGATCTGGGCTCGATCTCGCGGACGGCGTTCGCCATGATCTGCTGGTCGGTCGCCAACCTGGCCGTCGCCGGCGGCGTCGCCTACCTCTCGGCCGCGACGGCGACGAACTTCGCCCACGCGATCCGCACGCACCTCTACGACAAGATCACCACCCTCAGCTACGGCAACATCGATCGGTTGTCGTCCGGCGGGCTCCTCGTCCGCATGACCAGCGACGTCAACATCATGCGGACCTCGTTCATGATGACGATGTTCATGCTCTTCCAGGCGCCCTGGCTGCTGCTCGGCGCCGTCGCGCTGGTCTGGTGGCAGACCCCCGAGCTCCTGTGGGTGATGGGCGCCGTCGTCCTGGTCACGGCGGCGTTCGTGCTCGCCGTCGCTCCCGCGCTCGGGCCGCTCTACGCCGCGGCGCAGCGACGACTGGACCGGTTGAACGTCGTGTTCCGCGAGAACATCGCCGGCATCCGGGTGGTCAAGGCCTTCAACCGCGACGAGCTCGAGACCGAGCGCTTCCGCGAGCGCAACCACGACCTCTACGACGCGCAGCTGCGCCCGGCGTTCCGGGTGGCGTCCTTCCAGCCGGTGCTCTTCGGGTTGCTCTACGGGGCCGTCGGACTGGCGGTGGTCGTCGTGGGCCCCGACATCGCCGACGGCGTCGTCGCCGCCGATCCCGATGCGGTCACGCCAGGCGAGCTCACCACCTTCTTCAACTACTTGCTCACGGCGATGATCCCGATCATGATCGTCGCCTTCGTGTTGCCCGAGCTGAGCAAGTTCCAGGCGTCGCTCGAGCGGGCGATCGAGGTCTTCGAGACCGAGCCCGACGTGACGCAACCCGACAAAGCGACCGATCCCGGTCCGATCTCCGGACGGATCGAGTTCCGCGACGTCTCGATGTCCTACCTCGACGACGACGGCCGACCCGGCTCGCTGCCCGTGCTCGCGAACCTCAGCTTCACGATCGAACCGGGCGAGACCGTCGCGATCCTCGGTCAGACCGGCTCGGGCAAGACCTCGCTCATCAACCTGATCCCGCGCTTCTACGACGTGACCGAGGGCGCGGTGCTGATCGACGGGCACGACGTCCGCGAACTCGATCTCGACGCGCTCCGACAACAGATCGGGATCGCCCCGCAGCAGGCGCAGCTCTTCGCCGGCTCGATCATCGAGAACCTGCGCTACGGCAACGTGGACAGCTCGTTCGAGGAGGTCCAGCGGGCGGCCGAGATCGCCGACGCCCACGAGTTCATCAGCTCGCAGGTGGCCGGGTACGACTCGATGCTCGCCGAGCAGGGCAACAACCTGTCCGGCGGTCAACGACAGCGACTCAGCCTCGCTCGGGCGATCAACGTCGACCCACGGATCCTCCTGCTCGACGACACGACGTCAGCGGTCGATGTCGCGACCGAGGCGCGGATCCAACGGCGGCTGCGTGACGAGCTCGCCGGTCGCACGGTCGTGATCGTCGCCCAGCGGATCTCGACGGCGATCGGCGCCGACAAGATCGTCCTGCTCGACGACGGGAGGGTCGACGCGATCGGCACGCACGCCGAGCTCATGGCCTCGTCGGCCGCCTACGCCGAGATCGTCGAGTCCCAGCTCGGTTCGATCGACGAGGTCGTCGACCTCCTGGAGCACCGATGAACACCCGGCGACGCGACGAGGTCGTCGACCTCCTGGAGCACCGATGAACACCCGGCGACGCGGCACGCTCGTCCGTCTCTTCGGCTACTTCGCCCGGCAACGGCTGCGGCTCGGCTTCGCCATGGTCATGCTGATCGCCGGCTCGGTCATCATGTCGTTCCAACCGGTGGTCTTCGGCGCTGCCGTCGACGACCTCGCTGCCGGTGACTCGTCCGGCGTCGGCCGCAGCGCCGCGACCATCGTCGGGCTCGCCGTGCTGTCGGCGCTCTTCAGCTTCGTGTCGAACCGCGAGCTCGCGGTGCTCGCCCAGCGGGCGATGGAGGACCTCCGCAACGACCTGTTCGAGAGCATGCAGACGCTCTCGCTGCGGTACTACGACTCGCAGAGCGCCGGCGACCTCGACGCCCGGATCACCTCCGACATCGAGGCGATCAACCAGTTCTTCTCGGCGGCCATCGCCCGGATGATCGCGGCCACGATGACGCTCTCCACGATGCTCGTGATCATGTTCGCGCTCGACCCGTTGATGACCGGCGTCGTGTTGCTCATCGTGCCGATGGCGGTGGTCGTGATCGGCGTCCTCGGACGGCGGGTCCAGGCCGACTTCTCCTCCTTCCAGCAGAACGTCGGCGAGCTCAACGGCTACGTCGAGGAGGTCGTCCAGGGCCAGAAGACGGTGCAGGCCTTCGCCCGACAGGCCGGGAGCGCCACCCACGTGCGGGCGCTGTCGGAGGAGGCCCGCAAGGTCGATCGGAGCTCGCAGTTCCTGTCGTACCTGATGCAGCCGGCGGTGCGGCTGGTGAACAACCTCGACATCGCGCTGATCGCGCTCATCGGTGGCGTCCGGGCGGTCAACGGGTCGATCACCGTCGGCGAGGTCGTGTCATTCGTCGGCTACGGCCAACAGTTCGGTGGCCAGATGATGCAGCTGTCCCAGGTGGTCAGCCAGGTCGGTTCCGCCGTCGCGGGCGGGCGACGGGTGTTCGAGGTGCTCGACGCCGAGCCCGACATCGTCGACGCCGACGACGCCCGACCGATGGCGACGGCCGAGGGCGAGGTCGAGTTCGCCCACGTCGACTTCAGCTACACCCCGGACAAGCAGATCCTCTTCGACAACACCTTCCACGTGCCGGCGGGTCAGACGATCGGGCTCGTCGGCCCGACCGGCGCAGGGAAGTCGACGATCATCAACCTGCTCACCCGCTTCTACGACATCGACTCGGGCACCATCACGATCGACGGGGTCGACATCACCGAGATCCGGCTCGACGACCTCCGGCACCGATGTGGCGTCGTGCTCCAGGTGCCGTTCCTGTTCACCGAGACCGTCATGTACAACCTCCAGTACGGCCGAGAAGGAGCCACGCGCGACGAGTGCGTCGCCGCGGCCAAGCAGGCCAACGCCCACGAGTTCATCCAACGCCTGCCCGACGGCTACGACACCGTCCTCGAGCGGGGTGAGAACCTCTCGCAGGGCCAGCGTCAGCTGCTCACGATCGCCCGGGCCATCGTGTCCGACCCCGACGTGCTCGTGCTCGACGAGGCGACGTCGAGCGTCGACACCCGGACCGAGCGGCGGATCCAGGAGGCGCTCGACGCCTTGCTCGCCGATCGCACGAGCTTCGTCATCGCGCACCGGCTGTCGACGATCCGAGATGCCGACCAGATCATCGTCCTCGACGCGGGACGCATCCAGGAGATCGGCCCCCACGACGAGCTCATGGCCGCTCGCGGCTTCTACCACCGGCTCTACCTCGAGCAGTTCCGACCCGAGCTGCTCGACGCGCTCCGCGCTCCGCCCGCCGCCAGGTGACCGCGAGCGGCCGGCGGGTCATCGCACGCCGGCGAGCTCGGGCTCGAGATCGGCCTCGAGCTCGGGTTCGGGCAGGCCGGTCTCACCGTCGATGTCGACGGTGGGCAGGATCCGGTCGAGCCAGCGGGGCAACCACCAGTTCGCGTCGCCCATCAGCGTCATCGTGGCGGGCACGAGCACGACCCGGACGATCGTGGCGTCGACGAGGATCGCCACCGCGAGACCCAGCCCGAACATCTTCGTGATCGGATCGTCGCCGAGGACGAAGCCCCCGAAGACCGAGATCATGATCAGCGCGGCCGACGTGATGACGCGGGCCGTGCTGCTGAGGCCGCGGATGACCGAGACGTCGTTGTCGCCGGTGGCGACGTACTCCTCCCGCACCCGCGAGAGCAGGAAGACCTCGTAGTCCATCGACAGCCCGAAGAGGATGGCGAACATGAACATCGGGATGAACGAGACGATCGGCACGGTCGACTCGAGCCCGATCAGGCCCTTGCCCCAACCCCACTGGAAGACCATGACCAGCACGCCGTAGGCCGCACCGATGCTGAGCAGGTTCAGCAACGCGGCCTTGAGCGGCACGAGGATCGAGCGGAAGACCAGCGTCAACAGGACGAACGACAGCAGGATCACGGCGGCGATGAACACCGGCAGGCGGTCGTTCACCCGGTTGGCGACGTCACCGAAGTTGGCGGTCGAGCCACCCACGTGAGCACTGGCATCAGAGCCGACGAGCACCTCGGGGAAGACCTCGGAGCGGAGACGTTCGACGGTCTCGAAGGTGGCGTCGTCCTGCGGCGACGTCGTGGGGTACGCGACGAGCGTGGCGACGCCGGCGGCCGCGTCGATCTGCGGCGGGGCGACCCCGGCGACACCTTCGTCGGCACCGACCGCAGCGGCGAGCGGGTCGACGACCGACGTATCGCCTTCGAGGTCGACGGCGATCACCAGCGGCCCGTTGATGCCGGGACCGAACCCGTCGGCGACGAGGTCATAGGCCCGTCGTTCCGTGCGGGACTCGGGCTGGGTTCCCTCGTCGGGGAAGCCCAGCTCGAGCACCAGCACCGGCGCCGTGAGCCCGACGAGCAACACCGTGACACCGATGGCGTAGGGCCACGCGTGGCGGGAGACGTGTCGGCCCCAGCGCTCCCACCCGGCCCCGACCTCCGAGCTCACATGGTTGCGGCGATGGATCCCGAGCCGGTTGATCCAGTGGCCGGCGAGCCCGAGGAACGCCGGGAGGAGCGTCACCGACGCGACGACCATGATGAGCACGATCAACGACGTCGAGACACCGGCTGCGGTCATGAACGGCACACCGGCAGCGGCGAGGCCGAGGATCGCGATCACGACGGTGCCACCGGCGAAGATGACCGCCTGGCCGGCCGTGGCGACGGCCCGACCGGCCGACTCCTCGACGGTGAGTCCCCGACCGAGGAACTCGCGATGGCGGGTGACGAGGAACAGCGCGTAGTCGATGCCGACGCCGAGGCCGACCATGCTCCCGATCTGCGGCGCCCACGACGGGATCTCGATGACGTAGGTCAGCAACGACATCGAGCTGATGCCGAGCGCGAGGCCGAAGAGGGCCATGCCGATGGGGAGGCCCATCGCGATGAGCGAGCCGAAGGCCACGAGCAGGATGACCACGGCGGCGGCGATGCCGATCATCTCGCCGGCGGTCGTCTCGGGTTCCTCGAAGGAGAAGAAGAGGTCACCGCCGGCCTCGATCTGCAACGGCGAGCCGTCGCGGGCCAGCTCGACGGCGTCCTTCAGCTCCTCCAGGTCGTCCCGGCTGAGGTCCTCCATGACGGGGTACTGGAGGCTCACGAGCGCCACCCGACCATCGGGCGAGACCGATCCACCGGCCACGGCGACGTCGGTGCCCGAGGCAAGCTCGCCACTCGGATCGTTCGAACCGATGACGTTGGTCAACGACGACACGGCGGCCTGGACGTCGGCGAGCGCGGCGCGGGCCTCGGCCGACTCGAAGAACGTCACACCCTCCTCCTCGGGCGTGGCGACCACGCGAGCGGTCAGTCCGGCCCGCTCGGAGCCGGCCTCGGAGAGGAGATCGACGGCCACCTGCGAATCGAGGCCGGGAGCGGAGAACGAGTCCTCCAGCTCACGACCGAATGCCGAGGAGGCCGAGATGACGACGACGGCGACGGCCACCCACGAGGCGATCACGATCCAGGGACGTCGGGCCGCGTATCGGCCCGTTCGGTACAGCGCGTTGGTCATGGGAGCATCGTGCGACGGGCCCGGCCGGAGCGGCATCGGCGGTCCGGTCGGACCTGGCCCGGCCGATCCGCCGAGCCCCGAGCCGTCCTTTCGGCCGATGTCGCCCGGCGGCGCCGTCACCTACGTTGGGTCAGGTGATGAGGGCCCGTCTGCGGACCGCGCTGGCCGAACCGGCCGTCGCCGACCCGCCGCGCCGGGTCCGACGCGACCGGGTGCTGCTCGTGGCGATCCTCCTCGCCGCCGTGCTCGAGGTGACCTTCCGCGAGGACGTCCCCAACCGCTGGGTGTCGTTCGCCTTCACCCTGCTCGCGAGCACGACCGTGCTGTTCCGGCGGACGCGCCCGCTCGCAGCCATCGTCGTCGCGTTCGGCTTCGTGACGATCGGCGACGTGGTCATGGGGCTCGTCGGCCGCGAGCAGATCGAGCTCTACTCGATGGCCTTCTTCCTGCTCCTGCCCTACGCCCTCACGCGCTGGGCCTCGGGTCGCGACGCCCTGCTCGGGCTGCTGGTGGTCGACCTCGCCTGGTTGGCCGACATCGTGTTCCAGTACCCAGGGCTCGGCGACGCGATCGGCGGCGCCGTGTTCCTGATGTTCCCCGCCGCGCTCGGTGCGATCGTGCGCCTCGAGAGCAGATCGCGCGAGCGCGAGCTCGACGAGGTCAGGTTCCGGGAGCGAGCCCAGTTGGCTCGCGAACTGCACGACACCGTCGCCCACCACGTGTCGGCCATCGCGATCCAGGCCCAGGCCGGCCGGACGGTCGCAGCCACCCGGCCCGACGCGGCCATCGACGTGCTCGGCACCATCGAGGAGGAGGCCTCGCGCACCCTCGCCGAGATGCGCTCGATGGTCAGCGCCCTGCGCAACGACGATGACCCGGAGCTCGCTCCGCAGCTCGGCGTCGCCGCGATCGAACGACTGGCGCAGACCACCACCTCCCGGGCGGACGTGACCGTCGAGCTCGCGGGAGACCTCGACCAGTTGCGCCCGTCGCTCGACGCCGGGATCTACCGACTCGCCCAGGAGTCGATCACCAACGCGATCCGGCACGCCCGCGACGCCTCGCGCATCGACGTGCACGTCAACGGGCTGCGCCACGTCATCCGGTTGACCGTGTCCGATGACGGCGCGTCGACCGGCTTCGACGGCCCGAACGGCGGCGGGTACGGCCTCGTCGGCATGGCCGAGCGGGCGAAGCTCCTGGGCGGCACGTTCGACGCCGGACCACGACCCGGCGGGGGATGGATCGTCTCGGCCGTGCTGCCCCGCGAGACGGTGCCGCGATGACGATCCGGGTCCTGGTCGCCGACGACCAACAGCTCGTGCGGGCCGGTCTGACGATGATCCTCGACGCCCAGGACGGCATCGAGGTCGTCGCGGAGGCCGGCGACGGGAGAGCGGCCGTCGAGCTCGCCCGACGTCACCGACCCGATGTCTGCCTGTTCGACATCCGCATGCCGGGCATCGACGGGATCGAGGCGACCCGACAACTCGCCGGACCCGAGGTCGACGCTCCCATGGCCGTCGTGGTGATCACCACCTTCGACCTCGACGACTACGTCCACGGAGCGCTGAAGGCCGGAGCCCGGGGCTTCCTGCTCAAGGACGCCGGGCCCGAGCTCCTCGTGCAGGCGATCCACGCCGCAGCCGACGGCGAGGCGTTGATCGCGCCGAGCATCACCGCCCGCCTGCTCGAGGCCTTCGCTCGGCCGGGCGCTGCGACGCCTCCCGCCCAGCCGATCGAGCCCCTCACCGAGCGGGAGGAAGAGGTGCTGGTGACCGTCGCCCGCGGGCGCACCAACGCCGAGATCGCCGACGAGCTCCACATCAGCCTCAGCACGGCCAAGACCCACCTGGCCAGCCTCATGACCAAGCTCGGCGCCAGGAACCGGGTCGAGATCGCGATGTGGGCCTACGAGACCGGCCGCATGGGCGCCTGACGCCGACCCGCACCGGACCGGGTCCGCCGGGTCACGGGGCGTCGCGGAGTGGGGCCGTCGCGAACTCCGCCATGCCGTCGACCAGACCGACCCGGGCGTGGAAGCCGAGCCGCTCGGCCGCCCGCGCGGGCGAGGCCACGACGTGGCGCACGTCGCCGAGGCGATAGCCGCCCACCACTCGCACCTCGCCACCACCGCTCGCCTCCGCCAACGCCTCGGCCATCCGGAGGATGGTCGCCGGACGACCCGAGGCGACGTTGTAGGCGCCCGCCTCGGCCGCATCGGCGTCGAGCGCGGCCAGGTTGGCGGCCGCGACGTCGGACACGTGGACGAAGTCGCGCCGCTGTCCGCCGTCCTCGAAGACCTGGACCGGGCGACCTGCCGCGAACGCCGACCGGAAGATCGAGGCCACCCCGGCGTAGGGCGTGTCGCGGGGCATGCGTGGGCCGTACACGTTGTGGTAGCGCAGCGACATCACCGAACCCCCGCTCTCTCGGGCCCATGCGTTGGCGAGGTGCTCGCCGTGCAGCTTCGTGGCGGCGTAGACGTTGCGGGGATCCAGCGGCGCGTCCTCGTCGACGAGACCGGGTTCGAGCGGGGCGCCACAGATCGGGCACGGGGGCTCGTACTCCCCGGCCTCGAGATCGGAGATGCGTCGCGGCGCGGGACGCACCGATCCGTGCACGGGGCACCGATAGGCGCCCTCGCCGTAGACCACCATCGACGACGCCAGGACGAAGCGGCCGGCGAACCCGGCCCGATGCATCGCCAGCAACGCCGTCGCCGTGCCGAGGTCGTTGTCGCCGACGTAGTCGACGACGTCACCCAGGTCGACACCCAGCCCGACCCGAGCCGCCTGGTGGCAGACGGCGTCGACGCCGCGGATCGGTGCGGTCCACGAGTCGACATCGCGCACGTCGGCCCGGACGTAGGTGGCGTCGGGGTGTCGGTCATCGGGGTGCGGGTCGCGCCGATCGACGACGACGACCTCGTCGCCCCTCGCAGCGAGGAGATCGACGACGTGGGAACCGATGAACCCGACGCCGCCGGTCACGAGGACCTTCACGAGTCGCGCCTCGCTCGCCTCACCGCGCTCACCAGGGGGTCCGGAGCCAGGTCTGCAGCACGACACCGATGATGACCGAGCCGGCGAGGAGGGGGCGGACGGATCGTGGAGGGAGGGCGGCGCCGGCCACGGCCAGCCACGGGACGAACGGCAGCCAGATCCGCTCGGTCTCCGCGGTGGAGAGCCCGGACAGCGCCGCGCCGATCACCGCGGCGGCGACCGGGGCCACCAGCAGACCGAGCCCCGGGTGCCGACGACGGGTCGCTGCGAGCGCGCCGAGACCGGCCACACCGGCGGTGCCGAGCGACAGGACGAGGACGCCGGCGTTGCCGACGAGCGAGTAGGTGTAGGGACGGAACTCCGCCGAGCTCTGCCGGTAGAACTCGTGCGTCTCCCAGAGGCCCTCGAACCACCAGAAGCCGGCGACGGTGAAGAGCGCCGTCACCGCAAGCGCGGCGCCGGAGGCGACGGCGGCGACGTCCCAACGCCGCCGAACCACGACGACCGCGGCGGGCAGCAGGAGCATCAGCGTGATGCCGTAGGAGAAGAACAGCCCGAGGCAGAGCACGCCACCACCGGCGGCGGCGACACGCCACGATCGCTCGCGATGCGCGGCGAGCACGATGAGCGCAGCGCCCCAGGCGGCGACGGCGGCGAAGACCGCGTCGGCCGACGATGCCACCCAGATGACCGACGGCGTCAGCGCGACGATCGGCGCGGCGCGTCGGGCCAGGGCCTCGCCGGCGGTGGCCCGCAGCGCGACGAGCACCGCGACGACCGTCGAGGTGCCGAGACCGAGCACGGCCACGGCGGCCCATCCCGGTCCCGACAGCCCGATCCGGTCGAGGAGCCAGTAGAAGAGGACCATCCCCGGAGGGTGCGACGTGACGTGGAGCGGGGCCTCGGGGAGGGTCTCGACGTAGGTCGACAGGTAATCGAGCACGCCGCCCGCCTCGTCGACCTGGTCGATGGCGACGAAGTACTCGAAGCGGGTGACCAGGGGGCGGGCCAGGCGGTGCAGCCCGACGCTGGCGGCGAGCGACACGGCCCAGGCGGCGTGCAGCGCCCACGCACCGATGAGCACCCTGCCCCACGACCACGTCGCCGCGAAGCGAGGCCCCCACCGGACACCGGCGACGCCCACGGCGACCGCAGCCAGGGTCCACCACCGCCACTCGACGTTCCATCGGCCGAAGAAGGGGGCGGCGCCGATGTTGGCGCGGCCCTCGCTGAGGACCCACTCGACGTGCTGGCCCCAGAGCCGAGCGATGACGACCACCACCGTCGCCAGCACGAGCGCCCCGACCACTCCCCGGCGAGCGCGATGGCTACCGTCGGCGGGGTCGACGTCACGCACGTCGTCGGGAGGTGGAGCGGTCACGGGGGCCACCTTCGTCACGGTACGGATGACCGGCCCCTCGACGCAGGACCCCCCGATGAGTTCCTCGATCGTTCAGACTGTTCAGCACCCCCGGCTGGTTCTCTGTTGACATGCAACGAACCCGCCGCTTCCCGAGCAAGCTGCACGACGAACGCAGCGCTGCGCTGCTCGGCATCGCGTTGGGTGTGACGTTCGGGATCTGCTTCCTGACCGGCCTCTACAGCCACTACCAGCAGAACCAGGACGACGCCCTGTTCGTCATCCCGGCTGGTCCCGTCGGGCTCTACCGCTTCACCCAGGGCCTCCACGTCGCCACGGGCATCGCCACGGTCCCGCTGCTCCTCGCGAAGCTCTGGGTCGTCCTCCCCGGCTTCTACGAGTGGCCGCCGGTGCGCAGCATCGCTCACGCCGTCGAGCGGGCGATGCTCCTGCCACTCGTGGCCGGCTCGCTCTTCCTCCTCTTCAGCGGCGTCGGCAACATCGCCCTCTGGCGGCCGTGGCGCTTCGACTTCACGACGGGCCACTACTGGGTCGCATGGGTGACCATGGGCGCGCTCGTCACCCACGTGGCGGCGAAGCTCTTCGTGGTCCGGCGGGCCCTGCGCGACGAGGACCCGATCGACGGCTCGCCGGCCCCGACCGAGGTCGGCGTCGAGACCGACGTCGTCGGCGACGAGGGCGGTGCAGCGGTCGAGGACACCCGACCGACCGACCGCGAACCCGAGCGATCGGAGCCCGACGACGAGCGGGTGCTGGTCGGTGTCGGCGACGGCGGCCTCTCGCGCCGCGGTTTCCTCACTGCCATCGGCGCCGCGTCCGGTGTCCTCACCGTGGCGACCGTCGGCCAGACCTTCTCACCGCTCGACTCGATCTCGGTGCTCGCACCCCGCAGTCCGAGCGTCGGGCCCCAGGGCGTACCGGTCAACCGGACCGCCGCCCAGGCCCGGGTCACCCAGACGGCGGTCGATCCCGCTTACCGCATGCTCGTCACGACCAGCACCGGCCTCGAGCGGTCGTTCAGCGTCGACGAGCTGCGCCAGCTCCCCTGGACCGTGGAGGACCTCCCCCTGGCCTGCGT
>JBCCTY010000088.1:0-14004 GCA_039197885.1 Actinomycetota bacterium | reverse complement strand
GCGATCGTGCTGTCGCTCCCGACGATGGTCGACTGGTTCATCGATCACACCGAGGACCTGGTGCGCCTGCTGTTGACCGGCGTTCGCGACGGCAGCGCCTGACCGATCGCCGCCCGTTCCGGCAGGTCCCACCGCGGGTCGGAGTTCCCCTTGATGATCGCAGGGACGTGCCGACGGGGGAGTGAGCGGACCGAAGCCCCCCGGAGGTGTCATGTCCTCGACGGACTACAACCAGATCCAGCTCGTGGCCTTCCAGCTCGGTGACGAGGAGTACGCCGTCCCGGTCCAGAACGTCGAGAGCATCATCCGCCGGAGTCGCCCCACCCGCGTCCCCGGCGCGCCCGCTCACTGCCTGGGGGTCATCAACCTACGCGGCAAGGTGATCTCGGTCTTCGACCTCCGCCGTCGCTTCTCGATGCCCGACGGTGACTCGTCCGATGGACGGGTGCTCGTGGTGCACCACTACGGCATGAACACCGGCGTCCTCGTCGACGGTGTGTCCGAGGTCCTCTCGCTCGACGGCTCCGCCCTTCGTGCGTCGCCGGTCGGCTCGAGCGGTTCGGGCAGCCTGGTCTCGGGGCTCTGCAAGGTCGGCGAGCGCCTCGTCATCATCCTCGATCTGGCCGCGGTGCTGAGCGACGACCTCGTGCTCGCGCCGCCGGTGATCACCTCGGAGATGGCCGAGTCCGCCGTCGAGGCGACGTCGGCCGCGGTCGTCGCCGCCGAGGAGATCACCGAGGAAGCCGCCGAGGCCGATGCGCACGACCCCGACGTCGCGCCCGTCTCGGCGGGCTGAGCGTCACGATGCTCACGGCTGAACGGGTCGTCGTCGTCGACGACTCCCCCCTCCTCCGATCGATGATCACCCAGGCCCTCGATGCGCTGCCCGGGATCACCGTGATCGGGCAGGCCGGCTCCGGTCGCGAGGGCCTCCGTCAGATCGAGGTGCTCGACCCGGACATCGTCTCGCTCGACATCGAGCTCGGCGACATCTCCGGCCTCGAGGTGCTCGAAGAGGTGATGCGGACGAAGCCGCGTCGCGTCGTCGTCGTGTCGTCGCAGACCGAGGCCGGAGCCGACACGACGCTCCGGGCACTCGCGCTCGGTGCCGTCGACTTCGTCGCCAAGGGTCGGCTCGATCCCGGCCCGGACGGCTTCGAGGCCCGGTTGGCGCACGCCTTCGAAGCAGCCCGGCACGCGCGGGTCCTGCCCTCGCGCCGTCGGTCCGAGCGGTCGGCGCCGCCCCAACGTCCCCGGTCCGCCGAGGAGCGGTTGGCCGACGCCCGCGAGCGCCGGACGGCGGCACGGCGTCGTCAACGGTCGGGTGGCTCCGATGCAGATGCCACACGCGCCGGATCAGCGACGGCGACCCCGGCGCGACGCCGGGATACGCGGCTGCACAAGCCCGAGCTGCTCCTGATCGCGAGCTCGACGGGCGGCCCCCCTGCGCTCCAGGAGTTCTTCTCGACGCTCACCGTCCCACCGGCGATGCCCACGCTCATCGTCCAGCACATGCCGGAGGCGTTCACGAGCCGTCTGGCGGCGCGGCTCGACCTGGCCGGCCCCGCGTCGGTCTCCGAGGCCGCCGAGGGCGACCGGCTCCGGCCCGGTCACGTCCACCTCGCGAAGGGCGGACGGCACCTGGGGATCTCGGGCGGGCGACTGTCCCTCCTCGACACGCCGCCGATCGGCGCCCTCAAGCCGCGCGCCGATGTCACCTTCGAGCAGGCCGTCGAGGTCCACGGATCGAAGCTCCTCGCCGTCGTCCTGACGGGGATGGGCGACGACGGTCTCGTCGGATGCCGCGCGGTGGTCCAGGCGGGCGGGCAGGTGCTCGCCCAGAGCGCCGAGACCTCGACGGTCGACGGGATGCCCCAGAAGGTCCGCAACGCGGGGCTGCACCTCGACGAGGGCTCCCCCACTTATCTCGCAGCGCTCATCGACCGACTGAGTGGTGGACGAGCGACGATGCCGGCCGATGCCGGACGGAGGTCCTGACCGTGACGGTGCTGTTGGACGAGGTACGTCAGTTCCTCAAGAAGAAGGTGGGACTCGACGTCGACGGGGTGCGCGACGAGCAGCTCGAGCGACGGATCACGAACTACTGCCGGCGGCACCGCGTGGCCGACGACGAGCTCATCGCCACGCTCTCCGACGAGGCCACCCTCGACCGGTTCCTCGACAGCCTGACGATCAACGTCACGTCGCTGTTCCGGAACGCCGAGCGGTGGGAGCGGATCGCCGAGATCCTCCCGTCCCTCGGTCCGCGACCCGAGTTGTGGTCGGCGGCCTGCTCGAAGGGCGCCGAGCCCTACACGATGGCGATGATCGCCGACCGGCTGGACATCAAGCCCAACATCCTCGCCACCGATATCGACACCCGGATCCTGGCCGCTGCGGTCGAGGGCGTCTACACGGCCCAGGAGGTCAAGGAGGTGCCCCGCAACTACGCGAAGGCGTACCTCTCGGAGGTGGACGGTCAGTACCACGTCGCCCGCTCGATCGCCTCGACGGTGAAGTTCGAACGTGGTGACCTGCTCGCCGGTCCGCTGCCGAGGAAGAAGTTCGATCTGATCGCCTGTCGCAACGTGGCGATCTACTTCTCGCAGGACGCCAAGCGGCTCCTCCACGCCAACCTCGCCGGCTGCCTCAAGCCGGGCGGCTACCTCTTCATCGGGTCCACCGAGCGCGTCGACGGGCCGGGGGACCTGGGTCTTCGCGCCGTCAGCCCGTTCATCTACCAACTTGACGCCGAGACGGTGGGGAGCAAGTCGTGAGCAGTTTCCTCGAGCAGTACGTCGAAGAGGCGCGTGAGAACGTCGAGGAGCTCGTCGGTGGCCTGCTCCGGCTCGAGTCCGAGACCGGCGCCTCCGTCGACCACACCGTCAAGGAGCTGTTCCGCTTCGCTCACAACCTCAAGGGCATGAGCGGAGCCATGGGGCTCGACGGCATCACCGAGACGGCCCACAAGATGGAGGACCTGCTCGACAAGTACCGCACGCACGGCGGTCGACCGACCGGTGAGGAGGTCGACGTCCTACTCGCCGCGGCCGATGCGCTCGAGGAGATGATCGAGGAGGCGGCTGGTGGTGCGAATCCGCCGGCATCCGACGACCTCATCACGCTCCTGTTGAACCACATCGGTGGATCGTCCGAGCCCGCCGAGTCGCCCGAGCCCGCTGCGGCACCGGCGTCGTCGGCCGCACCGGCGCCGGCGCCGGCCACCGGCTCGGGGCCGGGCGGTGAGGGGTGGTACGAGGTGACCCTCGTCGAGGGCTCGTCGCTCCGCGGCGCGCGGTCAGCGATGGTGCTGCAGGCTGCCGGCGATCTCGGCACGCTCGAGGACACCAGCCCCGACCGTCAGACCATCCAGGCCGGTGAGATCACCTCGTTCCGGTTCCAGGTCACCGGCATCGACGACGACGCCCGTCTGCTCGAGGTCGTCTCGGGCATCACCGACATCGAGAGCGTCGTGGCGGTCCCGGCGGCGGAGGAGCCCGCACCCGCCGAAGCCCCTGCAGCCTCCGCGAGCTCGACCGACCGGTTCGAGATCCGGCTCTCGCCGGACGTCCAGCTGGCCGGCGCCCGCTCGGCGATCATCCTGCGTGCGCTCGGCGAGCGCGCCGGTCTCGTGTCGACCAACCCCGAGCGCCAGGCGATCGAGGCCGGCAAGGCGAAGTCGTTCGTGGTCGAGCTCGCCGGCGAGAACCTCGCCCAGGTCATCGCCGACATCGCCCAGATGTCCGACGTCGCGTCCTGTGAACCCGTCGCGGCTCCGACGCAGGCGGCTGCCGGTGGAGCCGGCGGTTCCGCCCCCGCTGCCCGTGCGACCGTGCGCGTCGAGGTCGAGCGCCTCGATGACCTCATGGACCTGGTCTCGGAGCTGGTGGTCGGGCGCGGTCTGCTCGACGAGCACGCCGGCCGCTTGAACGATCGGGACCTCGGTGAGGCGCTGGCGCAGGTCCATCGGACCATCTCGGACCTTCAGGCCATGGTCGCCAAGGTCCGGATGATCTCCCTCGAGAAGACCTTCGCCCGACTGACCCGGATCGTGCGCGACACCGCCCGCGACGTGAACAAGCAGATCAAGTTCGTCACGAGCGGCGAGGACACCGAGCTCGACCGCTCGATGGTCGACGAGGTCGCCGATCCGCTGATGCACCTCCTGCGGAACTCGGTCGACCACGGCGTCGAGGACGCCGCCAGCCGGAGCGCCGCGGGCAAGTCCGCCGAGGGTGAGGTCACCCTCCGCGCCTACTCCGAGGGCAACCAGGTCGTCATCGAGGTCAGCGACGACGGCGGTGGCATCGATGCCGACCGCGTCACCGCGAAGGCCGTCGAGCGCGGCGTGATCACCGCCGACGAGGCGGCGCAGATGACCCGTGAGCAGAAGATCGACCTGGTCTTCGCCGCCGGTCTCTCCACGCGGGACGAGGCGAGCAAGATCTCGGGCCGAGGCGTGGGCATGGACGTGGTCCGGACCGCCGCCACGAAGCTGGGCGGTCACGTCGCCGTCGAGTCGACGCCGAACGTCGGCACCGTGTTCACCATCCGGCTGCCCCTGTCCCTCGCGGTCACCGAAGCGCTGCTGGTCAAGGTGTGCGACGAGACCTGGGCGATCCCGATCGACCAGGTCGAGGAGACCATGCACATCCGGCTCGAGGACCAGCGGTCCGTGGGCGGTGTGCCGGTCATCGACCTCCGGGGCGAGGTCGTCTCGGTCGTGCACAGCCGCGAGCTGATGTACTCCGAGCAGGCCGACGAGGCCGGGTTCTCGGCCGTGGTGTTCCGCTACAAGGGCCGCCGCGTGGCCCTGACCGTCGATCAGCTCGTGGGTCGCTCGGAGGTGGTCGTCAAGCCGCTCCCGTCCGACCTGAGCGAGATCGACCTCGCATCGTCGGTGACGATCCTCGGTGACGGCTCGGTCGGCCTGATCCTCGACGTCTCGGCGGTCGCCGACCTCTCCCGCCAGCGCTCGTCTGCCTTCGGCTGAGTCCGTTCCCCCGTCCTCCCCCTTCCCGCACTGGAGTCGTCGTGCCCGCATCAGACGTCGAGATCGACATGTACAACGAGTTGGCGAACATCGGAGGGGGCAACGCCGCCACCGCGCTCTCCCAGATGCTCAACGCCAAGGTGGACCTGGGTCTGCCGAAGACGGCGGAGCTGACGCTCGCCGACATCGAGGAGTTGATCGGCGACGGCACCGAGGAGGTCGCGGTCGTGCTCCTCACGACGGTCGGCGACCTCGCGGGCACGATCGTCCTGCTGATCTCCGATCCCGATGCGATCGCGGTAGCCCTCGGGGTGACCGACGAGTTCCTCGTCTCGGCCCTCGGTGAGATCGGCAACATCGTGGGTTCGCGGTTCCTGATCTCGGTCGGCGAGATGATCATGGTCGAGGGTGAGGTCGAGCCGCCGGCGGTGGGCATCGCCGAGCGGTGCGCCGCGCTCGAGACGGTCGTCGCCCTCGCCGCGCAGTCCGAGCCGTTCTTCGTCCTCAGGACGGACCTCGACATCGAGTCGCTGCACGAGCACAACGAGCTCCTCTACTTCCCGGCTGAGTCCACGATCGATCGACTGCGGGGTCTCTGCTGATGTCGACGCACCACGTCGGGATCGGTCAGATCGTGACGTCGTCGACCGCAGGTGATCGCATCGACATGCTCGGCCTGGGCAGCTGCGTGGGGATCTTCCTGCACGCGCCGGGGTACGTCTCGGCGGCACACTGCCTGCTGGACGCCGCGAAGGGCCGCTCGACCGACACGCCGGGCAAGTTCGTCGACACCGCGGTCCCGCACCTCCTGGCGTTGAGCGAGAAGGCCGGTGTCGCGGGTCGTCGGCTGACCGCCTCGATCGCCGGCGGGGCGCAGATCTTCGCGTTCTCGGGTGGTCGGCCCGAGCTCGAGATCGGCGCTCGCAACATCGAGGCGGCCACCGGCCTCCTCCGCAAGCGCGGGATCCGGATCGCCACGAACGACACCGGCGGCACCACGCCGCGGCGGGCGATCATGGTCGTGGGCGAGGAGCGCCTGGTCGTCACGCACCAGGCGGCTCGGGCCGCGGCAGCCTGACGCCACCGACGCCCCGACCTATCGCGGGTCCGGGCACGGTCGACACCAGTGGTATCGACGGGCGCCCACGGAGCGGGCCGCCCCACCGACCCCACGGACGGTCGTGACCCCGGAGCCAGATGGCCGGCGAGGATCGCACCGAGAAACCGACAGCGAAGCGCAGGGCCGATGCCCGCGCCGACGGTCAGGTGGCGAAGAGCGCCGACGTGGGCACGGCCCTCAGCCTCGTGGCGCTCCTCATCGTCGTGGAGGGGTTCGGGCCGAGGATGATGGCCTCGACCCGCGAGCGGCTCGCCTTCTTCTTCCAGACCGCGGACGGCGGACCCTTCGCCCCCGGCGTGGCCCAGAAGTCGGTCGACCTCGCCGTCGGCCTCCTCCTGCCGGTGCTCGCACTCTCGGTCGCGTTCGCCGTGCTCGGCGGGGTGGTCCAGACCGGGGGGAAGCTCTCGAGGAAGGCGGCGAAGCCGCGACTCAAGAACCTCTCGCTCAAGCGTGGGGTCGCCAGGCTGAGCCCGAAGCAGATGGGTTGGGAGCTCTTCCGGACCATCGCCAAGCTCATCCTGCTCGTCGTCGTCTCGTTCGCTCCGATCACCGCGATCATCGGATCGGTCGACGTGCTCCGGCCCGTCGACCAGTGGCTCGACTTCACCCTCGGGATGGTCACGACCATCCTCATCCGAGCCACCGTGCTCGCCATCATCATCGCCGTCGCCGACTACGCGTGGAACCGGTACCGCACCGAGAAGCAGATGAAGATGACGAAGCAGGAGGTGCGGGACGAGTCGAAGCAGATGGTCGGTGACCAGTCGATCCGCGCCCGCCGACAGGCGAAGGCCCGTGAGCTCAACCGCAACCGGGTGATCTCGGCGGTCGGCACCGCCGACGTCGTGATCGTGAACCCGGTGCGCTTCGCCGTGGCACTCGTCTACGTCGATGGCGAGCAGGCGCCGAAGGTCGTCGCCAAGGGCGCCGGTGCCATGGCCCGGAAGATCAGGAACGAGGCCTACCGCCACGGCGTGCCGGTCCGCCAGGACCCGCCCCTCGCCCGTGCGCTCTTCCGGCGCTGCCAGGCGGGTCAGTACGTGCCCGCGGCGCTCTACGAGGCCGTTGCCGCGGTGCTCGCCGCGGTCTACCAGCGGCGCGCCCGCCGCCGTGGCGGGGTGAGCGTCCGATGAGGATGCGCGGTGCTGCCGTGATGTTGCCGCTGTTCGTCATCGGCTCGGTCCTGCTGATGATCATCCCGATCTCGCCGGTCGTGATGGATCTCTTCCTCGCGACGAACATCGCGATCGGCATCCTGTTGCTGCTCACGGTCGTGTTCATGCAGGACGCCGTGGACTTCTCGGTGTTCCCGGCGCTGCTCCTGATCCTCACGCTCGCCCGTCTGGCGCTGAACGTGTCGACGACCCGGCTCATCCTCCTCGACGGCTACGCCGGCAAGGTGATCGAGACCTTCGGCCAGTTCGTCGTCGGCGGGTCGGTCATCGTCGGCCTCGTCATCTTCCTGATCCTGATCGTGATCCAGTTCGCCGTGATCACGAACGGTGCCAGCCGCGTCGCCGAGGTGTCGGCCCGGTTCACCCTCGACGCCATGCCCGGCAAGCAGATGGCGATCGACGCCGACCTGGCCGCCGGGATCATCGACGAGGCCACGGCGAGGGAGATGCGTCAGCGGGTCACGAAGGAGGCCGACTTCTACGGCGCGATGGACGGTGCCTCGAAGTTCGTGAAGGGCGACGTGATCGCCGGTGTGATCATCGTCCTCGTCAACCTTCTCGGTGGCTTCGCGATCGGGATGGGGCAGCGGGGCCTCTCGCTCGGCGAGGCCGTCAACCAGTACACCCTGCTGACCGTCGGCGACGGCCTGGTCAGCCAGATCCCGGCGCTGCTGACGTCGATCTCGTCGGGCCTGCTGGTCACCCGTGTCGCCAGCGAGCGCGACCTGGGGGACGAGGTCGCCAAGCAGCTCTTCGGCATGCGCCGTGCGCTCCGCATCAGCGCCGGGGTGATCTTCGCCCTCTCGCTGTTGCCCGGGCTGCCGATCCTGCCGTTCTGGGCGCTCGCCGCGTTCCTCTTCTTCGCCTCGGGGCGGGCCGTCACAGCCGACGTCAGCGACGAGGAGGTCGAGAGCCCGGCCGTCACGACCTCGCCCGATGATCCCGAGGCGCTCATCGGCGAGATGCGGATCGAGCCGCTGGAGATCCACCTCGCCTACGACATCCTGGATCTGATCGACCGCGAGCGCGGCGGCGACCTCCTCGAGCGGGTCCGGGCGCTCCGCCGGCAGATCGCCATGGACCTGGGCATCGTGATGCCGCTGGTTCGCACGCGCGACGACCTGACGTTGCCACCCGAGACCTACCGGATCCTGCTCGACGGCGCCGAGGTCGCTCGTGGCACCGCTCCCCGCGATCGGGTCCTCGCCCTCCCGGCCGGTGACGGCGCGGAGATCGCGGCGCTCGGCGGTACCCAGACGACCGAGCCGGTCTTCGGCCTGGTGGCCTACTGGATCCCGACCGAGCAGAAGGGTGCTGCGGGCGCCACCGGCGCCACCGTGGTCGACCGCTCATCGGTGCTGGTGACCCATCTCGCCGAGGTGGTCCGACGCAACGCGGCCCGCTTGCTGAGTCGCCAGGACGTCCAGCTGCTCGTGGATGGCCTGCGCTACGACCACCCGATCCTCGCCAAGGACGTCGACAACGATGTCCTCCCGCTCTCGACGTTGCACTCGGTCCTCCAGGCCGTGCTCGACGAGGGCGTGTCGATCCGCCACCTCGGCCGCATCGTCGAGGCCGTCGCAGCGCAGAGCGGCGAGCCGAGGACGATCGACCAACTGGTCAGCGTCGCCCGCGTCGCGATCGGCCCGATCATCGCCGGGCAACTCGCGCCCGAGGGTCAGCTGGCGGTCGCCACGTTCGACCCGACCTTCGAGGCCCAGCTCCACGAGGCGGTTCGCGACGTCGACGGAGAGCAACGACTCATCCTCGACCCCGCCCGCAGCGAGCAGCTCGTGCTCGACCTGCAGCGGGTCGCTGCCATGGAGGCCGATCTGGACGTTCCGCTGGCCCTGGTGTGCAGCCAAGGGGTGCGACGACCGTTGGCGCGGCTCCTGGGTGGCTTCGGTGTCGAGCTGGAGGTGCTCGCCTACCCCGAGCTGCCGTCGACGCTCGAGTTGCGGACGGTCGCGGTCGTGGGGGCTCCGGCGCTGACCGAGGAGGCAGGCCGTGGATGAGGTGCGTGGTCAGGTGCGGAACCCGGGTGGAGCTGATCCTCGCCCGCAGGAGGGTGGAGGAGCAGCGTCATGGCACAGGTGATCAGGGAGAACGGTCAGCGAGCGGGATCCGCAAGGCTGATCGAGGAGCGCGGCGACGGCACGATCGTGGTCGAGGCCGATGCGGCCGAGGAGGCGGTGCGTCACGCACGCGAGCACCTCGGCGACGACGCCGAGATCATCGAGGTCCACCGGCTCGAGCGCGGTGGCGTGCGCGGGTTCTTCGCCCGCGAGTACTTCCGGCTCATCGCCGGCCCGGCCCGCCGGATCCTCGACCCGGCGGTCGTGACCCCGCCTCTTCCGGCCGCCGGACCCCGACCCGAGGTCGATGCGCTCGTCCGCCAGCTCGGTGAGGTCGAGGTGGCGAGCCCGGCGGAGACCACCGTCGAGCCCGACGCCGCACCCGGACCCGAGCCGACCGCGATCGGCCACGCCGTCGGGCAGGTCGAGAGCGAGGAGGAGGCCTTCGGGACGATGCTGCGACGCGAGCTCCACGCCCGGGGCATCACACCGTCGGCCGGCGAGCCGATCGACCTGACCGAGCGACGTGCCGGGGCGGCGCAGGGGCCCGTGGCCGTCGGCCCTGCCGCTGGTGCTCGCCCCCTGCGACCCACGGGATCGACCGCTGACTCGCTCCCGCCACCTCCCGTGCCGCCGACCGAGCCGTTCAGGATCGACCAGGAGCCGTCCCGGTCGAACGGTCGATCGCTGCGCGTCGCGCCGGAACCCACGCCCCCCGGCGCCGGTGCCGGAGTGAGCCGGCCCGTCACCCGGGGCACCCGTACGGTGCCACCGGCTGCGGTCGTGGTCGACAGCGACGCCCAACCGCGACGTGCGCCCGCCCCCGCGACCGAGCGAGCGACGCCTCCGCCCACGGTCGAGGTCTCGCCGCCGGTGCCGCCCCTCGAGTCCGTCGAGATGACGCCGGCCACGGTGTCGGCGGCGGTCCCGTCGCCGGAGCCCGACGTGGTGAGCGGCGCCGTCGCCGAAGGTGACGGGTTCGTCGAGCCGTCGGCGGCCGATGCCGCACCGGGGCCGACCATCGACCTCACCGATGGTGCCGTGGAGTCGGCGGCGGTGATCGAGGCGTCGGTGACCGCCTCCTCGGGACCCGTCCCGACGACGGCCGTCGTCGGCGCGGCGAGCACTCCGGTTCCGGACACCCCGCCCGGTCTGGGGGCAGTCCGGTGGAGCGTCGATCGGCTCGCCCATCTCGGGCTGCCCTTCGAGCTCGTCCGCCGCACCGTCGACCTCGATCCGAGCGATGACCAGCGCTGGTTGCTCACGCTCGCCGACGGCCTCGCTCCGTTCGTCCGCCCGGAGCCGGCGGGGTCGGCGGTGTTCGCCGGGCCGCGGGCGGACCGCATCGGTGCCGCCATGGAGCTCCCGGTCGTGGAGGCCCCCGAGCTCCCGCCCTATGGCGGTTCCGTGGCGCTCAAGACGACCGACGACGGTGCCGGGCGAGCCTGGCTCGCCCGCGTGCGGGGCGACCGGGTCCTGCACGTCGTCGTCGGTGGCCGCGGGTGGGAGCTGCTGCTCGAGAAGGATCCCGACGCCGTGGTCATCTCGTCGGCCGAGACCGTCCTGGCGGGGCTCCAGGTCTCGGTCGAGCGCGAGGTCCCGATCAGCTACGTCTCCGACGCCGACGGGCTCCGTCGCGCCGACGCCCTCGACCTTGCCATCGCCGTGCGAGCCCTCGTCGGTCGGTGGTGAGCCGGCGTGCGTCGCGTCACGGCCATCTTCGCAGCGGTCGGACTGGTCCTGCTGGTCCCGATCGCCTGGGGCACGGCCTTCGGTGAGGTGGCGCTCGCCGACGCCGGACTGCGTGCGGTGGTGGTGCTCGCCGTGGTCGTGGTCGGCGGCCGGGTCGCCGCGCGGCTGATCCTGGCCTTCGCCGACACCCTCGACGGGCGATGGAAGGGCGAGACGCAGGAGCCCGTACCCGAGGGCGAACCCGCGGACTGATCGTACGGCCCAGGGCATGCGGTGAACGGCCGCGTGCACGAGGTGCCGAGCGCAGCCGGCGGCACCAGGAGGCGCCCGCCAGGGCTGCGGTGAGCTCAGCTGCCGTCGAGGAGCTCGAGGGCCGCCTCGACCACGCTGTGGTCGAACCACGCACCGGACTCCTCTCGGAGCCGCTCGACGATCTCGTCGATCGGGAGCTGCTGATCGGGCGGTCCGGTCGACCACCGGTCCCAGGCATCGGCCACCGCGAGGATCCGTGCGTTGATCGGGATGTCCTCGCCCTCGAGCGCGTCGGGGAACCCCGCACCGTCCCAGCGCTCGTGATGGTGACGGATCGCCGCACCGACGTCGGGCCCGGCCGACAGCAGCGCATAGCGCTCGCCCACACCCGGATGCGACTGGTACTCGCTGGAGTCGCGGTCGACGTCGGGATCGAGGCCCACCTTCCCGACGTCGTGCAGCAGTCCGGCGAGGCGCAGCTGCACGAGGTCGAGGCCGTCGAAGCCCAGCCCGCGCCCGATCTCGACCGCGTAGTCGGCGACGTTGACGCTGTGGGTGTCGGCCAGCGGATCGAGCTCGTCGACCTTCCTCGCCAGCTTCAACGCTGCCTCGAGCTCGGTCGTGGTGGCGAGCGACTGGGTCAGGTCGTCGGCACCGACGACGCCGCCACCCTGGTCGACCGCCGCCTCCACGGCCCGTTGGGCGAGGTCGCGGAGCGTCTTGATGTCGGAAGCGACCTCCATCCCCGCGTGACCGACCCCCAGTTGGATCGACTCGGTGCCCAGCGGCGAGAACGAGTTGGCGATGGTGTTCAGCTGGTCGCCGAGCTCGTCGGCCCGACGAGGGATGAGGTGGCGGGCGAAGTAGGCGAAGTCGGTGTCGGAGATCCGGTAGAACTCCGCGTCGTAGCGCTGTGCCACCGACACGTAGAGCATCGACAGCCGGCGAAGGAGCAGCTCGAGCGCCTCGGGGTCGAGCTCCTCGACGGTGCTGCGTGGGTTGGCCACCCGGACGAAACCGAGGCGGGGCAGCGTGCTGCGCTGCGAGAGCTCGGCGATGCGCAGCTCGAACGCGGCCGAGGTCGGCAGACCCGTGACGGGATCGACGGCACGTGGCGTGCCGGCGCCGCTCGTCGGGCTCTCGAGCTTCTGCGCGAAGGTCGTGACCAGCACGGCGGTCTGCTGCTCGGTCGGTTCCTCGGGTTCGATGTCGGTGTCGTCGGCGTCGACGTGGTCGATCGGCGTGGCGTCCTCGACGGCGTTCATCAGTGCCCGCTCGTTGCCCTCCGCCACGATCGAGGTGGCCCCGAGCTCCATCAGTTGGATGGCGATGTCCTCACCACCGGCGTGACAGACGACGATGATCGGCGCATCCGTGGTCTCTCGCAGCCGGGTCATCACGCGCGTCGTGCGCACCTTCGGGATCCGCGTCGAGATGGCGATCAGGTCGGCGAGAGGGGCTTGCTCGACGTCGTCGTTGACGTCGCAGAGGAACGATTGCTCCATCCGTTCCCGCGATGCCGGCGCGACCCAGAGCGCGACCACGACGAGTCGGCGCGCCATGGGTGGCGGCGCGGCAGGTGTGGCGTCCTGCTCCGGTGATGCGTCGACGTCGGCCATCTGTCCTCCGACCATCCCATCGGCACGTCGGAGTGCCTCGCTGAGTGGTCAGGCGGCCGATCGGCCGAAGGTCAGGCGGTCTCGGCGTCGACGTCGTGGCGCACGGGGCGATCCGCGGCATCGAGCCGATCACGCCAGGTGCTCATCGTCGACAGCGTCGCCAGGTAGGCGGCGCGCCCACGTCGTCCCGGGGCATCGGGTGCCACGTCGGCGACGCCGTCGTAGAGCGTGCTGAACCAGGACCGCATCGCGTTGACGGCCTCGGCGCGGATCTGGGAGACCCTCGCCTCGGTGACGCCGAGCTCGGCGGCGATCGTCTGGAGCATCTGCCCGTCGAGGTAGTACTGCTCGACCACCTTGCGTTGGAGCGGTGGCAGCTTCTCGATGGCCTCCGTGAGCGTGCCGATCATCTCCCGCCGGTCGAGGGTCTCGTCCGGGAGCCGCTCGGCGGTCCGCTCCTCGATCCGCTCACCGAGCGGCACCCGCTCCGGATCGTGCTGATCGAGGTGCAACAGGGCCGAGTTGACCGATTGCGTGCGCTGGGCGCGCAGCTCGTCGACGGTCATGTTGAGGAGGTCGGCCAACTCGGTGTCGGTCGGCTTGCGACCCTCGGCGACCTCGAAGCGCTCCTCGGTGTCGTTCAGCTCGCGCATCCGTCGGCGCAGCGATCGAACGGCCCAGTCCCGCTTCCGGGTGGAGTCGATGATCGCGCCGCGGATGCGGATGCTGGCGTAGCGGGGGAACGGGATCCCGGTCTCGTGCCGGTAGCTCCGTGACGCCTCGACCAGACCGGTCGCGCCGGCGCTCCAGAGCTCGTTGCGGTCGACGTGGCGCGGGTAGCGGATGGCGACCTGGTTCACGATCTGCGTCACCAGCTCGACGTTCGCCGCGGCCAGCTCGTTGGGGTCGTGCGCGTCGCTGTCCGCGCCGCGTCGCCGCCTCCTCGTCGCCCGATCCAACGCCCCGTCTCCCTCCGTGCCGACCGTCCGTCCGCTCACGCCACGTCCGTCCACTCGACCGTCACGGAGGATGGGTCGGCCGCTCGGGGCATGACGTAAGGACCTCGTCGCACCACGGG
>JBCCTY010000087.1:0-14207 GCA_039197885.1 Actinomycetota bacterium | reverse complement strand
GCCGCACCGGGCGTCAGGGTCAGGTGTGGTCGGTGACCGCGGGGGCTCGCCCAAGGTGCCACTCGGCGGCTCGGCGGCGGGCCTCCCAGCTGGCGGCGTATGCGCCGTTGGCGGCCAGGAGCTCGTCGTGGGTGCCGTCCTCGACGATGCGTCCACCGTCGAGGTAGATGATCCGGTCAGCGGCGCGGATGGTCTCGAGGCGATGCGCCACGACGAGCAGGGTCCGGTCGGCGACGAGGGCGGCGAGCGCCTCGCGGACCAACCGCTCGTTCGTGGGATCGAGCGCCGAGGATGCCTCGTCGAGCAGCACGACCGGGGCATCTTTCAGCAGGGCCCGGGCGATGGCGATGCGTTGCAGCTCGCCGCCGGAGAGGCCCCGACCGCCCTCACCGAGGTCGGTGTCGTAACCGTCGGGCAACGCCTCGATGCGGTCGTGGATGCGAGCGGCGCGGGCCACCTCGACGAGCTGGTCGTGGGTGGCGGACGGGTCGGCGGTGCCGATGGCCTCGGCCACGGTGCCCTGCAACACGCCCACGTCCTGGAACACCGCCGTCACCAGCCCTGCCGACTGCTCGGCCGGCAGCTCGGCGAGGTCGACGCCACCGACGAGCACTCGACCCGACCACGGGGCGAGCAACCCGGCGACCGAGCGGAGCACGGTCGACTTGCCGGCCCCGGAGGGGCCGACGAGCGCCGTCATCGTCCTCGGAGCGACGGTGAGCGACAGGTCGTCGAGCACCGGAGCGTCGTCGGCGTAGCCGACCGTGAGCCCGTCGAGCTCGACGCCGACGGGTTCGTCGATGGTCTGCCGTGGTGGCGTCGGCGGGAGCGGCTCGGACAGCCACCGGACCAGGTTGCGGGTCGCGGTGACGAGCTCCGGGAGGTGGAGCGCCCGGTGGCCGACGTCGATCATGGGTCGGTACAGCGCGGTGGCGAGCACGAGGGCGACGAGGACCGCCGTCACCTCGACGTCGTCGATCCGCAGGGCCGCTGTGACGAGCACGACGGCGAAGCCGGCATCGATGAGCGCGTTGAACGCCGAGTAGGCCGGTGTGAGCCGGACGACGCTGTCGACGTCGGCGTCGCGCACGTCGGCCAGCGCGGCGGCGAAGGCCCGCTGACGACTCCCTCGCAGACCGAACGCCCGGATCACCTCGATGCCCCGGACGTACTCGAGCATCCGCGCCGTGGCTCCGGCCTCGGCGGCCCGTCGGCGAACCATGACATCCTCGACCCGGCGCAGCGAGAAACGGATGGTCGGTACGGCAGCCACGACGGTGACGGCGGCGGCGAGGGCGAGCACCGGATCGAACCACGCGATCACGCCGAGGGTCACCACGGGCAGGAGGATGGCTCCGACCATGGTCGGCAGCTCCCAGGCCAGGAATCCAGCGATCTTGCCTGCGTCGGTGGTCAGCACGGTGAGGGTCTCGGCCCGGCCACGCCGGTCGATCTCGGTCGGACCGAGCGTGACGATCCGATCGAGGATGGCATGGCGGAGCCGCTCGGCCACCCGGTAGGCCAGCCTCCACAGCAGGTGGTTGGCCCGCCAGGCGACCAGCGAACGGGCGACGAGCGACGCCACGCAGACCACGGCCACCGAGGTCGCCAGGGACCGGTCGACCTCGCCGCTCTGGAGGCGATCGATCCCGTAGGCCAATGCCATGATCGGCACCCCGGCCAGCAACCAGCCGAGCGCGGTGAGCACGAAGCCGACGAGGAGGCGAGGCCGCTCGGGCTCGCACAGCCACCACAGCCGGCGCAGCGCGGCGATCATCGGCGCACCTCGCCCGACGGCCCCCCGCGGACGGCCGAACCCAGATCGACCGACTCGGCAGCCAACGTGTCGGCCCACAGCCCGGCGTAGACGCCGTCGGCGGCCAGGAGCTCGTCGTGGCGCCCGTGCTCGACGACCAGGCCGCCGTCCACGACGAGGATCTGGTCGGCATCGACGACGGTCCGCAGGCGGTGAGCGATCACGATCAACGTGCGGTCCCGGGTGAGCGAGGCGATGGCCTCCTGGATCTCGAGCTCGTTCTCGGGATCGGCGAAGGCGGTGGCCTCGTCGAGCACGACGACCGGCGTGTCGGCGAGCACGGCTCGGGCGATGGCGAGCCGCTGTCGCTCGCCACCCGACAGCCCCCCACCGCCCTCGTCGAGCACCGTGTCGTAGCCGTCGGGCAAGGCCTCGATGACGTGGTGCACGTTGGCGGCCTCGGCCGCGGCGATGAGCTCGGCGTGGGTCGCGCCGGGGCGGGCGACCCGAAGGTTGCCGGCGATCGAGTCGGCGAAGAGGAAGGTGTCCTGGAAGACCACCGACACCTGGGCCATGAGGTCGTCGACACGGAGGTCGCGCACGTCGACGCCGCCGATGAGCACCGCGCCCTCGTCGACGTCCCAGAACCGGCCGATGAGGCGGGCGATGGTGGACTTCCCGGCTCCTGACGGGCCGACGAGCGCGGTGACCCGCCCGGCGGGCGCCACGAAGCTGACGCCGTCGACGGCCGGCTCGGCGGCAGCGTCGTGGCGGAACCGGACCGAGCGCAGCTCGATGTCGGCGCCCTGCGGCTCGGCGCTGACCTCGGGTTCGGGGATCGACGCGGTGCCGAGCACCCGATCGACGACGGCACCGGCATAGCTGATCCAGGTCAGACGGAACCCGAGTCGGTAGGCCCGTTCGAGCGGTTGATGGACGCCCGCTGCGAGCAGGAGGACCAACAGGAGGTCGGTGAGCGACACGCTGCCGTCGGCGAAGAGCCACAGCCCGAGCGGGAGCACCACGACGAGGTCGGCGGTCATGAGCACCCGGAAGCCGGTCCCTTGCCAGGCGTACCGCTCGGACCACTCGACGTCGGAGTCGGCCGCGTCGCGCACTGCCCGGCGCACCGGTGCCGTGAGACCGCCACCCGCATCGAAGAGCCGGACGATGTCGAGGCGGCCGATCACCTCCGCGCCCGAGCCGTGGAGCCGGTCACCGGCGTCGGTGATGCGGCGGACGTAGGCCGTCGAGTCGCGCATGCCGAGCCACATCAGGAAGAACGCCACCGGCACGAGGGCCAGGGCGGCGAGCCCGAGACGCCAGTCGATGACGATCAGCCAGCTCGCCCCCACGATCCAGAAGGCGATCGCCGACACCAGCTCGGGCACCGCGTGGGCGAGCAGCACCTCGAGCCGTTGGACGTCCTCGACCAGGACCCGTTGGATCTGGCCACTCCGGCGGCGGGTGAACCAGCCCAGCGGGAAGGTGGCCATCTTCCTGGCGATCTCGATGCGGAGGTCGTGCATGACCTCGAACGCGGCGACGTGCGAGATCAGGAGGGCCTTGCCCCACGACCAGAAGCGGGCGATCGAGGCGAGCGCGCTGAGTCCGGCGAGCAGCAGCAGCGACCCGGTGTCGGCATCGCCGGAGATCACGCTCTCGACCGCGAGGAAGAGCAGCAGGTACGGAGCGATCTCGAGCAGGGTGGACGCGAGCGCGAGCGCCGTGGCCACGGCCATGCGTCGTGCGGCCGGGCGCGTGAGGCGCACGAGGATCCGCAGGCCGGTGGTGAAGGGTGGCCGCTCGTCGAGGTCCTCGGTCACGGTGCGGCCTCGGTGAGGGGTGCAGTGGGGCCAGGCGAGGCGGCCAACGGGTCGGCGAGGTCGAAGAGGTGCTGGGTCGTGGGGTGCTCCGGCGAGGCGACGATGGCGTCGACCGACCGGTCCTCGACGACGAGGCCGCCGTCGAGGACGACGATCCGGTCACAGATCGCCGCCGCCTCGGCGAGGTCGTGCGTGATGAGCACCACGGCGAGGTCCCTGGCCTCGCACGCGTCGAGCACGGCCTGGGCGATCCCGGCGCGCACGGAGGCGTCGAGCATCGACATCGGTTCGTCGAGCACCAGGAGCACCGGGTGGACGGCGAGGGCCCGGGCGAGGGCCACCCGCTGCCGCTGCCCGCCGGACAGGCGGGTCGGGAGTCGGGCGAGCAGCTCGTCGGTCGGGTCGAGGCCGACCAGCTCGAGCGCGTCGCGGGCGGCGCTCCGCCGCTGCTCGGAGGAGTCGCCCCGGATGGCGCAGCCCTCGGCCACGAGCGCCTGCACCGACATCGCCGGATGGAGCGAGCCGTAGGGGTCCTGGTGGACCAACGACAGACGGTGACGGAGCTCGTTGAGCCGGCGTCGGGGCAGCCCGACCACCTCCGTGCCGTCGACCAGGAGCGATCCCGAGTCGGGCGCCTGGAGGCCGAACAGGCTGCGGGCCAGCGTCGACTTCCCCGACCCGGAGGGCCCGACCAACCCGACGACCTCACCGGCGTGCACGTCGAGATCGACGCCGGCGAGGGCGTGCACCTCGCGCCGCGACCTCCACCAACCGCTCCGGAAGGTCACAGTGACGTCACGGGCCCGGACGACGGGCTCGGTGGATCGCACGGCGCCACGGCGGGGCGACACGGCCGGGAACGAGGTCCGTGGGGCGTCGGCCGCGATCACGCACTCCGCGACGTGGCCGTCGCCGACCTCGATGGTCGGCGGAGCGACCGCGCACTCGTCGCGACGATGCGGGCAGCGGTCGGCGAACGAGCAACCGTCGGGGAGCTCGATCGGGTCGACGACGCGACCCGGGATGGCGGCCCACCTGCGACCCCGGAGCGACGGCGCCGCCTGGAGGAGGCCCTGTGCGTAGGGGTGGCGAGCCGCACCGAGCAACTCGGCGGTCGGGCCCTGCTCGACGACCCGGCCGGCGTAGCAGATGGCGAGCCGGTCACTCAGCCGTCCGACGATCGGGAGGTCGTGGGAGACGAAGAGCAGCGCGAAGCCCCGCTCGGCCTGGGCCTCGACCATCAGCTCGAGGAACCGGGCGGCGCTGGCGGTGTCGAGGCCGACGGTCGGCTCGTCGGCGACGAGCACCTCCGGGTCACCGGCGAGGGCGGCGGCGAGGGCCACCCGCTGCCGCATCCCGCCCGACAGCTCGTGCGGGTGGGCGCGGGCGGCTCGATCGTCGAGCCCGACCTGGGTGAGCAGCTCGATCGCACGGGACCGGGCCGCCGACCGGTCGAGGCCGTCGTGGACGATCATCATCTCGGCCACCTGGTCGTGGACCCGGTGCGACGGGTGTAGCCCGGCCATCGCGCCCTGGGGCACGATCGCGAGACGTCGCCCCCGGACGGTCCGCCAGCGAGACTCGTCGGCGTCGAGCAGCTCCTCACCACCGAGCGACACCGAGCCCCGGGCACGGGCGTGCACCGGCAGGAGTCCGAGCAGCGCGGCCGCCACCGTCGACTTACCCGAGCCCGACTCGCCGATCAACCCGAGCCGGTCGCCGGGCTCGAGGTCGAGGTCGACCCCACGTACCGCTCGCAGGTCACCGCGATCGGTCAGGTAGTCGACGTGGAGGTCGCGCACGACGAGGCTCATCGGGCACCACCCAGGGCATCGGGAGCGAGGCGGTTCTCGGCGGCCACACCGACGAGGCCCAGCGAGACGACCAGGAGGGCGATGGCCGCCCCGGGCGGCACGACCCACCACAGCCAGGCGTCGGTGAGGAACGCGCTGCGGACGTTGGCCCAGTAGAGCAGGGTGCCCCAGCTCGGTCGGCCCGGGTCGCCGAGACCGAGGAAGGCGAGGGTCGCCTCGAGCAGGATCGCCGTCATCGCGGCGCGGACGAACAGGGGGACGACGAGCAGCGCGGCGCCGACCGACAGGTGGCGCCACAGGAGCCGCCACCGGCTGGCGCCCATGCCCTCGGCCACCTCGACGTGACCGCGGCTGCGGGCCTCGAAGACAGCGGAGCGGATCAGCCGAGCCGGGCGAGCCCACGTGAGCGCAGCGATGAGCACGACCTGGGTGACGAGGCCTCGTCCGGCGAAGGTGGCGGCGACGATCAGCAGCGGGATGAACGGGAGGGCGAGCACGACGTCGACGGTTCTCATGGCGACGATGTCGGTCCAGCCCCGCCGCGCACCGGCGAGGGCCCCCACGAGCGAGCCGATCGCGAGCGCGAGCGCGGCGGTGAGCAGCCCGACGAGCAGCGAGGACCGGGTGCCGAGGATCAGCAGCGAGAAGATGTCGTGGCCGACGTCGTCGGTGCCGAGCCAGTGGTCGGCGGACGGGCGCGAGAACGGCACCGTGGGCCGTTCGTCGGCGGTGTAGGGGGCGATCCACGGCCCGATCACGGCAACCACCACGAAGGCGCCCAGCGTCACTCCGCCGACGATGCCGATCACCCGGTGGGGGCGGCGGCGCTGGCCGTCGAGGGTGACCGACGTCGTGGTCGTGGACGGGCGATCGGCGAGCGCGGTCACACTGCCGCCCCCGACCGGACCCGCGGGTCGATCAGTGGATAGGTCAGGTCGGCGATGAGGTTGGCGACCACGACCGTGACGGTGAGCATCAGGAACGCGCCCTGGAGCAGCGGGTAGTCACGGGCCTGCACCGCGTCGAACACGAGCCGACCCAGGCCCGGGTAGGCGAAGACCGTCTCGACCACGACGGCGCCCGACACCAACCACCCGACCTCGAGCAGCACGAGCGTGTGCACCGGGAGGGCCGCCGCCCGCAGGGTGTGGCGATAGCGCAGGCGACCCTCGGGAACGCCCCGCGCCCGGGCGTGCTGGAGGTGGGTGCTGCCCATCACCGTCAGCAGCGACGACCGGGTCACGAGGTAGGTCTGGCCGAGCCCGGTGAGCACGAGCGTGGTGAGGGGCAGCACGAGGTGACGGGCCACGTCGAGCGCTCCCCCTCCGTCGATCGCCGACGTGGCCCCGAAGGTCGGGAGCAGCTCCAGCGTCGTGCCGAAGAGCAGGATGAGCAGCATCCCGACCCAGAACTCGGGCAGCGCGTCGATGACGAGTGACACGGTCAGCCCGGCGGTGTCGGACCGTCGCTTCCGTCGGGTCGTGATGATGGCGCCGATGACGACGCCGAGCACCGTCGTGATCACGAGCGCCGAGCCGACGAGCAGCATCGTCCACCAGATGGCCTCGCCGATGTGGGTCGACACGGGCCGCCCGTCGCCGAGCGCGATGCCGAGGTCGCCCCGGGCGAGATCGGCCAGGTCACCGGCCAGCTGCGACACCAGTGGGTCGTTCAGGTCGTAGCGGTCGAGCAGCTCGTCGCGCTGGCGCTCGCTCAGGGCCCCGACGTCACCCCCGCTCGCGATCGCCGCGATCGGTGAGCCCGGCATCAGCCGGGGGATCAGGAAGTTGAGCGCCACGGCCACGACGAGGACGCCCAGCGTCGTGGCGATGCGGACGGCCGTCGGCCGGAGGGCGCTCACCCCCAGTCGACCAGCGAGCCCTTGTGGAGCAGCCCCTGCCCGTCCTGGAACGTCCACCCGTCGTAGACGTCGGGCCGGTAGGCGTAGACGCCGTCGGCGTAGTACAGCGGCACGAGCGGGACCTGCTCGGCGATCGTCGCCTGGAGGTCATCGAGCAGGGCCTGACGCTCGTCGGTCGACACCGCAGCGCCCACGGCGTCGATCGCCGCATCGACGTCGGGATCGGCGAAGCCGACCACGTTGAAGGTGCCGACACCGGGATCGGAGAAGAAGAGCGATCCGTACCGGGCGACGTCGAGCTGCACCGGCGCCGTCCACCGCCACATCGCGAGCTCGTAGTCCTGGCCGTTGGCGACGTTGAACTCGGGCCACACGAACTCGTCGACCACGGAGGCCTCGAGCGCCGACACCGTCACGCTGATGCCCACCTCGCCCAGCTGCTCGGCGATGAGGTCCGCGGTGCGGAGGCGCAGCGGGTCGCTGGCATAGCTGAGGAGCTCGAACGAGAGCGGCTCACCGTCGAGCACCCGGGTGCCGTCATCGCCGAGCTCGGCACCGATGCCATCGAGCAGCGCCGCCGCGGCCTCGGGGTCGTGGGTGTGCTCCAACGTCGAGCCGGCCAGCGGGCCGTCGGGGTGCAGGAACGCCGGGTTGGGCAACGTGCCGGCGCCGAGCAGGACGATGTCGACGAGCTCCTGCGGGTCGATGGCGAGGCTGATGGCCTGACGCAGCTCGACCCGGTCGAGCGGCGCCTCGGTGTTGGAGATGTTGAGCAGCGAGGTGGTGAAGCCCGGGCCGGCCACGACCGTGAGGTCGCCGTTCGACTCGAACTGCTCGACGAGCTGCGGCTCGACCTCCTCGGTCACCATGCCGAGCTCGCCGGACTGCAGGGCCGCGAACGCGGTCGCCGGCTCGGGGATGATCGGGATGATCAACCGGGAGACGGCCGGCGTGCCCGGCGCCCAGTTCGGGTTCGCCTCCAGCTCGTAGCGCTGGCCGGCCTCGTAGGAGGCCAGCACGTAGGGCCCGGTGCCGATGTTCTGCTCGACGCCGGAGTTCTGCGGGTCGGCGACGTCGGCCCACACGTGTTCGGCGAGGATCGGCATGTCGGCCAGCGGTCGGACCGGGAAGTCGGGGTTCGCACCGTCGAGGGTGATGGCGACCGTGGCCGGGTCGATGACCTCGACGCCGGTCACGTCGGCGACACCGGGCGTCCAGCGTGGATGGGCGTTCGCCACGACGTAGTCGAAGGTGAAGGCGACGTCATCGGCGTCGAACGGCTCGCCGTCGTGCCACGTGACATCGTCGCGCAGGGTCATCGTGTAGAGGGTGCCGTCGTCGCTGACCTCGAAGCCGGTGGCGAGCAGCGGCTGCGGCTCGTTGCGCTCGTCGAGCACGAGCAGCGTGTCGTTGATGAGCGTCATGAGGTTCCAGCCCGGATACCCCGTGGTGTAGGTGTACGCGTTCAGGCTGGTCTCGTCCGCTCCGATCGACAGCACGAGGTCGACGTCGGCCGTGCCACCGGAGGCGTCGTCTGCTGCGTCGGCCTCGGTGTCCGATGTCTCGGCCTCGGTGTCGGTCGTCTCGGCCTCGGTGGCCTCGGCCTCGGTGTCGGACGTGGCGTCGGCGGTGGTGGTGTCGGAGCCACCGTCGCCGTCGTCGTCGCTGTCACCGCAGGCGGCGGCGATCATGACCAGGACGAGGAGGGCGAGCAGTAGTCGGCGCAGCGGGGGGAGCATGCGGGGCACCCTAGACAATTGCGAACGCTTCGCAGGAACGTACCCCGGGACGTCACCCAGCGTTCACGGTCCGTGCACGCATCCCACCGCGGACCGTGGTCGCCGGGGCGCCGACGGGAGCGGGAGCGCGGTCAGTGGACGGTACGGCCGCCGGTGACCAGGAGGTGCTCGCCAGTGACGTAGGAGGCGCCGGGGCTGGCGAAGAACGAGACGGCGTGGGCGATCTCCTCCGGCTCACCCAGGCGGCCGAGCGGGATCTCCGACACCGTCTGCCGGAGCCGGTCGTCGCCGAGGTTCGCCGTCAGCGTCGTCCGGGTCGCGCCCGGGCACACGGCGTTCACGGTGACGCCGTACCGGCCCACCTCGTTGGCGAGCGATCGGGTGAACCCGAGCAGGCCGGCCTTGGCCGCGCTGTAGTCGGTCATCGCGACGCCGGTCCGGAACGCCATCTCCGACGACGTGTTGATGATGCGGCCGTACCCGGCGTCGACCATCTCGTTGACGACCTGACGAGTGCAGTCGACCGCCTGCCGGAGGTTCAACGTCGTCATGTAGTCCCACTGGTCGGGACCCGACCGGCGGAAGGTCCGGATGTCGCCCCGGAGGCTGCCACCGGCGTTGTTGTGGAGGATCGTGATGTGACCCAGGTCGCGCTTCACCGCGTCGAAGGCGGCGATGATGTCGGCGCGATCGAGGAGATCGACGCGGACGGGTGCGGCTCGGCGGCCGGTCGCCTCGATCCGGCTCGCCGTCTCGGCCAGCCCGGCCTCGTCGACGTCGAGCACCGCGACGTCGGCGCCGTCCTCGGCGAGTCGCACCGCCGAGGCGCGTCCGATCCCCGACGCGGCGCCGGTGACGACGGCGACCATCCCAGCGAGACCCATCAGCACTCCCTCTCCGCCCCGACGCTCGTCGCGGCTCACTCATCGCCCAGATCGAGCGCCCGATCGACGAGCTCGGGGCGCTGCTGCCAGTCCTTGAGCACCCGGACCTTCAGCTCGAGGTAGGCGCCGTCGGCGAGCTGCTCGCGCACCCGGGTGCCGACCTGTTTGAGCACCGAACCGCCCTTGCCGATGACCATCCCCTTCTGCGACTCGCGCTCGACGAGGATGTCGACCTGCACGTGGGGCCAGTCCCACGCCGCGATGCGGGTGGCCACGGAGTAGGGCAGCTCCTCACGCAGCACGCGCAGCAACTGCTCGCGGACGAGCTCGGCCACGAACGCGGGCTCCGGCATGTCGGTGACCTCGCCCGGCGGGAAGTAGGCGGGGCCCTCGGGTAGTCGGTCGAGCACGTCGGCGACGAGCGCCTCGACCCCGTCGCCGGTTCGCGCCGACACCGGGAAGTAGGCGGCCCGGTCCTCCCCGGCCAGCGCAGCGAGCTGCCGGGCGATCAGATCGGGCGGCGCGGCATCGACCTTGTTGAGCACGATGATCGCGTCACGGGGCGTGCGTTCGAGCACCCAGCGGTCGCCCGAGCCGACCGGTCGGGTGGCGTCGATCACGACGAGCACCACGTCGACGTCGCTCAGGGACTCGTGGGCCGTGGCGTTGAGCCGCTCACCGAGGGCCGTGACCGGTTTGTGCAGACCGGGCGTGTCGACGAGCACGGCCTGCGCGTCACCGCGGTGGAGCACACCGAGCACGCGGTGGCGGGTGGTCTGCGGCTTGTCGGAGACGATCGAGACCTTCTGGCCGAGCATCCGGTTGACGAGCGTCGACTTCCCGGCGTTGGGTCGACCGACGACGGCGACGAAGCCCGAGCGCGCCACCTCGACGTCGTCGTTCACGAGTCGACCGTGGCCTCGTCGACCTCGACCGCCTCGACGCCCTGCTGCACCCTGAGTCGCTCGATCCGGTTGCCGTCGACCACCTCGGCACGGAGACGATGGGATCCGAGCACGACCTCCTCACCAACGGCCGGCACGTGTCCGAGGAGGCTGTAGAAGAGCCCGCCGAGCGTGTCCCAGTCGCCGACGGGCGCCTCGATGCCGAGCAGCGACTCGACCTCGCTCACCGACATCCGGGCCGAGATCAACAGCTCGCCACCGGCGACCTCCTCGACGAGCTCCTCCTCGTCGTCGAACTCGTCGACGATCTCGCCGACCAGCTCCTCGATCAGGTCCTCGAGCGTGACGAGCCCCGCGGTGCCGCCGTACTCGTCGACGACGATCGCCAGGTGGAACTTCTGGGCCTGCATCTCGGGCATGAGCTCGGCGACGCGCTTGGTCTCGGGCACGAAGTTGGGAGCCCGGAGGAGGTGGACCAACGACCCGTCACCGTTGCCCGCCAGCTGCGCACGCAACAGGTCCTTGGAGAGGACCACGCCGACGATGTCGTCGATGCTCTCGCCGATCACCGGGAAGCGGGTGTAGCCCCGCTCGACGACGAGTGCGAGCGCCTCTTCGATGGTGGCGTCGGCTTCGATCGTGATCATGTCGGGCCGCGGCACCATCACGCTCCGGGCGACCGTGTCGCCGAAGCTGATCACCGACTCGATCAGCGAGTGCTCGCCGGCCTCGATCGCCTCGCTCTCGGCCGCGACCTCGGCGAGGGCGAGCAGGTCGTCCTCGGACACGACCGGCGTGACGTCGGCGCCGCGTCGACCGGCGGCGACGCGCAGGAGCAGTCGGGCGACCTGGGACACGATCGGGAGCCGGGTCAGGAGGCTCGCGAGCGGCGTGAGGCGCCCTGCCACGCGCAGGCTCTCGGCGAAGGCGTACGTCTTGGGCATCGCCTCGGCGACGACGAACACGATGACGATCTCGATCGCGACCGCAGCGACGACGCCGAGCGGTCCGAACTCGTCGGCGGCCACCACGGCGAGCAGGCTGGCGGCCGTGATGTGGCAGGCCAGGGTGAGCAGCAACGTCGGGGCGAGCACCCGGTTGGGCCGCTCGAGGAGGGGGATGAGTTGCTCGGCGCGGTCGGGGTGGGTCTCCTCGAGGGTCTTCGCGCCGACGGCGCCGAGCCGGGTGAAGCTCGTCTCGACGAGGGCCAGCACCGCCGATGCCGCGATGGCGAGCACCGCCAACACGATGGCCACCACCGGGCTCACGACGCCGCCCCCGAGCGGGCGAGCCACCTCGCCAGGTGGGCCTCCTCGCGCTCGACCATGACGGCGGCCTCGCCGTCGTCATGGTGATCGTGCCCGAGCAGGTGCAGGATCCCGTGGACGATCAGCAACGACAGCTCGGCGTCGACCGAGCCGTCGTGGGAGCGGCGCAGGCCGTCGTTGGCCGGAGCCTGCTCGGCCGCGACGACCGGGCAGACGACCACGTCACCGAGCAGCCCGGGCCCGTCGACCTCGGGTTCGGCGTCGATCGGGAAGGCCAGGACGTCGGTGGGTGAGCCGTCGCCGTCGAGGTGCTCGGCCTTGAGCTCGGCGATCACGTGGGGATCGACGAAGGCCACGGTGAGCTCGAGCTCGGGCGACACGCCCTCGGCGGTCAACACGTCGGCAGCCAGCGCCGCCCAGCGCGCGACGTCGACGTCTCCGGTCGCCTGCTCGTCGAGCACGACGACCCGGTGCGCCGGTGGAGGCTCGCTCAACCGGGCCCCCGGGACGCCCGCTCGTAGGCGTCGACGATGTCCTGCACGATCTTGTGGCGGACGACGTCGACGCCGGTGAGGTGGACGAAGCCCATGTTGTCGACGTCGCGCATGACCTGCTCGAGTCCGGCCAGCCCGCTGCGGCCCCGCTCGATGTCGACCTGCGTGGTGTCGCCCGTGATGACGGCCTTGGAGCCGAACCCGATGCGGGTGAGGAACATCTTCATCTGCTCGGGCGTGGTGTTCTGGGCCTCGTCGAGGATGATGAAGCTCTGGTTCAGCGTGCGACCCCGCATGAAGGCGAGCGGCGCGACCTCGATGGTGCTGCGGCCGAGCATGCGCTGGATGGCCTCGGGGTCGACCATGTCGTAGAGCGCGTCGAAGAGCGGACGCAGGTACGGATCGATCTTCTCGGACAGGTCACCGGGCAGGAAGCCGAGCCGCTCCCCCGCCTCGACCGCCGGCCGGGTCAGCACGATGCGGGCGACCTCACGGGACTGGAGGGCCTTCACGGCCATCGCCACGGCGAGCCAGGTCTTGCCCGTGCCCGCCGGGCCGAGCCCGAAGGTGACGGTGTTCTCGGCCATCGCCTCGAGGTAGCGCTTCTGGTTGGCCGTCTTGGGACGGACCGACCGACCCCCGGTGGTCTTGAGGACGCTGCCGCCGAGGATCTCGGTCGGGCTCTCGTCGGCCTTCACCATCTGGATCGTGCGATCGACCACCTCGGCGTCGAGCTGGTGGCCCTGCTCGAGCAGGACGACGAGCTCGCGGAAGAGCCGTCCGACCAGCTCGGCATCGGCGCCCCGAACGGTGATCTCGTTGCCGCGGACGTGGATGTCGGACCCACCGAAGCCCGCCTCGATCCGACGCAGCAGCTCGTCCTGGCGGCCGAGCAGGCTGGTCATCAGGTGGTTGCCGGGGACTTCGATGCTGACGAGTGTGGCGGTCACGATCCTCCTGCGGAGAGGAACAGGGTACCGCTCCCCTGTGGCGACGACCACGGTGAAACGTCCGCCCCGGGCGACAGCGGTCGGTACCCTGCCTCGACCGTGGACCCCGACGAGCTCGCGCGACGCGCCCGTGAGCTCCTCGTCGACGACGCGGCATCGCGACGCGCTCGGCAGGCGTCGCACCGGGCCGTGGCCGACGACCTCACCACGACCGCTGCGCTCCTGCTCGCAGCGGCACGGCGGCGTCACGAGGTCGGACTGACCCTCCTCGGCGGCGGACAGGTCCGCCTCGTGCCGCGCCTCGTCGGCCCGGACGTCCTCGCCGGCGCACGTCCCGGCTCGCCCACCGACGTCGTCGCCCTCGGTGCCCTCGCCTCGGTGGAGCTCCCCACCGGCGCCGAGACCGATCTGGAGGCCGACGTGACCGGCCCCACACTGCGAGACGTGATCGATGCCGTCCTCGACGAGCGGCCACCGGTCGCGGCGTGGACCATCGACGGCGGAGGTCCGCACTCCGGTGAGCTCGTGGGTTGCGGGCAGGACGTCATCGTGGTGCGCACGGCCAACGGTTCGCGGCGAGCCCTCCCGCTCGCGAGCCTCGGCCGGCTGCGCCTCGCCCCCTGAACGCTGCGGCGCCGACCGCACCCCGGTCAGCCGTGGACGCGCGGCACCCGCTCGTTGACGTTGGTCAGCACCTCGTAGCCGATCGT
>JBCCTY010000086.1:0-14236 GCA_039197885.1 Actinomycetota bacterium | reverse complement strand
GGCGACCAGACTCAGGCAGAGGCGGTCACCGACCGACATCGCCCCGATGTGGAGCCCGACGCCGTCGACGACGCCCAGCACCGGGTGGATCGCCTCGACTCGGGCACCGAGGGCGTAGTGCGGGTCGCTCGGCCCCGGCACCGACGTGATCACGGTGTTGAACGGCGGGAGCAGCCGATCGGCCAGCGGGCTCCGCTCGAGGAGCCGCGAGGCGATCATCCCGAGGATCGGTGTGCCACCCCCGATGCCCTGGATCTCGGCGGCGGGCATGGCACCGTGCCGCACGACCGCCTCACCGATCTCGGTGTGGATGGCAGTCAGGCGGGCGTCGGGCCGGCGGCGGTGGGTCTGAAGGCTGACGACGACCCCGGCGAGTCCGTCGATGGCGTCGGGATCGCTGACCGAGAGCGGCACGAGGGCCTTGAGGGGCTCCTTCGGGAGCTCGTCGTGCTCGAGGAGCCACCAGCGCAACGCTCCGCCGCACAGCGCCGTCAGGACGTCGACGGTCGACACCCCGGCACGGTGGCGGAGGTCGGCGATGCGGTCCATCTCGAGGGTGACGGGCGCCCAGCGACGGTGGGGACCGACCCGTTGGTTGAACGAGGTCCGCGGCGTGACCGTCTCGTCGTTCGGGACCACGATCGAGCGCTGCGTGCGCTGGTTGAGCAGCGCGAGCGCCGGGTTCACCAGGGCCCGCACCCCCGGCACGCTGGTCAACCGGGAGGGGATGGCCAGCATCGACCGCGCGGGGTCGAGCATCGTGTTGCGCCACGTCGTGAAGAGCATCTGCCACGGGGACGGCCCCGGACGGGCCTTCCAACCGATCGCGTCGAGCTCGTCGTCGGTGGTGGCGGACAGGTGGGGGGACGATCCGAGCAGACCGGCGGCGATCTCGTTGCCGCCGGCCGAGCCCAGCGCCGCGAGGTGGACCTTCGAGAGCAGTGCCATGCGGCCGTCGGCGAGCCCGGTGATGAGATAGAGCTCCCACAGCGGACGCCGGCGGTCGAGGGGACGGTCGTGGATGCGGGCGACCAGCTGGGCGAGGGCGGTCGGGTCGTCGGGGTCGGGGACGGCGATGTAGCGGAGGTGGTAGTTGAGGTCGAAGCCCGGATCGTCGCGCCACCAGGGCCGATCGAGCCCGAGCGGGATGTCGACGAGGCACTGCCGCAGCAGCGGCAGTTCGTCGAGGCGGGCGGCCACCTCGCCGTGCAGCACGGCGCTGTTGATGGGCTGCTCCGTCGACGAGGCGTCGAGGACGATGAGCGTCGAGGTGTGCCCGAGCGCGGACGGCGACTCGACGGCGAGCATCCGCGACTCACCCCGGCGCAGCTGTCGGGTGGTCATCCGGTCAGGACTCCGTGGGTCCGGGGAACAGGCACCCGAGTCGGCGGGGCGACACGAAGGGTCGCCAGGGCTCGTCGTCGCGCCAGGCGAGGCGGTCGGCGACGGTCCACACGACCGTCGGGTTGTGAGCCAGGCCCATGTGGGCTCCCCGGACCTCGACGTTCTCGGCCTCGGGGCCGACCGGTTGCTGGCACGACGACGGGGCGACGATCCCGTCACCGCGCGAGAAGATGGCGGTCGACGGCACCGGCACGCGGGTCAGGTCGTGGGTCGAGCGACCCCGCTGGAGCCCGGCCATCTGGGCGACGATCCGGACGGCGTCGCTGAGGTTGGCCTCGGGGTCCTCGACGCGGATCGGGCTGCCCATCGAGACGACCTGGCGCACGTCGCCGGGTCGGTAGAGGGCGATGAGGCGGCTCATGATGCCGCCCAGGCTCCATCCGACGAGGTCGATCGGGCCGCCGTTCCGCTCGACCAACTCGTCGACGCGGCGCATCAACTGGCGGACGGTGTTGTCGTCGGGCCCGATGTTCGCGCCGAGCCCCCACCCGGCCGGACGGTGCCCGAGCATGCGCAGCACGCCGCGCAGCGGAGCGGTGGTGAGATCGCCTGCCGTGAAGCCGGGGATCACGAGGATGCGACGGCCGTGGCCGCGGGGCGCCGCAGCCAGCCACGGGGCGCTCGCCATGAAGGCGCCGAGCTCCGGCACGGCGGACATCTCGTAGAACAGTGGTGCCGGCTTCGGCATCGTCCCCGGCTCCTCCCGCCTCGGTCCCCCGATCATGTCGGCCGGGGAAGTGCTTGCACCAGTTTGCACCATGGTCAGACCAAACCGGTGACCGGGACGACGACCGTGGCCGGTCGTGGTCGACCGCGGGCACCCTCGGCGTTGAGGCCGGCGCGTCCGCCGACCAAGATCGTGGACATGCAGCTCCCCGAGCAGGGCCGACCCGTCGACGAGGTCATCCACGACCTGACCGAGAAGCGGGCCCACGACGTCCGCTGGGAGGACGGCCGCACCTTCGGCATGGTCTACGACGGTGGACCGGGCGTGCACGAGGCCGCCGAGCGCGCCGCAGCGCTCTACCTCCACGAGAACGCCCTCAACACCCAGGCGTTCCCGTCGCTGCGGCAGATCCAGTCGGAGGTGGTGGGATGGACCGCGAGCCTGCTCCACGGCCCGGAGTCGAGCGCCGGGTTCCTCACCAGCGGCGGCACCGAATCGATCCTCTGCGCCGTGAAGGCGGCCCGGGAGCGGGCCCGGGCCGAGCGGGGGATCGAGGAACCCGAGATCGTCCTGGCATCGAGCGCGCACGCCGCCTTCCACAAGGCCGCCCACCTCTTCGGACTCAGGGTCAGGTCAGTGCCGGTGCTCGACGACTGGACCGCCGACGTCGATGCCATGGCCGAGGTGGTGGGCGACCGGACCGCACTCGTGGTGGGGTCCGCACCGCAGTACCCCCAGGGCGTCGTCGATCCCATCGGCGCCATCGCCGAGCTGGCGACGTCGGTCGGGGCGAGCTGCCACGTCGATGCCTGCATGGGTGGGTTCGTCCTGCCCTTCGCCGAGCAGCTCGGGCTCGAGGTCGAGCCGTGGGACTTCCGGGTGGAGGGCGTCACCACCATCTCGGCCGACATCCACAAGTTGGGCTACGCACCCAAGGGCGTCTCGGTGATCCTCCACCGCACGAAGGAGCTCCGGCGCTACCAGACGTTCGTGTTCGACGACTGGCTGGGTGGCTTCTACGCATCGCCCAACCTCCAGGGCACCCGGTCGGGACTGCCGATGGCGGCCGCGTGGGCCGTCATGCAGCACCTCGGCGTCGACGGCTACCGGCGCCTGACCGAGGTGACGCTGCGCAACGCCGACCGCATCCGCGGGGCCGTCGCCGCACAGCCCGGCATCCAGGTCCTCGGCGACGGCCGGCTCCACCTGGTCGCGATGGCGAGCGATCTTGCAGCGGACATCCCGGTCGACGTGTTCGCCCTCGGCGACGCCCTCCAGGAGCGGGGCTGGTACCACGACCGCCAGGGCCCTCCCGACTCGCTCCACTCGACGGTGTCGAACACCAACACCGGCGCGATCGACGCCTACGTCGGCGATCTCGCCGAGTGCGTCGCCGCCGTGGCCGGTCGCACGACCGACGACCGGTCGACGAACTACGCCACGTTGGAGTAGCCGCCTCGCCCGGTCAGGCCATGGTCAGGCCGCCCGAGACCGACAGGGTCTGACCGGTCACGAAACCGGCGTCCTCACCGGCGAGGTAGACGACCGCCGACGCGACCTCGGCGGGGTGGCCGACCCGCTTCATCGGCACGGCGCGTGCCATGGCGCCGATGACCCGGTCGCCGTCGTCACTCGCCGCGACGATCTCGTCGAGCAGCGGCGTGTCGGTCGGTCCGGGGCAGACGGTGTTGGCGGTGATGCCCGATCGGGCGACCTCACGGGCGATGGTCTTGGTGAAGGCGATGACGCCACCCTTGGCCCCGGAGTACACGGCCTCGAGCGACGAGCCGACCCGTCCCGCATCGGAGCCGATGTTGACGATCCGTCCCCATCCGGCCTCGACCATCGCCGGCAGGCAGGCGTGGACGGTCCGGAGCGCGCCCTTGTAGTTGACCTCGATGATGCGGTCCCAGAAGTCCTCGTCGGTGTCGAGGAAGGGGACCAGCTCGTCCCAGCCGGCGCAGTTCACGAGGACCTCGATCGGCCCGAGCTCGTCGACGGTCTGCAGCACCCCCTGTCGGACGGCGTCGGAGTCGCTCACGTCCATCTCGACGACGATCGCCGTCCCATCGGCCTCCTCGACCAGGCCCGCGGTCGCCGCGGCCTCGTCGGTGCGCAGGTCGGCGACCGCGACCCGTCGCCCGTCGGCGGCCAGCCCGAGGCAGATCTCGCGGCCGATGCCGCGTCCGCCGCCGGTGACCAGCGCGACCCGTCCGGTCACGCCGCGCTCCGGACGGCCCGTGCGACCTCGCCCCACTTGGCCACGCTGGTCGGATCGGCTCGGAACTGCTCCTCGGTGAGGTAGGTGACCACCCGCGCGGCCGTGCCCCGGTACCGCTCGACGAGGGCGTCGGCGAGGTCGTCCCAGGGGGCGACGACCGCGAAGTGATCGAGCATCTCGTCGGTGATGAGATCGGCCATGCCCTCGGGGTCGCCCGCCTTGAGTCGCTCACCCAGACGAACCGTCGTGCCCTCGAAGCCGAGGTCGTCGAACTGGAAGGCGTAGTTCGGCGTCGAGCCGTAGAACCCGATCTGGGTCCTCGCCCGTCGGAGCAGCGGGGCCCGTTCCTCCGGGGTGTCGCCGGGGACGGCGAACACCGGGACGATCAGATCGATGTCGGCGACGTCGCGGCCGGCCCTCGCCGCCCCGTCGGCCACCGCGGGCCGGAGGCGGGTGTCGAGGTAGTGCATCGAGTGGAGCGGGTGGACGTGCACGCCGTCGGCGACCTCGCCGGCCATCCGGGTCATGTAGGGCCCGACGGCGGAGACGTCGACCTTCACGTCGGTGAAGTCGTGGCGGCGCGGCGCCCACTGCGGCGGCAGCAGGCTCAGCGAGTAGTACGGCCCGTCGTGTGACAGCCGCTCCTCGCCGGCGAAGGCACGGAGGCAGGCCTTGACGGCGAGGACGTAGTCGCGCAGCCGCGGACCTGGTGGCTCGAACTCGGTGCCGTACCGACGTTCGACGTGCGCGCGGACCTGGCTCCCGAGACCGAGCCGGAACCTGCCCCGGGTGTTCTCGGCCAGCTCCCAGGCCACGGCCGCCGACACCATGGGGCTGCGGGGGAACGCCACGGCGATCCCGGTCGACAGCTCCAGCCGTGGAGCGGCCGTGGCCGCGGCAGCGATCGTCATCCACGGCACCTGGCTGGTCTCGGTGAACAGCATCCCCGAGAAGCCCGCCTCGTCGAGCTGACGAGCGAGCGCGGCGGCGTCGGCCCAGGTCGAGGGACCGGTCATGAGGTCGAGCTCCATGATCGCCAGTACAGCACCTGCGTCGGAGGCGCTGCGTGGGCCATGGTGACGGGGGACAGCACGGACGGGATGGGGGTGCGCATGACGGCGTTCGACGAGGCGGCACGACGGGTGGCCGACGGTGCGTCGGCGCTCCAGGAGGCTGCGGCGCTCGTCGCGGCGCTCGACGTCGACGAGCTGCTGGGGCTGCTCGACGGCGACGTGCCGTTCTGGCCCGGGCTCGCCGACATGACCGGCGGCGGGTACTACCGCCATCCGTGGCCCGCCGCCGCGGTCGACCGGCTGGGCATCCCCGGCTTCCGGTTCAGCGACGGACCGCGCGGCGTGGTGATCGGTTCGGCGACCTGCTTCCCGGTGTCGATGGCGCGCGGCGCCACCTTCGACGTCGAGCTCGAGGAGGAGATCGGTCGGGCGATCGGTCGCGAGCTGCGAGCATCGGGGGCGAACTTCTACGGGGGCGTCTGCGTGAACCTCCTGCGGCACCCGGGGTGGGGTCGAGCCCAGGAGACCTATGGCGAGGATCCGCACCACGTCGGTGAGCTGGGTGCTGCCCTCACCCGCGGCGTGCAGGAGCATGCCCTCGCCTGCGTCAAGCACTTCGCGTGCAACTCGATGGAGAACGCCCGGTTCTCGGTCGACGTCACGGCCGACGAGCGTGCCCTGCACGAGGTCTACCTCCCACACTTCCGTCGGGTCGTCGACGAGGGCGTCGCTTCGGTGATGAGCGCGTACAACTCGCTCAACGGCGAGTGGTGCGGCGACTCCCGCCGGTTGCTGACCGACGTCCTGCGGGACGAGTGGGCGTTCGAGGGGTTCGTCATCACCGACTTCATCTTCGGCTTGCGTGACCCCGTGGGTGGTCTCGGCTCCGGGCTCGACGTCGAGATGCCGTTCCGGCAACAGCGCGCAGCGACGCTGCCCGCTGCGATGGCCGCGGGCGAGGTCTCGCGGACCGAGCTCGAGGCGCCGGCGGTGCGCACGGTCGCGACGCTGCTCCGCTTCGCCGAGGTCCTCGCTCGTCCCGATCCGGGCCCCGAGGTCATCGCCTGCGACGAGCACCGGGCGCTCGCCCGCCGGGCGGCCCAGGAGTCGATCGTGCTCCTCACGAACCCCGACGGGCTGCTCCCGGTCGATCCGACCTCGGCGCGCAGAGTGGCCGTCCTCGGGCGACTCGCCTCGGTGGCGAACCTCGGCGACGGCGGCTCGTCCGACGTCCACCCACCCGAGGTGGTCACGCCGCTCGACGGGCTCCGCTCGGCCTTCCCCGGTGCTGTGGTCGACCACGTCGCCGAGCCGGCCGACGCTGCCGATGCCGACCTCGTCGTGATCGTGGTCGGCACGACGAAGGCCGATGAGGGCGAGTTCCTCGACACGGCCTCGACGGTCTCGCTGGCCGAGCTCTTCCCGCCGACCGACCATCCCGAGCTCGGGGCCGGCGCATCGATGCCGACGATGACCGACGCCCCGTCCACGCCGGAGCCCGACGCCCAGGACGCCATGGCACCGGGCGGTGACCGGCGGACCCTGCGGCTCCCGCCCCCCGACGAGGCGCTGATCGAGGCGGTCTGCGCCGTCAACGCCCGCACGGTGGTGGCGGTGATGGGTGGGTCGGCGTTCGTCGTGCCGTGGATCGATCGCACGGCCGCGACCCTGCTGCTCTGGTACCCGGGCATGGAGGGCGGGCACGCGCTGGCCGACATCGTGACCGGGGCGGTTCCGCCCACGGGCCGCCTCCCGTTCGCGGTGCCGCACGACGAGGCCGATCTGGTCCACTTCGACCCTGACGCCAGCACCGAGACCTACGGCCTGTTCCACGGACAGTGGCACCTCGATCGGGAGGACGTGGAGCCCCGCTTCCCGTTCGGCTTCGGCCTGACCACCACGACGTTCGAGCTCGTCGGCGCTCGACGCGAGGGCGACGAGGTGCTGGTCGGCGTCCACAACGCCGGCGATCGGGACGGTGTCGAGGTGGTGCAGATCTACGGCTCGGTTCCCGGCTCGGCGTTCGAGCGCCCTCGGCGTCGTCTCGTCGGTTTCGCTCGGGTCGGCGTGGCGGCCGGCGAGACCGTCGAGGCGAGGGTGGTGCTCCGGCTCGACGCCCTCGAGGTCCGCCTCGACGGCGAGATGGTGACCGAGGGCGCCGAGATCTCGCTCGTCGCCGCACGGCACGCCGGCGACGATGGTGTCCCGGTCACGGGGTGAGCGAGCGGCGACCGACGCGGAGCGGCCGAGGCCTCGGCTTCGAGCCGAGGCCATGACGACGCAGAGGAGCACGTCAACGTCGGCGTGCAGGCCCCGATCCCGCCGGTCCTCGACGGTCCGCACGGGTGAGCACCGCACGTCGCGAGCAGGGTCATCGGTCGAGCGCTGCCCTCGCCAACGGGAGCGTCCGTGGCGCCAGGAGCGTCGACAGCACGATCGTCGAATCGGTGCGCAAGATCGACGGGTGGTCGAGCAGTCGGGTCAACACCTGCTGGAGGTCGGCGTTGGAACGGCCGGCGACCTTGACCAGCGCGTCCCCCTGCCCGCTCGTCGTGTGAGCCTCGATCACCTGCGGGATCGCAGCGAGGTGGTCGAGGAGCGCCTCGATGTCGGTCTGGTCGGTCGCCAGCGTCACGAACGCGAGGACACCGTGGCCGAGCGCAGCGGGCTCGAGCTCGGGCCCGAGGGAGCGGATGACGCCGCGGGCGAGCAGCTTGTCGAGACGGGCCTGGGCGGTGCCGCGAGCCACGTCGAGACGTCGGGAGAGCTCGAGCACGCTCAGTCGGGGCTGCTCGTCGAGCAGGTCGAGCAGCCGCACGTCGAGCTCGTCGATGCGGCCGGTCCCGGATCCGTCCATGGTCGCCCCTCCCCGCCGCGGGGACCGGCGCCGCGCGACACTCGTGATCGATGCCCCACATCATCATCGAGTACTCGGCGAACGTCGACGAGCACGCCGACATCGACGAACTGGTGGGGCTCATCCACCGTGCGGCGCTCGACGACGGGCTCCCGCCTGCCGACGGCCTCCGGACGCGGGCCGTCGCCAGCACGCGCTACCTGGTCGCCGACGGTGATCCGGCGTGGGCGTTCGTGGCGGTGACCGCCCGGGTCGGCGCCGGCCGCTCGGCGGGCGAACGCCGGCGGTTCCTCGATGCCCTGGTCGAGGCGGCGGACGCCTGGGTCGAGGGGATCGACGGCCTCGCCACCGCCCTCAGCGTCGAGCTCCAGGAGATCGACCCGGAGCTCCGCGTCAACCGCAACCACGTGCGGCAGGCGATGGCGAGGCGTTCACCCCCGGGGTGATCAGCCCGGTCGCACCCAGGCCATCGGGGCGTTGCCCTCGGCGTCGACCTTCTCCTCGTAGCCGTTGAGCTCGGCGCGACCGACGACCATGTGGTGTACCTCGTCGGGACCGTCGGCGAGCCGGAGGGTCCGCATGCTGGCGTACATGCGGGCAAGGGGAGTCCACTGCGACACGCCGATGCCGCCGTGCATCTGCATGGCCTCGTCGATGATCTCGCAGACGCGGGCCGGGACCATCGCCTTGATGGCGCTCACCCACACCCGGGCCTCGGCGTTGCCGAGCTCGTCCATCGCCTTGGCGGCCTGGAGGACCATCAGGCGCATGGCCTCGATGTCGATCCGCGCCTTGGCGATGATCTCGGTGTTGGCACCGAGCTTGGCCAGCGGACGGCCGAACGCCTCGCGACCCAGGCCGCGGCCCACCATCATGTCGAGGGCCCGCTCGGCGGCGCCGATGGCCCGCATGCAGTGGTGGATGCGACCCGGCCCGAGGCGGACCTGGGAGATCTCGAAGCCGCGGCCCTCCCCGAGGAGGAGGTTGGTCGCCGGCACCCGGACGTCGTTCAGCCGGATGTGCATGTGGCCGTGCGGGGCGTCGTCCTCACCGAAGACGTGCATGGCGCCGAGGATCTCGACGCCGGGGGTGTCGAGTGGGACGAGGATCTGCGACTGGCGCTTGTGGGGCGGACCGTCGGGGTTCGTCACGACCATGCAGATCATGACCTTGCACCGGGGGTCGCCGGCGCCGGAGGTCCAGTACTTCTCGCCGTTGATGACGTACTCGTCCCCGTCGAGGATCGCCCGGGTCGAGATGTTCTTGGCATCGGACGAGGCGACCATCGGCTCGGTCATGCCGAAGCACGACCGGATCTCGCCCGCCAGGAGCGGCTCGAGCCACTGCTCCTTCTGCTCGGGGGTGCCGACCCGCTCGAGCACCTCCATGTTGCCGGTGTCGGGCGCCGAGCAGTTGAGGCACTCCGAGGCGAGTGGCACCTTGCCGAGCTCGAACGCGATGTAGGCGTAGTCGAGGTTGGAGAGGCCCTCGCCGGTCTCGGCGTCGGGGAGGAAGAAGTTCCAGAGCCCCTGGTCCTTGGCCATCTGCTTCACGCCGTCGAGGAGCTCGAGCTGACCGTCGGCGTAGCTCCAGCGGTCCTCGCGTCCCTCACCGAGCGCGTCGAACTTCTCCGACATCGGGACGACCTCGTCGGCGATGAACTTCTTCACCGCCTCGAGCAGGGGCAGTGACTTCTCGCTGATCGACAGGTCGTACATCTCCGGGGTACGGATCAGCCCGGGCACGCTCATGGGATCCCTCCTCGTCAGGCGACGGAACCGAACGTACTCGCCGAGGTGCCCCCCGGTCAGACTGGCGACGGGCTCGATCAGGCGCGGAGGAGCACGGGGATCGATCGTGGCCCGCGGATCTGGCCGTTGGCCCACGTGGTGTGCCCCGACGGATCGAGCTCGTAGTCGGGGAACGCCGCGATCCACTCCTGGAACGCCACCAGCATCTCCATCCGGGCCAGGTTGGACCCCACGCACCGGTGGATGCCGAGTCCGAACGCGCTGTGGCGGTTGGCCGCCCGATCGACGACGAAGTCGTCAGCCCGTTCGAACACGGCAGGGTCGCGGTTGGCGGCGGGGAAGGTGAGCAGGACCTGGTCACCGGCGTGCATCGGGCAGCCCCCGACCTCGGTGTCGGCGATCACCTGACGGGCCATCGTGACCGGCGAGTAGTACCGCAGGACCTCCTCGACCGCCATCAGCCACAGCGGGTCGTCGTGGGGTGCGGCCGCGAGTCGCCGGCGCTCGTCGGGATGCTGCGCGAAGTGCCAGAGGCCCGAGCCGATGCCCGACCAGGTGGTGTCGATCCCGGCGAGGATCAGGAGGGCGAGGTAGCCGGTCTGATGCTCCCGGTCGACCGGCTGACCGTCGATCTCGGCGGTCGACACGAGCGTGGCGAGGTCGTCGCAGGGATCGTCGAGGCGCTGCTCGACGAGCTGGCCGAAGTAGTCCTGCATCTCGTGCCGGACTCGGAGGCGCACCTCGTTGTCCTTCGGGGCGACCTGGAAGTTCAGGTGGATCCAGTCGCGGAAGACCTCGGCGTCCTCCTCCGGTACCCCGATCATCTCGGCGATGACGTGGACCGGGATGTCCTGGGAGTACTGCTCGGCTGCGTCGGCCCGATCGAGGCCGTCGAGCCGCGCGATGAGCGAGCGGCAGTAGTCGCGGGTGGGTGCCTCGAGCGCAGCGATCTTCCTCGGACTGAACGCCGGGAGCAGCAGGCGGCGGTGTCCCTGGTGCTCCGGTGGGTCGGAGGTGATCGGTGGAGCCGGTCGGATCGGCGCGCCCGGTTGCCCGACGGCCACCCGGAACGACGAGAAGTGGGTGGTGTCGGCGGCGATGTGGGCGACATCGTCGTGGGTGACCGGCATCCAGGCCCGGCCGTAGCGCTCGGTGAACGCGATCGGGCAGCCCGACTCCCGCAGCTCGCGGTAGATCGTCGGGGCCTCCTCGCCCCAGCGGTCGTCGAGCCAGTCCCAGTCGGTGGCCCAGTCCTCGACCCGCCCGTGGACGTCCTCGTCGGTCCCGTACGCCACGTCGACCCCCCTCCGCAGCGGTCCCCACCGCCACGCGGCTCATCATCCCACGGGGCCACCGGATGGGACAGCCTGGTCCGATGACCGCTGCGACCCGGCCCTGGATGAGCGACGCGTCCCGTCGGAGGGAGGAGGAGGTCCTCGCGGAGGTCGGAGATCGATCCGTCGCCGAGCTCGCATCGCACGTGGAGGCGCTCGCCGCAGCCGGTCGCGCCGCACACGAGGTGGCGGCGATCAACCTCAACCCCGCAGCGAACGTCATGAACCCCCGGGCCGAGGCGTTGCTCGCGAGCGGGATCGGGACCCGGCCCTCCCTCGGGCACCCCGGAGCGAAGTACGAGACCGGACTGGCCGACGTCGAGGCGATCGAGGTCGTGGCGGGCGAGCTCGTGCGGCGGGTCTTCGGCGTCCGGCACGTCGAGCTCCGGGTGGCCTCGGGGTCGATGGCGAACCTGTACGCCTTCATGGCCACGTGCCGACCGGGCGACCGGATCATCGTGCCCCCGCCCGAGATCGGCGGCCACGTCACCCACCACACCGCAGGCGCTGCCGGCCTGCTCGGGCTCGAGGTGCACCACGCGCCGATCGACGTGGACCGCTTCACCGTGGACACCGCCGCGTTGGCCGACGAGGCGGAGCGGATCCGACCAGCACTCGTCACGATCGGCGGCAGCCTGAACCTGCTGCCGCATCCCGTCGCGGAGATCCGGGCGGTGGCCGACGCGGTCGATGCGGCGGTGCTCTTCGATGCCGCCCACGTGGCCGGGCTCGTCGCCGGACGGGTGTGGCCCGACCCGCTCGCTGCAGGCGCCGACCTCATGACCATGAGCACCTACAAGAGCCTCGGTGGACCGCCGTCCGGCCTGGTGCTCACCAACCGATCCGATCTCGCCGCACGACTCGACGCCATCGCTCATCCGGGCCTGACCGCCAACTTCGACGTGGCTCGGACCGCAGCGCTGGCCGTGTCGTTGCTCGACTGGGCCGCGGGAGGAGCGGCCTACGCCACGGCGATGGTCGACACCGCGGTGGCGTTGGCCGACGAGCTCGCGGCGCTCGACGTGCCGGTGCTGACCACCTCGGCGGGAGCGACCGCTTCGCACCAACTGGCCGTCGACGCCCGCCGGTGGGGTGGCGGGCAGGCGGCCGCGGCGATGCTCGAGCGCGCCGGCCTCCTGGCGAGCGGCATCGGCCTCCCCGACCGACCTGCTCCGGACGGCATGCCGGGCCTCCGTCTCGGCACGAACGAGATCGTGCGCTGGGGGATGGGTTCGGCGGAGATGCCCGAGCTCGCCGGGTTGGTGGCGCACGCCCTCGCCGCCCCGGAGGCCGCGGCGGCGGGTGTGGCCGACCTCCGGCGACGGTTCAACAGCCTCCACCACCTCCACGTGTGAGCGTGCTCAGGTGCGCTCGACGACCTCGACGGCGCATCCCGGTCGCCAGATCTCGATCCGGAGCCGGTCTCCCTCGGGGTGGATCGAGGTCACGACCACGTCGCGGAGGTGGAGCCGGAACAGGCCGAACTCGAACCCGTCATCCTCGTCGCTCTCGTCGTCGTCGTCCTGGGTGGTCTCGTCGGCGGGTGGTGCGTCACCTCGCTCCCGCATCACCTCCACGATGTGGCGGCGGTAGGCGTCGATCACGTCGGGGTCGTCGACCTCGACGGCGACGCCGGACACCTTGGCGTCGCCGCCCTCCATGGAGCCGTCGCCGGGATGGGCATGGAGTGCGTAGCGCCCGTCACGCCGCAGGTCGAGGGCCTTCACCGAGCCGGGCATCATCCCGATCATCAGGTCGTCGCCGAAGAACTGGATCTCGGTGCCACTGACCCGCGGTGATCCGTCCCGGCGCAGCGTCGACAGGATGTGGTGCCTGGCCGATTCGAAGCGCGCCCTCGCCCGCGCAGCGAAGTCGGCGTCGGTAGCGGTGAGATCTCCCCAACGGTCCATGCCTGCCATGATCGCAGCGCGATGTTGCACACCACGGCTGACGTGATCGTCATCGGCGGCGGGATGGCGGGGATGACCGCCGCCGCTCACCTCGCCCCCTCCCGAGCGGTCGTGCTCCTGGAGGCCGAGGCGTCGTTGGCGCACCACACGACGGGCCGGTCGGCTGCGCAGTACCTGGAGAACTACGGCGGCGCCGCCAACCGACTCCTGACCATCGCGAGCCGGGCGTTCTTCGAGGACCCGCCCGAGGGCACGACCGAGGCGCCGCTGCTCGCCGAGCGTCCCTTCCTCGCCATCGGCGACGAGACCCACCTCCCCGAGCTGGAACGCACGGCGGCAGACGGGGCCGAGCTCGTGCCCAGCATCCGGCTCGTCGACCGGACCGACGCGCTCGAGCTCTGCCCTCACCTCCGGCCCGAGCGGGTCGCCGCCGCGGTCCTCGAACCCGAGGCCTGCGACATCGACGTCATGGCGCTGCACCAGTGCTTCGTCCGGCTCGCCCGTCGCCACGACGTCGAGATCGCCACCTCGGCCCCGGTCACGTCGATCACCCGCCACGCCGACGCCTGGCGCATCGAAGCCGGAGCCGGGCGCTTCGAGGCACCCGTCGTCGTCAACGCCGCCGGCGCATGGGTCGACCGGGTCGCGGCGCTCGCCGGGGCGGCCCCCGTGGGAGCGATGCCGCTCCGCCGTACGGCCTTCACCGTCGGCGGGCCCGAGGGCAGCGCCGGGTGGCCCCTCGTCTACGTGATCGACGAGACGCTGTACTTCAAGCCCGAGGCCGGCGGCCAGCTGCTCGTGTCGCCGGCCGACGAGACGCCGGGCGCCGCTCGTGACGCCCGCCCCGAGGAGCTCGACGTCGCGATCGCGCTCGACCGGCTGCGCGAGTGGACGACGCTCGACGTGCGCCACGTCCGCGCCAGCTGGGCCGGCCTGCGGACCTTCGTGGCCGACCGCCAGCCCGTCATCGGCTTCGACGACGAGGTGCCGGGCTTCTTCTGGCTGGCCGGTCAGGGCGGTACCGGCATCCAGACCGCGCCGGCCGCCGGACGGCTGGCGGGGGCCCTGATCACCGACGG
>JBCCTY010000085.1:0-14335 GCA_039197885.1 Actinomycetota bacterium | reverse complement strand
GTCGTCGGCGGTTCGTCACGCCCGACGAGCTCGTCGCCGAGCTCGAGGCACTGGCCGCGACGGGAGTCGACACCGTCCTCTGGTTCGGCACGCTGCCCGGTGCGGCTCCCGAGGCGACCTTGCCGCTCTTCGAACAGATCGCCGCCCTCCGGCCCCGGCTGCCGTCGATGACGTGAGCGCCCGCCCCTGCTCGGCCGCTCAGTGGTACCTGCTCGAGTAGGCGGCGATGGTCCTGACGTAGTTGGCCCGTTCGTAGGCGGCAGGGTCGGGCACCGACACCTGGCTGAGGGCGCCGCGGGCCTCGCCCACCGAGAGGTAGCCGTGCTCGTCGAGCCAGGTGCGGACCTCGCTGGTCACGTGGCCGACGTGGCCGGCGCCATGGGCCAGCAACGCCGACGCCATCATCACGACGTCGGCGCCCGCGAGGAGGAGCTTGACGACGTCCTCGCCCGCGTGGACCCCCGACGTGGCGGCCAGGTCGGCGTCGACCCGGCCGTGCAGGATCGCCATCCAGCGCAGCACGAGCCGCAACTCGGCCCGCGTCGAGAGGACGAGGTCGGGCTTGACCACGAGGTCGTCGAGGTCGATGTCGGGTTGGTAGAAGCGGTTGAACAGCACGAGGCCGTCGGCACCGGCATCGGCGAGCCGACGGGCCATGTCGCCCATGGCGCTGAAGTAGGGGCCGACCTTCACGGCGAGCGGGATCCCGATCGCTGCCCTAACGTGTTCGACGAGGCGCACGTAGTGCTCCTCGACGGCGGCCGACCCGAGCATCGGCTCGGCGGCGACGAGGTAGATGTTGAGCTCGAGGGCATCGGCCCCCTCGGCCTCGAGGGTCTTCGCGTAGCCGACCCAGCCACCGTCGGACGAGCCGTTGAGGCTCGCGATGATCGGCACGTCGAGGAAGTCCTTCGCGTAGCGGAGCAGCTCGAGCGCATGCCGTGGACCGGTGCGGTACTCGGGCAGCTCGGGGACGTAACCCCCTGCCGCCTCGGCGACCGCGTGGGCACCGCTCTCGAGATGGCCGTGGAGCTCCATCTCCGAGCGCTCGATCTCCTCCTCGAACAGCGAGGGCAGCACGATGGCGCCGACGCCTCGTTCGTCGAGCTCCTGGAGGGAGTCGGGATGACCGGTGACCGGTGACGCCGAGGCGACGATCGGGCTCCTGAGCTGGATCCCCAGGTAGCTGGTGGACAGATCGACGGTCACGCTTCCTCCTCCTCGTCGGGGTCGACGAACACCGCGCTGCGGTGCACGTGCACCATCTGCTCGTAGAGCTGCCAACGGTCGTCGATGTCGCGCTGGGCGCGGGCGAGCAGTTCGTCGGCGTGCTCCGGATCGACGGCGGCCAACATGGCGAAGCGACCCTCGCTCCGTGCGAAGTCCGCGAAGGCCGAGGTCGGCGCCCGGCTGTCGAGGCGGAGCCCCGGCTCGCCGGCTTCCTCGCGGGACGGGTCGTAGCGGTAGAGCGGCCAGTACCCGGAGGCGGTCGCCCGCTTCTGGTGGTCGAGTTGGTGGCGCATGTCGATGCCGTGGGCGATGCAGGGGCTGTAGGCGATGATGAGCGACGGCCCCCGGTGCCGCTCGGCCTCGACGAAGGCCTTCACGGTCTGGGTGAGGTTGGCCCCCATCGCGATCTGGGCGACGTAGACGTGGCCGTGCTCCTGGGCGATCATCCCCAGGTCCTTCTTGGCGGTGGCCTTGCCGTTGGCGGCGAACTTGGCGACGGCACCACGTGGCGTCGACTTCGAGGCCTGCCCGCCGGTGTTCGAGTACACCTCGGTGTCGAGGACGACGATGTTGACGTCACGGCCGGACGCGAGGACGTGATCGAGACCACCGAAGCCAATGTCGTAGGCCCAGCCGTCGCCCCCGACGATCCAGACGCTGCGCCGCACGAGGTGGTCGACGAGTGGACGCAGCCGGAGCGCGGCCGGGTGCACGAGCACGTCGAGGTGCTCCCTGAGCAGCTCGATGTCGGCGCGCTGGTCGGCGAGGTGCTGCTCGTCGTGCTGCTCCCGCTCGAGGAGGCGGTCGGCGAGGCCTCCCAGCTCCGGCCTGAGCTCGTCGACCGCCGCCCGGGCCTCGGCCTCGAGATGGTCGGCAGCGAGTCGCATCCCGAGCCCGAACTCGGCGTTGTCCTCGAAGAGGCTGTTCGACCAGGCGGGCCCGCGTCCGGCGCCGTCGGTGGTCCACGGCGTCGTGGGCAGGTTGCCGCCGTAGATCGACGAGCAGCCGGTGGCGTTCGCGACCAACGCCCGGTCGCCGAACAGCTGACTCAGGAGCTTCAGGTACGGCGTCTCGCCGCAGCCTGCGCAGGCGCCCGAGAACTCGAACAGCGGTCGCAGCTGCTGACTCCCCTTCACGGTGTCGAGCCGCAGGCCGGTGCGATCGACGTCGGGGACGGCGCAGAAGGCCGTCCACCGCTCTCGCTCGACGTCGAGGTGGTCACCTCGGGGCCGCAGGTCGATCGCTCGGTGCTTCAGGTCGCTCTTGTCGCGGGCCGGGCACACCTCGACGCAGACGCCGCAGCCGGTGCAGTCGTCCGGGGCGACCTGCACGGTGAGCTGCTGCCCCGCCTGCTCGCGTGTGCGGGTCATCCGGCGGGTCGGGAGCGCGCCCGAGGTCGCGGTCATGGCCGTGCCGTCGTGGGTCTTCACCCTGATCGCCGCGTGCGGGCACACGAGGGCGCAGCGGGCGCACTCGATGCAGAGGTCCGGGTCCCAGATCGGGATCTCCGATGCGATGCCGCGGCGTTCGAGTGCGGCCGTGCCCGTGGGGAACGTGCCGTCCACGGGCAGTGCGCTGACCGGCAGCGAGTCGCCCCGGCCGGCGAGGATCTCGGCGGTCACCTCCCGCACGAAGGGGTGGTCGGCATCGGCGGCCGACGAACGACGCCGGTGATCCGCGGTCACTGCCCTCGGCACGGACACGGGAGCGAGACCCTCGATGGCATCGTCGACGGCGGCCAGGTTCCGCGCGACGACGACCTCGCCGCGACCGCCGTACGCCGCTCGGACCGAGCGCTTGATCGCCGCGACCGCCTCGTCGAGGGGCAGCACGTCGAGGAGCGCGAAGGAGCAGGTCTGGAGGACCGTGTTCACCCGGCGTCCCAGCCCGTGTCGAGCGGCGATCGCACCGGCGTCGATGACCATCACCCGGAGGTCGAGGTCGATGATGCGCTGCTGCACCTCGATCGGGAGGAGCGCCCAGGTCCGGTCGGGTCCGTGCGGGCTGTTCAGGAGGAACGTGGCGCCGGGCGCAGCGCGTTCGAGGACATCGATCCGGTCCAGCAACCCGTGATCGTGGCAGGCGACGAGCTCGGCCTGCTCCACGAGGTACGGCGCATCGATGGGGCGGTCACCGAAGCGGAGGTGCGACACGGTGACCGAACCGGACTTCTTGGAGTCGTAGACGAAGTAGGCCTGCGCGTGCTGCCCGACCCGCTCACCGATGATCTTGGCCGACTGCTTGTTCGCCCCGACGGTGCCGTCGCTCCCGAGCCCGTAGAAGACCGCCGCACGGCCGTGCTCGGTCGCCGGCACGGTGGGCAGGGGCAGGCTGGAACCGGTCACGTCGTCGACGATGCCGACGGTGAAGCCGTCCCGCGGGCGGTCGGCGTCGAGCTCGTCGAACACCGAGGCGACCATCGCCGGGCTCAGCTCCTTCGAGGACAGCCCGTACCGGCCGCCCACGACGAGCGGTGGAGGCCGGTCTCGTCGGCGGGCGAGCGCGGCGATGACGTCGAGGCACAGCGGTTCGGCCGGAGCGCCCGGCTCCTTCGTCCGGTCGAGCACCGCGATCCGCGCCACGGTGTCGGGGAGCGCCCCGAGCAGGGCCTCGACGGGGAAGGGCCGGTAGAGCCTCACGGTCGCGACACCGACGCGGTGGCCGCGGTCGCACAACTCGTCGACGGCGGTGCGAGCGGTCGCCGAGGCCGACCCCATGACGACCACCACGCGGTCGGCGTCGGCAGCGCCGTGGTAGTCGACGAGCCCGTAGCGGCGGCCCGTGAGCTCGGCGAGGCGCTCCAGCTCGTCGGCCACGATGCCCGGGACCGCCGCGAAGAACTGGTTGGCCCGCTCGCGACCCTGGAAGAAGACGTCGGGGTTCTGCGCGGTGCCCCGGAGCACCGGGCGGTCGGGGTCGAGCGCCCGGGCCCGATGCGCTGCGACGAGGTCGTCGTCGATCATCTCGCGGATGACGTGGTCGTCGACGCCGGTGATCGTGTTGATCTCGTGGGAGGTCCGGAACCCGTCGAAGGCGTGGAGGAACGGGACGCGTGATCGGAGCGTCGCGGCGTGGGCGACCAGGGCGAGGTCCTGGGCCTCCTGCACCGAGCCGGAGAACAGGGTGGCGATGCCGGTCTGGCGGACGGCCATCACGTCGGAGTGGTCGCCGAAGATCGACAACGCATGGGTTGCGACCGACCGCGCCGCCACGTGGATGACCGTCGGCGTCAGCTCCCCGACGATCTTGTAGAGGTTCGGGATCATGAGCAGCAGGCCCTGCGACGCCGTGAAGGTGGTCGCGAGGGTCCCGGCCTGCAGTGCGCCGTGGAGCGCGCCGGCGGCACCGGCCTCGCTCTGCAGCTCGACCACGTCCGGCACCGCGCCCCAGAGGTTCGGTCGCCGCCGTCCCGACCAGGCGTCGGCGAGCTCGCCCATCGGCGATGCCGGCGTGATCGGGTAGATCGCGACGATCTCGCTGCACGCGTGGGCGATCCGGGCTGCTGCTTCGTTGCCGTCGACCACGAGCTGCGGAGCCGGGGTGGCCCCGGCAGGTGCCTCCGCGTCGCGCTCCGCTGCCATGACCACGTCCGGCACGCTACGGACCGTCCGTGCCGATGTACCGGGCCGAACGTCCCGCCGGTGGGGGTTCCTTGGGCGGTCGCGGGGTCGGCGACCGATCTGTGCCGCTGGTCACAGTGCCGCGTAGTCTCCCGGCCATGGAGATGCACTTCGCCACCATCTGGGAGTCCGTCGCCGATGCGGTGCCTGCGCGCGCTGCGGTCATCCAGGGCGAACGGGTCGTGCCCTGGCGCGAGTACGAGGACCGATCGGCACGCCTCGCCGCTGCGCTCTCGGCTGCCGGTCTCCAGCGCGACAGCAAGGTCGGGCTCTTCCTCTACAACGGCCCCGAGTACTGCGAGGCCAACTTCGCCGCCCTCAAGCAGCGCATGGTGCCGATCAACGTCAACTACCGCTACCTCGACGACGAGCTCCACTACCTGCTCGAGAACTCCGATGCCGAGGCGATCGTCTTCCACACGAGCCTGTCCGACCGGATCAGCCGGATCCGTGACCGACTTCCCCTGGTCAAGCTGCTCGTCGAGGTCGACGACGGTCCCGCGCCCGACGGCACCACACACGTCGAGGGTGCCGTCGCCTACGACGACGTCATCGCCGGCCACGATCCGGCTCCCCGCATCGAGCGCTCCTACGACGACACCTACATGCTCTACACGGGCGGCACGACCGGCATGCCGAAGGGCGTGATGTACCCGGTCGGCCAGTTCACGAAGTTCTTCCTCGACCAGGCGCCGCCCATCCTCGGTCTCGAGCCCTTCGACTCGCCCGACGAGGTCGCCCCCGCCGTCCAGCGCATGGACGACGAGGGGGTCGGCCAGGTGACGCTGCCGGCGTGCCCGCTCATGCACGGCACGGGCATCTGGATCGGGGTCATGTCACCCCACCTCCTGGGCGGCACGACCGTGCTGCTCGAGTCGCGGTCGCTCGACTCCGACGAGCTCTGGCGCACGGTGGAGGAGCGAGGTGTATCGATGCCGGTCATCGTGGGCGATGCGATGGCACGACCGATGCTGCGGGCGCTCCGCGATCGTGCCGATGCCGGCGGCAGCTACGACCTGTCGTCGGTGCGGTTCGTGGTGTCGACCGGCGCCATGTTCTCGCCCGATGCGAAGCGCGGGCTGATGGAGTTCATGCCGCAGGTGATCATGATCGACGCCCTCGGGAGCACCGAGGGCTCGATGGGCCAGAGCATCTCGGCCGGTGGGCAGGTCGGCGAGGTCGCCAAGTTCATGGTCACCGAGACGACGAAGGTCTTCGACGACGACGACCGTGCGGTGGCCCCCGGCTCGGGCGAGGTCGGGATGGTCGCCACGTGCAACAACGTGCCGCTCGGCTACTACAAGGACGAGGAGAAGACCGCCCGCACCTTCCGTGAGATCGACGGCGTGCGCTGGTCGTTCCCCGGCGACATGGCGACCGTCGACGCCGACGGCTTCATCGACTTCCTCGGACGGGGATCCAACTGCATCAACACCGGCGGCGAGAAGGTCTACCCCGAGGAGGTCGAGGAGGCGATCAAGGCGACGCGTGGCGTGCGCGACTGCCTGGTGTTCGGTGTGCCCGACGAACGGTTCGGTAACCGGGTCGTCGGGGTGGCCTCGCTCGAACCCGGTGCGACGTTGACCGCCGACGAGATCCTGGCCGACGTGCGCGGGCGCCTCTCGAGCTACAAGCTCCCGAAGCAGCTCCAGCTCGTCGAGACCGTGCCGCGTGCACCGAACGGCAAGGCCGACTACGGCACGGCGAAGGAGCTGGCCGGCGCCGCCTGAGGACCGGTCGGGCGGCCCGGAGCGGGCCCGTCGGTACCGTGTCGGTGTGAGTGACACCGACGGGCCCACCGGCTACCTGGCTCCGCCCGACGGCCGTGGTCGCCCCGGTGTGCTCGTGCTCCCGTCGTGGTGGGGGGTCGATGACGCCGTGCGCGACGTGTGCGAACGCCTCGCCGACGAGGGGTTCTGCGCCCTCGCTCCCGATCTGCTCGGTGGGGTTCGACCGGTCGACGTCGCCGAGGCCGAGGCGGCGCTCGCCGCGGCCTCGCCCGACGAGCTCGCCAAGACGGTGATGTTGTCGATCGACGTGTTGCGCGGTCGCGTCCGGCGGGGTGATGCGCCGATCGGCATCGTGGGCTTCGCGATGGGCGCCTCGCTCGGGTTGTGGGCGGCGACGCGACGCCCGGCGGCGGTGGCAGCGATGGTCGGCTACTACGGCGCCCAGTCGCTCGACTTCGACGACGTCGAGGCCGAGGTGCTCCTGCACTTCGCCGAGCGGGACGATCTCGTGGGCGAGGACGACCGGGTGACCACCGAGGCGTTCCTGCGGATGGGCGGTGTGGCCGTCGAGGTCGTCCAGCACGCCGGGACCGAGCACGGCTTCGCCGAGCGGGGTCGGGTCGGGCATGACGCCGAGGCCGCCGACGTGGCCTGGGCCTCGACCGTCGACCTGCTCCGGCGCCGCCTGGTGCCCGAGACGGCCTGACCCCTCACCGCACCCGTTCGGCACCGAGGATCCACCCCTCCTCGGTGATGGCCGCCCGTCGAGTCGGTTCGTCGAGCTCGTCCAGCAGCAGCATCGGAGCCAGCTCGTCGGTCGCAGCGAGGCGGGCGATCCAGCGGGCGGCCGCGAGCACCTGGGCGGCATCGCGAACGGGATGCTCACCGACGTCCGGATCGGCGAGCTCGGGCCACAGCTCGACCACGACGACCAGCGGTCGCCGTTCGAGCGTCGCGTGGTCGACCTCGAACGGCCAGATCACCGTGTGCGGCCCGCTGACCTGATCGCGCCGCAGCTCACCGAGCCGGGCGATGGCCAGCAGGGTCTGGGAGCCGACGCTGCCCGGGGTGAAGAGCTTCCAGACCGAGTGGACGAGTCGTGAGCGGGCGCGGAGGTGCCGCTCGACGAGGCGGTACTCCGCGAGCTCGGTGCCTCCGTGGGTCCGCATCGGCATGGGGCCGCGGTGGACGGTCAGGTCGGGTCCGGCAGCACCGGACGGGCACGCCCAGAACGGGCCCGGGTCACCACCGAGGCGGCGGTTGAGCTCCGCTGCCACGCCGAACCGGTTCGAGCGGTTGCGGTCGTCGTCGGTGATCGCCGAACCGATCGCGGCCCACACCCCACGCCAGCCCCCCTCACGTCCGCCGAGTGCCCCGGCGAAGCCGACCGGGTACCCGAAGCTCGCGTCGACCCCGATCACCAGGCGCTCGCCCGCTGCGACCGACACCCGAGCGATCCGGCGAAGCGCCGTGAGCGCCTCGGCGCGCGTGGGTGGGTTGGCGAGGCCGATGTCGCCTGCCGGTCCGCGATCGGCGATCCAGATGCTGTTCGGACCCTCGACCGGGCGGTTCGCCGCGCTCCAGTCGACGGCGACGGCGCGATCGATCTCCATCGCCGCTGACGCTACGGCGTCGACCACGGGTGCGGCCTGTCCGGCGGGGTCCTCCGCTACGGTCACGCGCCGTGTCCGTCCGGCGACTCCCGCTGCCGACCGGTGCGGTGATGGTCGTCCTCGTCGCCGCCGGGGCCTGCACCTCCGGTCAGGGAGCCGACCCGGCCGACCACTGCGACGTCGTGGCGCAGGCCGTCGACGCCGGAGCGCTCGCCGACGACCTCATCAGTCCCGCCGGCGGGCCGCTGGCCACCCGTGAGCGGATCGGCGAGGTGCTCGGGTTGCTCGACCCGGTGGCGGCGAGCGCCCCCGACGACCAGGCCACCGACTGGCGCCTGCTCCGCGACGGCATCGTGGCGGCCGATGTCGCGTTGGAGGGGTACGGCTACGACCTCGTGTCGATCGCCACGAGCGAGTCCGACGACGCCGACCCACTCGTGGCCCTGAGCGGCGATGCCACGACCGAGTTGCGCATCCGCCTCGCCGACGATGTCGGCGAGCGATGCGGGGTCACCGTGATGACCCCGACCGGTGCGCTCGGGCTGCCGCGGTCGACCGAGGTCGAGGTCGACGACCTCGACCCCCGGGTCGTCGACCCGCTGGAGCTGCCCCCGGAGCGGCTCGCCGGGCTGCTCGCCCGCACCTTCGACGCCGCCGAGCTCGACGCGGCGTTCGCCGCCGCCGACGTCGACTCGGTCAGCGAGCTCGCCGACCGCCTCCTCGACCCCGACGCCGCCGAGGCCGCGGCGCTGCTCGACGAGCTCGTCGACCGGGTGCAGGTGCGCGAACGGGGAGACGACGAGCGACTCGACGTGCTGTGGGACGACTGCGAGGGCGGGGACGACAGCAGCTGTGACCTCCTGGCCTTCCTCGCGCCACCGGGGTCGGCCTACGAGGTGATCGGAGCGACCTGCGGAGGTCGCAGCGAGGCCCAGGGCGCCGGTGCGTGCTCCGAGCGCGAGCTGCGCTGAGCCGATGATCGGCGCCGATCGCTCGTGCGGAGCCCGCGGCGGACGACGACCACGGTGATGGAGGTGTCCGTTCCGCGCCTGGTCCTCGTGTCGCTCCTGGCCGTCGCGTCGCTCGTCGTGGCCGGCCCGGCCCGGGCGCAGGACGTCGCCTCGACGACGACCAGCTCGACGACGACCATCCCGCTCGAGGGTGGTGACGGGGGAGAGGGGCCCGGTGGATCACCGACCACCGATGACCCGGAGATCCCGCCGCTCGACCCGCTGGCGACCGCCCAGGCCCGGACCGAGGGGCAGCAGGCGGCCTTCGCCATCCGGACGCGCATCAAGGAGATCGGCACCGCCCGGCTGGATGTCGCCCGCGACGGGTCGGCGTCGGCGCAGCAGCGCCTCGACGAGCTCACGGGTCGTTACCTCGGCGAGGCCGGTCAGGTGCAGCGTCGGGCCGACGAGCTCGACGAGACCCAGCTCGCCTACCAGCGGCTCGTCGAGATCTTCCTCGCGGCTCGCAACGAGCTGCAGCGACGGGTGACGCTGCTCTACGCACAGGGCCCCGGTGCCGGGCTCGAGGAGGCGGTGCGCAGCGGCGACCTGCTCGACTCCGTCCGGCGCACGCTCCTGGCCCAGGCGGTGATCGAGGAGGGTCGCGACGACGTCGTCGACGCCTACCTCGATGCCTCCGAGGAGGCGCCCGGCGGCTTCGACCTGGAGCGCACCGAGATCGCCGAGGCCCGCGAGTACCTGAGCGACCTGACCACCGCCCGGGAGATCCTCCGTGACGAGCTCGATGCGGCCAACGCCGAGCTCGCTGCCGTGCGCGCGGCCGTCGTGCCCGACATCGTCTTCCCGATCGAGGGGAGGGAGTACGACTTCATCGACTCGTTCCTGTTCTGCCGCGACGGCTGCCGCCGCCGTCACCAGGGCGTCGACATCATGGCCCCGCACGGCACACCGCTCCTCGCCGTCGAGCAGGGTGTGCTGTTCCGGTTGGGCACCGGCCGACTCGGCGGGATCAAGCTCTGGCTGCTCGGCGAGTCCGGAGCGGCCTACTACTACGCCCACCTCTCCGGCTACAGCGAGTTGGCGACGGAAGGGGCCTTCGTCCGGGCGGGCGACGTCATCGGCTTCGTGGGCAACACCGGCAACGCGATCTCGACGCCGCCGCACCTCCACCTCGAGGTCCATCCCACGGCCACCGGGCGGGCGGTCAACCCCTACCCGCTGATGCGCCAGGCGGCCGACCTGCGCGAGATCGGCCCCGACCCACTCGACGGACTCGACGCCGTGCCGGTCGAGGAGTAGCCGGACGTTCTCGCTCCGATCGCTCAAGTCCGCGCCCGTGGACGCCGATGAGGGAGGTCCGGAGAGAGGGAACTCCGGAGAGAGGGAGGTCGGCGCCATGCAGGCGGCAGATCCTCTCCACAACGTCGGCACGGAAGCGATCACCCGGCCCATGCCCACCGCGCCGGCACTGGCGCCGGTGGAACCGGCCAGACCGCACGACGGTTCGACGAGGAGAGACACCGAGCAACGAGAGGACACCGAGGACCGGGACCACCGGTCCGGCGTGGAGGTCGCGCCGACCTCGACGCGCGAGGAGCCGCCGCCCGCGGCCTCGATCGGCGGCGTCGTGAACCAGTCGCTCGTCATCGAGCGACGCCCGATGTCGGTGATGGACGTCTCGGCGTCCGCCGGGCGCGTGTCGACGTCGGTGACCGAGTTCGAGACCCGCGTCCTCGCGAACGACCCGGAAGAGGCTGCCGACGCGCCGAGCGCCCGCTTCCCGCCGCTGAAGCTCAACCGCTTCCGCCCGGCCGAGGCCGGCCTCGTCGACCCCGCCGGCGCCGAGGCACCCGCACCGGGAAGCCCCGCCGACGTCGGGCGACGCATGTTCCTGTTGCCGTCGCCAGGGGCGGAGCGCCTCTCCACGTGATCCGGTGGTGACCGGGGGGCCGCTCCCCGTGAGGTCGGCGGCGGGCTTGGTGCGGTGTGACCTTTCGGCGAGACTCGCCCGGTGTTCGGCGGCTCCATCCCGGTCCTCGAGACCGACCGGCTCGTCCTGCGGGCGCAGCGCGAGGACGACTTCGAAGCCATGGCGGCCTTCTACGCCGACGAGGTCTCGCGGCATTACGGAGGGCCGTGCGGACGGGACGACGCCTGGCGGAAGTTCGCGGGCTACGCCGGTCACTGGCTCCTGCGCGGCTACGGGCCCTGGAGCATCGAGATCCGCCGGACCGGTGAGTTCGTGGGGATCAGCGGCCTCTGGTTCCCCGAGGGCTGGATCGAGCCCGAGATCACCTGGGCCCTCGTGCCGGGGCACCACGGGCAGGGATACGCCACCGAGGCCGCCGGTCGGGCCCTGCGCAGCGCCTACGAGGACTTCGGGTGGCGGACCGCCGTGAGCGTCATCTCCGTGGAGAACCCGGCGTCCAGCGCGGTCGCCCGTCGCCTCGGCGCCACGGTGGAACGGCGGGTCGACGACCGCTACGGGCCGGCCGAGTTGTGGCGCCACCGCACCCTCGACGACCTCGACGACCGCTGACCGGCTCGGTGATGCCGCCTCGAGGCCGCGGCGTTGGCATCCTGGGACCGTGGAGCGACGCATCGAGCACGAGACGGCGGCCGACGTCGGCCGGGTGCGGTCGGTCGTGCGCGACCTCGCGACCTATCCGAGATGGTTGTCGATCGTCAGCCGGGTCGAACCCGCTCCCGAGCACGTCGACGACGATGGCCCGGCCTGGTTCGTGACCCTGCGGGCCCGCCTCGGCCGGTTCTCCCGGGCGAAGCGCTTGCGCATGGTCCGGACGACCGACGACGGCGATCTCGTCGTCTTCGAGCGGTTGGAGCACGACGGACGCCGCCACAGCCTCTGGCGGATGACGGCGCAGGTCGACGATGCGGGAGATCGCACGTCGCTGTCGATCGACCTGCGCTACGACGGGGGCCTCCTCGAACCGGTGGTGTCACGACTCCTCGACCGCGAGGTCGAGGAGTCACGTCCCCGACTCGAAGCCGTCCTCGTCGAGGCCTGAGCGTCGCTCCGAGCGGGCCGACCACCGGCCGCCGGATCGCCCGATCACGACGGGGAGTCCGAAGCAGGCCGACACGTTCGCCGACGTCAGCACGTCATCGATCGCACCCGCGGCCACGGACGCACCGTCGCGCAGCAGCAGCGCGTGGGTGAACGACGGCGGGATCTCCTCGACGTGGTGGGTCACCATCATCACCGGCGGACTCGTCGGATCGTTCGCCACGGCGTCGAGACGGTGGACGAGGTCCTCCCGGCCCCCGAGGTCGAGGCCGGCGGTGGGCTCGTCGAGGACGACGAGGTCGGGCGAGTTGGCATAGGCCCGGGCGAGCAGCACCCGTTGGCGCTCACCGGATGACAGCGACGCGAACGACTGGTCGGCGAGGTGTCCGACGCCGAACCTGTCGAGCTGCTCGACCGCGACCCCGTGATCGTCGGCGTCGTAGTGGTGCCACCAGGTCTCGAGCGCCGCGTTGGCGGCCGACATGACGACCTCGACCGCGGCGACCGATGGTCGGAGCTGATCGACCAGCGCGGCGCTCGTCAGACCCACCCGTCCCCGGAGCTCGCGGACGTCGACCCGGCCCCACCGGTGCCCGAGGAGCTCGACCGACCCGGCCGTCGGGAACTGGATCAGCGCGACCGTGCGGACGAGCGTGGTCTTGCCGCTGCCGTTCGGGCCGAGCACGATCCACCGCTCACCGGGGAACACGTCGAGGTCGAGCGGTCCCAGCACCCGCCGATCGTCGTAGCGCACCTCGACGTCGCGCACCGAGAGCGTGGTCACGGCGTCATCACAACACGCCCCGTGCGAGCAGGGCCAACGCGCTGGCACCGGCGACGACGAGCGCGCCAGCGGTGAGCCGAGATGCGCTCGCCGTCCTCGTGACGGGTCCGGCCAAGGCCAGGCCGGCGGCCATCGGGACCGCGAGCAGGCCGGCGGCGCGCACCGCCTCGCCGTCGACCTCGCCGGCGACGGCGAGCGCTCCCACCGAGACCACGGCACCGAGGCCGAAGAAGGCGGACAGCGTCGCTCGGAGCCTGCGGGGTGGGAGGTCGATGAGCACGAGCGCGATCGGCGGCCCACCGACGCTCACCGCGGTGGCCATCAGCCCGCTCAACGCCCCGGCACCGAACAACGTGCCCGGTCCACCCGGCAGGCGTCGCCCACCGATCGTCATGACCACGGCGAGCAGGATGCCCGCGCCGAACACCAGCGAGGCGGCCGAGCCGCTCACCGAGGCGACGGCCACGACGCCGAGCGCGGTGCCCGGGATCCGTCCGATCCACGCCCAGGTCAGCTCGCGGGCGGCGATGGCGTCGCGTTCGCGGACGGCGATGGTGAGCGCGAGGGCGGTGGCGAGCAACAGCGGGGTCACCGGCACGAGGACCGGATCGAGGAGCGCCAGGACCGGTGCCGAGACGAGACCGAGCCCGAACCCGAGTGAGCCCTGGACGGTGGACCCCGCCAGCACGAAGGCCGCTGCGATCGCGAGCTCGGCCCCGTTCACCTGGTGGTGTCGTGGCGGTCGGCGCCACCGGCGGCGATCCAGGCCCGATGGAGCGCCGCGTAGCGTCCGCCCAGCGCGACGAGCTCGTCATGGGGGCCGAGCTCGACGATGCGGCCGTCGTCGACGACGGCGATGCGGTCGGCTCGCATCGCCGTGGCGAGGCGGTGGGCGATGAGCACGGCGGTGGTGCCGTCGAGCACGGTGTCGAGGGCCCGCTCGACCCGCGTCTCGGACTCGAGGTCGAGGTTCGAGGTGGCCTCGTCGAGGATGAGGATCCGAGGACCGGCGAGAAAGGAGCGGGCCAGCGCGAGGAGCTGGCGCTCACCCGCGCTCAGTGAGACACCTCGCTCGTGGACCGCCGCGTCGAGCCCGTCGTCGTGGCGATCGACCAGGTCGGAGAGACCGACCGCCTCGCACGCGGCGAGCAGCTCGTCGTCGGAGGCGCCGGGCCGGCCGTATCCGACGTTGTCGCGGAGGGTGCCGTGGAACAGGAACGGTTCCTGCGGGACGATGCCGAGCTGGGAGCGCAGGGATCGGAGGGTCACGTCGCGCAGGTCGGTGCCGTCGATGCGGACGCTCCCGCTCGCCGGGTCGTGGAAGCGGGTGATCAGCTTCGCGATGGTCGACTTGCCGGC
>JBCCTY010000084.1:0-14355 GCA_039197885.1 Actinomycetota bacterium | reverse complement strand
TCGATCCACGCCGGTCCGAGCTGGCGAAGCAGGCCGACGTCTGGCTCCAGGTCGCTCCGGGCGAGGACCCGACGCTGCTCGCTGCGATGGTGCGCCTCGTCCTCGATCGGGGCTGGCACGACGCGACCTTCTGCGAGGCCCACATCGAGCCCGGGCACCTCGACGCCCTCGGCGCCGCGGTCGGGCCGTTCGACCTCGGCTACGCCGCCGATCGGTGCGGCCTCGACGCCGCCACGATCGAGGCGGCCACGGAGATGTTCGCCACCGCCGAGCGCGGCGCGGCGGGGACGGGTACCGGACCCAACATGGCGCCTCACGGCTCGCTCACCGAGACCCTCACCCTCACGCTCAACGTGCTCTGCGGCCGGGTCAACCGCCCGGGCGACACGCTCGAGAGCCCGTACCTGTCGTCACCGGGCGACGTTCGCCGAGCCCAGGTCATCCCACCGTCGGACCCCACACCCGGCGCCCCGCACCGGGTCCGGAGTCTCGCCGGCCTCCCCGACGAGATGCTCACCAACGCATTGAACGAGGAGATCCTGCTCCCCGGTGACGGACAGGTCCGAGCGTTGATCGTCAGCGGCGGCAACCCCGTCCAGGCGTTCCCCGATCAGGTCATGACCCTCGAGGCGATGGCCGCCCTGGACCTCCTCGTGGTCATCGACCACCGGATGACGGCGACCGCCGAGTTGGCCGACTACGTCATCGCCCCCCGAGGTCAGCTCGAGCGAGCCGACATCCCCAACGTCATGGATCGTCGGTTCCCTGCGCCCTACACCAACTACACCGACGCGGTCATCGACTCCGGCGACGACGTGCTCAACGAGTGGGAGGTGTTCGCCGGCATCGCCGCCCGCAACGGGACACCGATCGATCTCCCCGGTGGACGGCTGCCGGTGGAGCGGCAGCTGACCGATGAGCCCCTGACCGACCACGACGTGATCGACCACGTCTTCGGTCGCGCCCGGATGCCGATGAGCGAGTGGCGCACGCAGCGACAGGTCATCCACCACGACCGCCGGGTCCGCGTCGTCGACGCCGATCCCGATGCCGACGGCCGCTTCGCCGTGGCACCCGACGACGTCGTGGCCGAGCTGGCCGAGGTCCGCACGGAGGGAGCCGGCGCGGCGCTGCTCGGCGGTTTCGAGGCCGAGCGCTTCCCGTTCCGGCTCGTCAGCCGACGCCTGAAGCACGCGCTGAACTCGCTCGGCTCCGAGCTCCCCGGCCTCGCCCGGGTGGCGACGACCAACCACGCCCACCTCCACCCCGACGACCTCGCGGAGCTCGGCGTCGCCGACGGCGACCTCGTCGAGATCACGTCACAGCGCGGCCGCGTCGTCGGCGTCGCCCGCCCCGATCCCGACATCAAGCGGGGCGTGATCTCGATGGCGCACTCCTGGGGCGGGCGGTCGACCACCGACGAGCGTGTCCGGGAGATCGGCGCTCCGACGAACCGCCTCGTCGATGCCACCGACGGCACCGATCGGATCACCGGCCTCCCCGTGATGAGCGCCATTCCCGTGCGGGTGCGGCGCACCACCGACGAGGAGGTCGGTCCGGGCGCTCGGTGATGAGCGACACCGTCCGGCTGCAGGTGTCCCCCACCGCATCGGGTTCGTTGCGCCTCGACGACCCGCCCGCATGCGGGACGACCGAACCGGCTCTGCGAAGATCGCAGCCGGGATCGGGGAGGGCAGATGCAGCTCGGAGCAGGTCAGGTCGCGTTCGTCACCGGAGGAGCCAGCGGCATCGGGCTCGCCCTCTGCCACGAGCTGGCACGCCGCGGGGTGTCGGTGATCGCCGCCGACATCGAGGCCGTCGCGCTCGAACGAGCGGTCGCCGAGCTCGGCGATGCCGGCCACGAGGCCCTCGGCGTCGAGTGCGATGTCACCTCCATGGACTCGATGACCGCCGCGGCCGACGAGGCCTTCGCCTGGAAGGGCTCGGTCGACGTCCTCGCCAACAACGCCGGCGTGGTGGCCTTCGGTGACGCGTTCTCGTCACTCGACGACTGGAAGTGGGTCATCGACGTCGACCTGTGGGGTGTGGTCCACGGTCTGCACGCGTTCGTCCCGCGCATGCGCGAGTCCGGCCGCCCCGGGCACATCGTGAACACCGCCTCGACCGCGGGCATCTTCGGCTTCCCGAACATCGCGTCGTACGTCGCCGCCAAGCACGCTGTCGTCGGCCTCAGCCAGTCGATCTGGCACGAGCTCGCCCCGACCGCCCTCGGCGCCTCGGTGCTGTGCCCTGGCGTGGTGTCGACCAACATCAACACCAGCGAGCGCAACCGTCCCGGCACCGAACCGGGCTCCGTCGAGCTCCAGGACGACTTCGGCGAGAACTACCAGGAGACCCTCTCCGCCGCCGAGGTCGCGAGCATGGTCTGCGACGCGATCGAGGCCGACCGCTTCTGGATCCTCCCGCAGGAGCACTACGCCGAGCAGGCGCTCGCCATCGGGGAGGGTCGCCTCGACGGCTCGCCCCCGGTGATGCCCCGGATCCGGTGATCAGACCTCGGGTCGGATCGGCGGCCGGGCCAGTGACACCCCGCCGCTCGTGGCGAACGGACCGCCGCGATCGACGAGCGTGCACGAGGCCATCGACACGCCGTCCGCCGCGATCTGCTGCGCCACCTCGAGGCCGATCCACTCCCCGACGGGGAGACGACCGATGAGCACCGTGAAGTCGGCGTTGATGTAGTGGACCCCCTCGGGGCTGCTGTTGGCCAACGGGCAGGCGATGTCACTCGACAGCGCCGTGCGCACGAACGGTGAGATCGTCTCGCCGTCCACGAGCTGCGCCGTCTCGTTGGTCCACAGGCGCGTCTGCTCGGAGGTGTAGAACCCGCCGCTGACGGTACGGAACCACCAGCCGGTCTGGTCGGGCGAACCGGCGCCGTCCTCGGCCTCGACGTCCTCCGGGTCGGGCCACGGTGGCGTCTCGGGCCGCCAGATCTCACCCGGGGGCTCCTCGCTCTCCGCGAGGAACACCGCGGTCGCCCGCCCCACGTCGTGCCCCTCGCAGCGCAGCAGGGCGTCGGCCAACCGCAGGCGGCGTCCCGACCGGAGCCGGCGGACCTCCACCTCGACGGCGGCCATCGCCGCAGGACGGAACAGGTCGACGGTCAGCCGCCCCGCCCGCCAGCCGGGCTCGGCGAGGTCGGCCTCGAGCGCCCGCGCCGCCAGACCGCCCAGCAACCGGCCGTGGAGCATGTCGTCGCCCCACGGGGCGTGGGCGTGCGGACGGGGGAACGGCCCCGCGTCGGACGGCTCGAAGTAGGGATCGGTCACGCCGTCGGTGTAGCACGCAACCGCGGCGCGCCTGGACGTGATGCCACCGGCGTGCTCGGATCGTGGGTGGAACCGAGGGAGGACCCATGGCCATCGGCGCACCGGCAGCAGACGACATCTTCACCGACAACCACCGGTGGGGCGACATGGCCGACTGGAACCGTACGGCGGTCGAGCTCCACGGTCGGGGCGGGATCCACCGCATCGAGCGCGACGGCTTCTCACCGTTCTGGGCCCTGATCGACCATGCGACGCTGAAGGAGGTCGAGCGCGATCACACGACCTTCACCAACGAGCCGGAGTCGGTGCTCGGCAACATCGAGGCCTTCGAGGAACGCCAGATCGAGATCAAGACGCTCATCCACATGGACGAGCCCCAGCACGGTGAGTACCGAGCGTTGACGAACGACTGGTTCAAGCCGGCCAGCGTGCGGCGGCTCGACGCCCGGCTCGACGAGCTCAGTCGTGAAGCCGTGGCGAAGCTCGAAGCGGGCGGCGGTGAGCTCGACTTCGCGGCCGAGATCGCCTGGCCGTACCCCCTGCAGGTGATCCTCGAGGTCCTGGGGCTCCCGCCCGAGGACTACGGCCGGATGATGACGCTCACACAGGAGATGTTCGGCCAGGAGGATCCGGACCTCCAACGCGACGAGGCGTCCCCGGAAGTGATCGCCCAGGTCATCGGCGACTTCTACCAGTACTTCTCGGGGCTCACGCTCGAACGTCGAGGCCAGCCCACCGACGACCTCGCCAGCCTCATCGCCAACGGGCGCATCGGGGGCGAGCCGATGCCCGACCTCGAGACGCTCGGCTACTACGTCATCGTCGCCTCGGCCGGTCACGACACGACCTCGGCCACGATGGCCGACGGCATGCTGCAGCTCATCGAGCACCCCGAGCAGCTCCGGATGCTGCAGGACGATCCGACGCTGATGCCGAACGCGGTCGAGGAGATCATCCGCCTCGCCACACCGGTGCGGCACTTCATGCGCACCGCGCAGGCCGACGTCGAGCTGTGCGGCGAGCAGATCGCCGAGGGCGACTGGATCTATCTCTCGTACAAGGCGGCCAACCTCGACCCGAAGGTGTTCGAGGACCCGCTCCGCTTCGACATCACCCGGGCGAACGCCAAGCAGCAGGTGGCGTTCGGGTGGGGCATCCACCACTGCCTCGGCGCGCAGCTCGCTCGCAACGAGATCCGCAACCTGTTCTCGCACCTGCTCCCCCGGCTCGAGTCGGTCGAGCTCGCCGGACCGGTGACGACGATGAAGACGACCTTCGTCGGCGGCCCGAAGACCGTGCCGATCCGCTACACGCTCCGCTGAGTTCGGGGGCCCGGGGCGACCGAACGGTCGATCGGTTAGCGTGCCGCCATGACGCTGACGGGACGATGCCTGTGCGGGGCCATCACCTACGAGGTGGCGGGTGACCTGATCGCGACGGCGATCTGCCACTGCGACCACTGCCAGCGCCAGAGCGGTGGAGCGTTCTCGGTCAACCTCATCGCGCACGAGTCGCAACTCGCGGTGACGGGCGAGCTCACGACCTACGAGGACACCGGCGACCACGGCGACGACGAGGTCTTCGTCTGGCGGCGCTTCTGCGGTTCGTGCGGCTCGCCGATCTACTCCGCCCTGAGGCAGCCCGAGGGGATCGTCGCCATCAAGGCGGGCACCCTCGACGACAAGGCCGACGTCCGCCCGAACGTCGAGGCCTGGTGCGTCGACCGTCAGCCCTGGGTCGAGCTCCCCGAGATGGCGACCTCGCTCGACCGAGAGTGACGTCCCCGGGCGACGTCGACTGGCCCGACCTGACGGCGCGAGCCGGCACGGCGGCGCACGACCTCGTCGGCTGGCTGATGTGGGACCCGGGCGCCATCGCCCGCTACGAGGCCCTCGGCGTGCCCGGAGGCACGGGCTGGATCGTCGCCTGGCGCCTCGCCGCGCTGGGCGAACCCACCTCGGCCGTCGCAGGAGCGGTCGCCTACTCCATCGGTCAGCCCGTGATCGACGCCGTCCTCGACCTGCAGCGAGGCGCCACCGACACCGCCACGGTGCTCGCCGCCCGTGACGACTCGATCGAACCCGGCCTCGAGCAGATCGCGCCGGGGCTGCTGTCCCAGGTCGGCGAGCTCGCCGATGACCTGTGGCGCGGCGTCGACGCGGTGCATCACGGGGCTCGGCCGATGTTCGCCGCCCACCGGGCGCTCCCCCGGCCCGGACCAGACCAGCCGGGCCTGTCGGCGTGGCTGGCCGTCAACTGCCTGCGCGAGCTCCGCGGCGACAACCACTGGGCCCTGTGCGCATCCGAGGGGCTCGACGACGTCGAGGTCGGGCTGCTCCACTCGGCGATGATCGACGTCGAGGAGTACGGCGACGAGGAGTGGATCGCCCGAAGCCGCGGTGCCGACGACCTCGCCGTCGCCGCTGCCTGGGAGCGTCTTGCTTCACGGGGCTTCGCTGGCGGCGCTGCGCTGAACGACGCCGGCCGTCGGTTCCGCTTCGACCTCGAGACCCGCACCGACGCCCTCACCGAGCCGGCGTGGCGAGCGGTCGGTGCCGAGTGCACGGCTGCCCTCTGCGAGGCCGTCGAGGCGCACCACGAGGCGTTCGTCGCCCGGATCGACGCCACCGCCGGTCCGCGCTGGATGCCGGCGCTACGGAGCCGCCGGGTCGAATAGGGTCGGCGCATGAGCACGCCGTACCCCAACGTCCTGGTCTTCATCGACATCCCGGTCGACGACGTCGAAGCCGGCAAGCGGTTCTACGAGGCCGTGTTCGGCTGGGAGATCGAGGACCGGATCCCCGGCGTCTTCAAGCGGATCGTCCCGGGCCAGAACTTCAAGGTCGACGACGGCAGCCAGGGTCCGACCGGCAACCTCCACATGGGGATCTACAACGCCGCCGCGGCCGCTCCCGACCCTCGGGGGCCGTCCGAGCCCAAGCAGCTCCACGACGGTGGGCGCACCACCCGGGCCTGGTTCCTCGTGAGCGACGACGACTCGATGGACCGGATCATGGACACTGCGGTCGAGCACGGGGCGACCGAGCTCTGGCGCAACCACTTCTGGAAGGAGTTCGGCGGTGCCAACGCCTCGTTCCGCGACCCGTGGGGCAACCAGATGATGCTGTGGAAGCACCTCGAGGGCGTCGAGCAGGATCCCGACACCCACGAGCTCGTCAGCGGCGACATCCCCGAGGGCTGGACGATCGAGTAGCGGCGGGACGCTCGACCGCCTGCCCGCTGCCCGCGCCGGTTCGCGACGGCGTCACTGGCGACCCATCCCGCTCGCGGCCGCGGCGGCCGCCTCGTCGGGGTTCGGGCGCCGCGGGAGCTCGATGACGACCTCGTGCAGGGTGCCGGTGAAGGCGTAGGGCGCCTCGTAGCGCCGGGAGACCGCCGAGCCGTGGTCGAGACCGATGCTCGAACCGACCGAGCTGACCATCCGCATGTAGAACGCGATCGCCGCCCGCCCGCACGCCACACCGTCGATGGACACCTCGACCCAGCCGGTCCGCCGACCATCGCGCTGGAGTCGCATCCCGAGCACGGCGCCGCCGGTCGGCACCGGGGTCGACGACTCGACGATGGTGCGGTCCCCGAACGCGTTGTAGTCGACGACGAGCCGGCCGTCCTGCACGAAGAACGAGCACCCCGAGTTGCGGGTGCCCGTCGCCCACAGCACGCCCTCGTCGCCGGGAGCCGAGGTGACGTGTGCGACGAGATCGAAGGCGTACCCCCCGACGCCCGGTGACGGGTGGGCCGGGATCGGGGACATCGGGGGTCGGTAGCGGTAGCGACGATCCACACGGTGCGGTGAGCGGTCGTCGGGACGGGCGGCGAAGAGCGCGAGGGTGCGGTCGTCGAGGGGCGGGACCCCGTGGCGCTGCGCCTCCTGCCACCAGAGCTCGATGAGCGAGGCCAGTCGCTCGGGCTGCGCGCCGGCCAGGTCGTGACACTCGGACGGATCGAGGTCGAGGTCGTAGAGCTCCCACGGCTCGGTGTCGAAGTCGGCCCCGTGCTCGTGCTTGGTGACCGCCTTCCACCACGTCCCGTCGATCTCGGCGACGAGCGCCCGGCTGCCGGCGTTCTCGAAGTACTGGAGGCGGTTGGTGGCCGGCACCTCGGCATCGTCGAGCACCGGCCGGAACGACCGGCCCGTCACGGGGAGCTGGGGCACCCCGCGATGGGTCTCGGGCGGCGTCACGTCGAGGAGGTCGTAGATCGTCGGCACCACGTCGGAGACGTTGACGAACTGCGAGCGCATGGTGCCGGCCTGGTCGTGGGCGAGGCCGGCCGGCCAGTGGAAGACCATCGGCACGTGGACCCCACCCTCGTGGGTGTTCTGCTTGTACCAACGGAACGGCGAGTTGCCGCACTGGGCCCAGCCCCACGGGTAGTTCGTGTGGCTGGCAGGACCGCCGATCTCGTCGAGGTGGGCGACGGCGTCACCGGGTGACTCGAGGACGCCGTTGAAGAACTTCATCTCGTGGAGCACGCCGAACGGGCCACCTTCCTGCGACGCGCCGTTGTCGGCCAGCACGATCAGGATGGTGTCGTCGAGACGTCCCAGCCGGCGGAGTCCGTCGACGAGACGACCGATCTGGTCGTCGGTGTGGTCGAGGAACGCGGCGAAGGCCTCCTGGAGACGACAGGCGAGCCTGCGCTGGTCGTCGGGGAGATCGGCCCAGGCCTCGACCCCGGGGTTCCGCGGCGCGAGCTCGGTGTGGGGCGCGATGACGCCCAGCTCGAGCTGGCGCTCGTACCAGCGCTGCCGCACGACGTCCCACCCCTCGTCGAACCGACCCCGGTACTTCTCGAGGTAGGCGGCGGGGGCCTGGTGAGGGGCGTGCGTCGCACCGAAGGGGAGGTAGGCGAAGAAGGGCCGGTCGGGCCGCACCCCCGTGCTGTCGTTGATCATCAGCAGGAGCTGATCGACGAGGTCCTCGCTCAGGTGGTAGCCCTCGTCCGGCGTCGCCGGTGGGTCGATGTGGGAGTTGTCGCGCACCAGCTCCGGGTGGAACTGATCGGTCTCGCCCTCGAGGAACCCGTAGAAGCGGTCGAAGCCGCGGCCCAGCGGCCACTGGTCGAAGGGCCCGGCCGCCGACGTGTCGTCGGTCGGGGCGAGATGCCACTTGCCCGTGCAGAAGGTGGCGTAGCCCTCGGCGCCGAGCACCTCGGCGATGGTCGCCGCCGAGTCCGTGATGTGACCGAGCTGGTGGGGAAAGCCGGTGCGCCAGTTCGACAGGCCCCGCATACCGACGGCGTGCTGCGACCGACCCGTCAGCAACGAGGCGCGCGTCGGTGAGCACAGCGGTGTCACGTGGAAGTTCGTGAAGCGCACGCCACCCGCCGCCAAGGCGTCGATGTTCGGCGTGTCGATGTCGGAGCCGTAGCACCCGAACTGGGCGAAGCCGGTGTCGTCGAGGAGGACGATCACGACGTTCGGTGCGCCGGGCCCCGGGTGGGGTGGCGAGGCGAAGTGGGGCTCGGAGTCGGCCAGCGTGCGACCGATCGTGCCCCGGAAGTCGGTCATGGCTGCTCCGTTCGTCGGGGCGGGGCATCGAGTGCGACGGTGGTCAGGTCGTCGCCCAGGATGATCTCACCCGAGTAGTGCTCGGCTGCACGGGCGATCCAGTCGGGGTACTGCTCCGGGGTCGGCGGCGGGACCATGTGGGTCAGCGCCAGTCGGCGCGCTCCCACCCGCTCGGCGGTCTCGGCAGCCTCGACGACACCGGAGTGGTAGTCGAGGATGTCCTGGATCATCTCGTTGGGGATCAACGGCACGAGGTCGCGCCGGATGACGGTCTGCACGTAGAGGTCGGTGCCGCGTGCGAGCTCGTCGACCCCGTCGCACGGGAGCGTGTCACCGACCAGCGCCGCCGAGAGGCCACCGTGTTCGAGCCGGAAGCCGATGGTCGGCCGCACCGGGGCGTGCTCCGTCACCGCGGTCGTGACCGAGACATCGCCCACGGTGAACGGGTCGCCGGCCTCCAGCTCGGTGACCTCCACCATCGGCGGTCGGGTGAGCTTGTCGTGATGGGCGAGGCGGTAGCCGATGTCGGGCTCGAGGGCGTGGAGCTGACGGTCGACGAACTGTCGCACGCCGGTCGGCCCGAAGATCGCCAGCGGCACCCTCCCCTGGGTCATCACCCAGTGGGTCGTGATCACGTCGTTCAGGGCGCAGACGTGATCGCTGTGGAGGTGGGTGATCAGCACCCCCGACAGCGCCCCCGGCACGGTCCCGGCACCGGCGAGGCGCATCACGACGCCGCGCCCCGCGTCGACGAGCACTCGCGTGTCGCCTGCGCTCACCAGCGTCGAGGGTCCCGCCCGGTTCGGGTCGGGGAGAGGTGAGCCGGTGCCGGTGAGGACGACCTCCACGGTCACGGCCTCCCGGCGTCGGCGCTCACGAACCGTCGTCGATCGACGCCGCGAGTCGGTTGATCGTGGCCCGCGCGCCGATGGCGTAGGTGTCGGCGATGGCCGGCTCCCGGTGCTCGTCCTGGGCGCGGGCTCGATCGGGGTCGAGCGCCACCGCCAGGAACGCCTCGCGACTCGGGAAGGTGTTGAAGCGCACCTGGTGCCAGGAGCGGCCGTCGCCGATGATCGTGCCCTCGGCCGAGAACCACCCGTCGATGCGGACGCCGTTCGGCACCGCCACCGAACCGGCGACCTCCTGGTAGGCCTCCATGCGATCGGGGGTCGTCGCGGCGCCGTCGTCGTCGTGGAACCGGATGACGTGGACCATCGTGAAGGGTCCGTCGTCCTCGGTCGGTGGATGAGGCACCTCGGCCCAGTCGACGGGCTCGTCGATCGGCGGTGCGGCCATGGGCTGGGAGCCGATGACGATCGTCTCGGCCATCCCCGCCTCCTTGTGCTCGTGTTGGCGCCGGAAGTCCTCGCGCTCCTGCATCTCGATGAAGGCCCGACGGGTCGGGTATCGAGCGACGGCGATCCGATCCCACGTCGGTGTGTCGCCGAGGAACTGATCGACGACGTCGGCGACGAACACCGGCGCCGCGCCCACCGCCGCCATCGGGCCGAGCGGGGCGTACTCATCGTCGGCCTCACGACCGGTGAGGGTCGTCTCGCGCCCGTCGACGTACTCCGCCCGGTCCTTGTACCTCATCAGGTTGACCATCCACACCGGGCCGTCGTCCTCGGCCGTCGTGGTGGCCAGCCGGATGGCGTAGTCGTGGTCGATCTGTCCGTAGCGCGGCATGGCCCCCCTCGCACCTCGGCACGCCGAAGTTGTGCCAGTCCTACTGACACTAGTCGAACGGCTCAGCCGAAGAGCGCTCGCAGGCCGGTCGCGAGGGCGGTGCTGGTCTCGGCGACGGAGCATCGCCGGTGGCGACGGAGGAAGTCGATCGACTCCAGTTGGGTCAGCAGGTCGCCGGCGGAGACCACCCCGTCCCGCTCGGCGCCCCGCAACGAGGCGATCTCCGGGGCGAACTGGGCCTCGAACTGCCGTCGGAGCTCGTCGCGGGCGATGGTCAGCTGGTCGCGCACTCGCTGGCTGCGGGGCGCGTTGACGACCGTGGCCCGGAACACGGCGCCGACGGCGTCGTGGATCCGCAGCCGCATGGTGACGAAGTCGTCGATGCGGCGCTCGAGTGGACCCTGCCCGATCGACGGGAGGTGGGCTGCGTCACGCCCCATCCGGCCGGTCCGGGCGATCGCCGCCTCGAGCAGCTCGGTCGGTTCGGCGAAGTAGCGGTAGAGCGACCGCAGCGACAGCCCCGACCGGGTGGCCACCTGCTCCATGGTCGGGAACATCGACTCGTCGACGAACATGTCGATCACGACGTCGAGGACGTGCTCGATGTTGCGCTGGCGTCGCGCCGCGCGCCCATCGACCGGCGAGTTGGCGGGGTCGGCCTCCCGCTCCACGATCTCGACCACAGCGCTCCCCGGATGTCGTGCGCATCATCGTGACACAATCGCACCGGCCGATCGGGCGCTCGGTTGCCCCGTGCCACGGCCACCGGGGATCCTGTCCGCACCGATCCCGAGGAGCACCCATGTCGCAGCCGGTCCACTTCGTCGCCCACTTCCGGGTCACCGATCCGGCCCCGTACCGCGAGTACGAGCAGGGCTTCTTCCCCGTGCTCAAGCAATACGACGCGACCTTCCTGACCTACGACGACGGGGTCGACGTGCTCGAGGGCGAGCGTGAGGAGGGCCGCACGGTCATCATCCGGTTCGCCAGCGAGGAGGAGTGCCTGCGGTGGTGGAACTCGGCGGAGTACCGGGCGATCGTCCCCCACCGCCACGCCGGCACCGAGACCTTCTCCGTCTCGATCGTCCACGCTCCTCCGGCGCGCTGACCGCCCGGTCCGGGCTCGCCGCTAGGAGCGGCGACGCGTCACGCGGACGGGCAGGTGCGTGTAGCCGTTGACGAACGACGAGAAGGTGCGCTCGGGCTCGGCCTGCACCTCGACTCGCTCGAAACGGCGGAGGATCTCCTCCCAGAGGATGCGGAGCTGCAGCTCGGCGAGCCGCTTGCCCATGCACAGGTGGATGCCGTAGCCGAACGAGACGTGCCGGTCGGCGTTGGGCCGGCCGAGGTCGAGGGCGTCGGCGTCGGCGCCGAACACGGACTCGTCGCGGTTCGCGGAGACGTACCACATCAGCACCTGGTCGTCCTTGGCGATCTGCTTGCCGCCGAGCTCGCAGTCGCGCGTCGCCGTGCGCCGCATGTAGGACAGCGGTGTCTGCCACCGGAGGATCTCGGGCACGAGACCGGCGACGAGCGACGGATCGGCGACCAGCCGGTCGTACTGCTCGGGGAAGCGGTTCAACGCGTACACACTGCCCGACATCGTGTTGCGGGTGGTGTCGTTGCCGCCGACGATCAGGAGCAGCAGGTTGCCCATCTGCTCGGCGGCCGAGAGGTGCCGGGTCGACTCGCCGTGGACGAGCATCGAGACGAGATCGTGGCCCGGATGCTCGCGGCGGTCCTCCCACAACCGCTCGAAGTAGGCGAGGCACTCCCCGAGCTCGTCGAACCGCTCCCGGTGCGACTCGATGATCCCACCGGGCTCCGGGACGGCGGTGGTGACGTCGGACCAGCGGGTCAGCTTGCGCCGGTCCTCGAGCGGGAAGTCGAACAGCGTCGCCAGCATCAGCGTGGTGAGCTCGACCGACACGGTCGGGACCCAGTCGAACGTCTCGCCCTCGGGCAAGGCGTCGAGCACACCAGCCGTGCGACCTCGGATCACCGGCTCGAGGTCGCGCAGCGCGCTCGTCGAGACGACCCCGCGCACGGTGGCTCGCTGGTGGCCGTGGTCGGGCGGATCCATGGCGATGAACGAACCCAGCTGCGCGAACCGGTTCGAGACGTCGGCACCGACCGGCGGGGTGAGCGTGATGCCGTGGGCCGAGGAGAAGGTCCCCCAGTCGGCGTCGACGGCGCGCACGTCCTCCCACCTCGTCACCGACCAGTAGCGACCGGCCGAGCCCAACTCGTTCAGGTGGACGGGATCCTCGCGGCGGAGCCGGGCGAAGTGGTCGTGCCAGCGGTGCTCGCGGAAGAGGTGAGGGTTGAGCGGGTTGATCTCGTCGAGGGTGAGCTCATCGGCGGCCGGCACGTCGGCGGCGAAGAGCGCCTGCTCCATCTCGGGGCTCCGCACCGGCCGGGCCGCCAGCCACTCCTCGCGGTCGCTCACCACGTCGGCCATCGCTCCCCCGTTCCCCTCGACTCGCCGAACCAGTCTCGCACGTCGGGCCGTGCACCACCCCTGCGCTCCACCGAGCGGGGGCGGAGCGGCTCGCTCGCTCCCCCACCGAGCCGTAGCCTCCTCCGACGCCGCAAGGGAGGACGACATGGGCACCGACGCGACCGCCGAGAGCTCCGGACTGCAGGCGACGCTCAACCTGCAGCGCAAGGCCGCCATCACCCACGGTGGAGCGGTCGACCACGCCGGCCGGGTCCGCGTCGAACGCATGGACGACTTCGACATGACCCGGACCATCTTCGGAGCGCTCAGCGGCGTGCCGAAGCTGTTCATGGAGGAGAAACTGGCCAAGGAACCGATCTGGCACGCTGCCGCGGCCGATGCCGTCGAGGCCGCCTACGCCGAGGGCGAGACGGCGCAGCCCGCCCCGCCGATCGACCAGCGACTGATCGACTTCATGGTCGAGGAGTGCGACTTCAGCATGGAGCACGCCGACGGCACGTTCCTCGAGCACCTCGTCTTCTGCCATGACTACTCGGCCCGCCACTATCCCGAGCACTCGCCGAACGTGGCGTTGCTCCACTCCATCCTCGGCACCGCGACCAACACCTTCGCCATAGGAGCCGCGAAGATCCCGGCGCTGCGTGAGCTGCTGACCGACTTCGAGGCGCTCCACGTCGAGGTGTTCCCGTCCACCCTCAGGCTCTTCTACGACGGCGCGCTGCTCGACGAGCTGGAGGCCAACGTGCATCGTCTCGACCGCCTCGAGGCGCTCCACCTCCATCGGGTCATCGACAACGAGCCGCTGACGATCGACGCCGAGAACCTGTGGGTCGACCTCAACTTCCACCTGATGCACTTCGTCGACTTCATGCCCGCCGCCAACTGGTGGACGCACCGCGCCGACCCGCTGCTGCAGATGTTCGAGCGGCTGTCGACCCTGCTCGATCGAGCCGATCAGCGACAGGCTCACGTCGACGTCGCCTTCCCCACCGCCAAGGCCGCCGCCGTCGACGAGGAACGCACGCTGTTCGGCCGGGTCTCCGGGCTCCTCCCCGCCTCGGTGACCCTGCAGCTCGCGAAGCGATCGATCCGCGACTACTCGGAGGCTGCGGGTCACGATCTGTCGTACCGGCTCGCCTGGCACTGAAACCCGGGCCGCTCGATCGGTTCGTCGCTGCCAGTCTGGGATCGTGGAGCGCGTCGAGATCGCCCTCGCCAACGCCGATCGGGTGACGTTGCGGGTCGGCGAGACGTTCCTCAAGGTCGACGCGGATCAGCACCGCACCGACATCGAGGTCGAGGCCATCCGGACCGCCCCCGTCCCGACGCCGGAGGTCCGGTGGCGGCGACACCCGGTGCTCGCCCTCGCCGCCCTCGAC
>JBCCTY010000083.1:0-14655 GCA_039197885.1 Actinomycetota bacterium | reverse complement strand
TAGACGGTCGCCGAGGACACGTGCACGACGACGGCGGCGCCGACGACGGCCTCGAGGAGCTGCTCGATGAGGACCCGGTTGTCGGAGCGTCCCGCTCGCGACGACGACGCCTCCGCCACGTAGGCGAGGTTGATGACGACCTCCGCGGCGGCGAGCGCCGTGCGGACGTGGTCGCGCCCGAGGCCACCGCGCAGCACCTCGACGCGTCCCTCCGGTCCGGGCGGTGTCAGCCGGCGCGACGACACGGCCAGGACCCGGTCGATGGCATCGTCGGCCGCGAGGCGGGCGAGGACCCGGCGTCCGAGCTCGGTGTGGGCGCCGTGGACGGCGACGACGCTCACCGCCGGGCACCCCTGATCGCCGGCACCGGATCACCGAGGAGGTTCGTGCTGTCCACCGACCTACGATGCCCTCGTGAGCGGCGACGGTCCACTGGAACCAGACGACGACGGCACCGATCCCCAGCAGAACCCCTTCGGGTTCCTCGGACTGCCCTTCCTCGGCGACCTGGGCAAGCTGCTGGGAGGGGCGGGCGATCAGGTCTGGGAGAACGCTCGCCAGATGGCTCGCGCCATCGCGTCGGAGGGCACCTCCGAGCCCAACGTCGATCCGACGGTGCGGGTCCGCTACGAGGAGCTGGCCCGCATCGCCGAGCTCCACGTGCAGTCGGTGACCGGGCTCCGCGTCCCCCACGACGGAGCCGACCCGGTGCAGGTGGTGACCCGCTCGGAGTGGGCCTCGCGCACCGTCGACGACTTCCGTCCCGTCTTCGACGCGCTCGGCGACGCGTTCTCCATGACGCCACCCGCCGATCTGCCCGCCGACGACCCGACCGCGCAGTTCCTCGCCCCGCTCCTCGCCGCGCTGGGGCCGATGACCCGGTCCATGACGGCCGGCGGGATGGTGGGCCACGTCGGCAATCGGGCGTTCGGCTCCTACGAGCTGCCGGTCCCCCGCCCACCGGCGGGCGGGACCATGGTGGTGGCCTCGAACATCGACGCCTTCGCCGAGACCTGGGAGCTCGACCTCGACGCCCTCCGGCTCTGGATCTGCGTCGAGCGCCTCGCCTACCACGCCGTGCTCTCGGTGCCCCACGTGAACGAGGAGGTGTCGGCGTTGCTGACCCGCTTCGCCCGGGGCTTCCGCAGCGACCCGAGCTCGCTCACCGATCAGCTCGGCTCGCTCGACCCGATGCAGATGATGTCGGACCCCTCGGCGATGGAGTCGCTGTTCTCCGACCCCCAGGCGCTGATCGGCGCCATGCGCAGCCCCGAGCAGGACGAGGTCCAGCCGCGGATCGCGTCGATGCTGGCGACCCTGATCGGCTACGTCGACCACGTGCTCGACACGACGGCGGCGAAGCTCATCGGTGAGCCCTACGCCATGCTCAGCGAGGCACTGCGCCGCCGCCGGGTCGAGGCCACCGAGGCCGACCGCTTCGTCGAGCAGCTCCTCGGGGTCGAGCTCGAGCGCGAGACGGTCGAGGCGGGCCAGCGCTTCGTCGCCGGGGTGATCGAGCGGGCCGGCGACGCCGGGCTCGCCCGACTCTGGGAGGCACCGGGCCGGCTCCCGACCCCCAACGAGCTGGCCGCACCCGGCCTCTGGCTCGCCCGGATCGACCTCGACGAGCCGACCTCGGACGAGCCCACCCCGGACGACCCGGGCGCCGACGACGACTGACCGTCGCCGACGGTGATCAGGCGCTCTCGGGTGTGTCCCCGCTGATCGGCCCCGGATCGCCGCCACGCGGCGGCTCCTGCGGTCCGGGACGACGTGCCTCCCGTCGGGCGACGACGCGACCCCGGAGGTGGGTCGCGGTGTCGCGGGCCCGAGCCACCACCGGATCACGGACCTTGGCGGGGATGCGGATCGGCTGAGGTCGCTCACCTCGGGCGATGGCCCGCAGCGCAGCGACGTAGGTGAACGCGGCGAAGCCGGCCAGCACGCTGATCACGACGTAGCCCAGGCGCACCGACAGCACGTCGAAGGGCAACACGGTCGGGATGAGGGCACCGGCGACCCACACCAGCTGGAAACGTGTCTCGAACCGGGCGAACGAACGTCCCTGGTTGGCATCGGGCGCATCGCGCTGGACGATCGAGTCGAACGACATCTTCCCGGCACCGGCGGCGAAGCCCACCACCAGCACGAGCGCAGTGGCACCACCCAACCCGCCGGAGAGCGCGACGAAACCCGCGGTGATCGTCGTGATGACGAGGACGCCCGCGAGGATCAGCTCCTCGCGTTGGGTGCGACGCAGCACCGGTGCCGTCACCGCACCGACCATGTTCCCGACCGTCGAGGCGGCCAGGAGGACGCCGAACCACACCGTGCTCGCCTCGATCGAGCGGAGGTGGAAGGCGAGCAGGAAGGCGACGAAGCCGACGATGCCGCGGAGCACCGCCATCGACGAGGCAGCGGCGATGATGCCCGCGCCGCGCAGCTCGGCCCGTTCGGCCTCTCCGACGGGCTCGGTGGCAACGCTCGTCGCCGGGATGCGCAGCGCCAGGATCGCGCCGAACGAGAACACGATCGCGGCGAACCCCATCACCCACTCCGAGCCGCCGAAGCGCAACAGGATGCCGCCGGGGATGAACGCGACGGCACCCGAGATGCCGGCGAGGAGGGCCAGTCGGGAGTTGGCCTGGACGAGGTCGGCCTCGGTCCGGACGACGGTGGGCACGAGGGCCGACTTGGCCACGTGGTAGCCCTTGCCCGCCACCAGCGCCGCGAACGCCTCGGGGAAGAGCAGCAGGCTGTCGAGGTGGCCGACCATGAGGAAGCAGGCCAGCGATCGCACGAGCGCGGTCAGCACGATCATGAGGCGACGACCCCCGCGGGCCCGATCGATCGCCGGTCCGATCAGCGGCGAGACGAGCGCGAACGGTGCGATCGTGAAGGCCAGGTAGAGCGCGATGCGCGTTCGCGCCGCGTCGGGCTCGATCGAGAAGAACAGCGAGCCCGCGAGCGCCAGCGCGATCAGCGCATCGCCGGCGACGAGGACGGCGTGGGTGCGGGCGACCCGGGTGAACGGGGTGACGACGAACGCCTCGCGGCCCGGGCCATGGGGTCGATGGCCGCCACTGGGCGGGCCGGGCTGCGTCACCGTGTCATCGTAGGGCAGCGGCTGCCGCGAGCGGCCGCTCTCCGGCCTCCGGAACGGGCGCTCTGCCCACGGTCCGGCGGGTCGCTAGGGTGGGTCATCGACAGCGATCGCGTCGTGCGGGCGGTCAGGCGGGTGGGCGACGTCGAGCGGAGTGCTCAAGCCCACGTCCTCATCGGTCGACAGGAGCGACATGTCCAGGCTCTCAGACGTTCTCGGCGGGGTCTACCGGGATGACGATCCCGCGCCGAACCAGCACGACTCGACGGCGCTCACCGACGCCCCGGAGACCGATGCGGGAGCTGACGAAGCGCCGGTCTGGGAGATCGACGCCGACGACGATCCGGTCGCCGAGATGGAACGTCCGGGCGACCCGAGCGCCGAGGCCCCGGTCTGGGATCTGGGCTCGGTGGTCGACGACCCCGAGAGCGACTGGGAGACCGAGGAGTCCTTCGAGATCGAGTCGGAGTGGGCCGAGACCGCCCAGCCGGCGGTCGACCGCACCCCGGCGCCGGCCGACTCGGACTGGCTCGACGGGCTGGCCGACGACACCGACGACGGCGCGACCTGGGACCCCGAGTCGATCGGTGCCGAATCCTTCGACGAGGTCGAGGTCGTGACCGACAAGATCGACTCCGCACCGGCCGAGGAGCCGACCACCGACGAGGCCGCCACCGTCGAGGCGGTCGTCGGCGCCGACGACGACCGAGGCGTCACCGCGGCGTCGTTCGGTCTGCTCGGCGAGGACGAGCCGGCCGAGCCCGACCTGCTGGACGGCGGTCCGTGGCTGCGCACCGACGACGACATCCTCCCCGAGCGGACCAGGCGCGGCCTCGCGTTCTGGCGCCGCTGAGTCGACCGCCGAGCGGTCAGCCGGCGACGTACTTGTAGCCGAGGCCGCGGATCGTCACGATCCGCTCCGGCGACGCCGGATCGGCCTCGATCTTCGAGCGCACCCGCTTGATGTGCACGTCGAGCGTCTTGGTGTCACCGACGTAGTCGTGGCCCCACACCTGGTCGATGAGGCTGTCGCGGGTGACGACCCGACCGGCGTTCTCGAGCAGGACGTGGAGGAGCTCGAACTCCTTCAGCGGGAGCTGGACCAGCTGCCCCCGCACGCTGACCTCGTGGCGGTCGGGATCGAGCGCCACGTCGCCCACCGCGATCTCGCCATCGGCCAGCTCACCCGACTCGTCGCCCGGTGAGCGCCGCAGCACCGCCCGCATGCGGGCCACCAGCTCACGCAACCGATAGGGCTTCGTGACGTAGTCGTCCGCGCCGACCTCGAGACCGACGACGGTGTCGATCTCGGAGCCCTTCGCGCTGACCATGATGATCGGCACCTTCGACCGCTTGCGGAGCTCGCGGCACACGTCGATCCCCGACATCTTCGGCAACATGACGTCGAGCAGCACGAGATCGGGCTGGGCGGTGTCGAACAGCGTCAGCGCCTCGGTGCCGTCCTGGGCGACGTGCACCCGGAAGCCCTCGCGACGCAGACCCAGCGCCAGGGCGTCGACGATCGAGTCCTCGTCGTCCACCACGAGCACCGTGGCCGTGTCGTTCTTCGTCGCCGTCACGTCGTTCCTCCGTGATCACTGCGGTCGGGTTCCTCGCCGGCGAGGGGCAGGCGCAGCACGAACGTGGAGCCGACCGCCTCGGTCGACTCCACGAGCACCTCACCGCCGTGCCGCTCGGCGGCGTGCTTCACGATCGAGAGCCCCAACCCCGTACCGCCGGTGGCGCGGCTCCGAGCCCGGTCGACCCGGTAGAAGCGCTCGAAGATCCGGTCGAGGTGCTTGGGTGAGATGCCCAGGCCCTGATCGATCACGGCGATGTCGACCATCGCACCGACGTCGAGGCGGGTCTCGATGCGGACCTCGGCGTCGTCGTCGGAGTACTTCACCGCGTTCTCGAGCAGGTTCACCACGGCCCGCACCAGCATGCGCCGGTCGCCCAGCACGTGGACGTCGTGGAGGTCGTCGGCGAGCACCTTCGAACCCCGGGCCGCTGCGGTGTGGGCGACGCGGTCCGCGGCCTCGAGCACGACGTCGGCGGCCGGGACCGGATCGAGGGGGAGGGCCTCGGCCGACGACTCGAGCTCGGCCAGCTCGAGGAGATCGTCGACGAGATCGGCCATGCGCAGTGCCTCGCGCTCGGTGCGCTCCAGGAGGCGCCGGCGAACCTCGGGATCATCCTCGTCCTGGAGCGTCTCGGCCAGCAGGGAGATGGCACCGATCGGCGTCTTGAGCTCGTGGCTGAGGTTGGCGACGAAGTCCCGACGCACGGCGTGGATGCGTTCGGTCTCGCTGTGGTCGAGCACGTAGGCCAGCGCACCGACGAGATCGCCGTCGGCGACCAGCGGTCGACCGATGACCCGCAACGACCGACGCGGTGGGCCGAAGAGCCGGAGTGGTTGGTCGTCGGAGCGTCCGTCGAGCGCGGCCGTCAACGCATCGGCCAGCGCGGCCCGCACGATGGGGCCGGTGTGGGAGAGTCGCTCCTCCACCTGGGAGGCGACGTTGTGGCGGACGACGCCGCCGTCGATGGACGACACGACGAGCGGCACCGGCACGAGGTCGATGGCGCAGGCGAGGCGAGCGATGGCCTGCTCGCTCGACTCGCTCGCGGCGTGGTGCTCCTCGACCGCCCACGCCAGCTGGCGGAGGCCGTCGTCGAGGGTGCGGGGCGCCTCCGGCGCGGCAGAGGGGTCGAGCCGGGCGATGAGACCGCCCAGGCGGTGCAGGTGCTCGACGTGGCGACGGCGCCAGACGACGAGCGCGACGATGGTCACGACCCCGACCGCGCCGAGGAGCACTCCCAGGGTCATCCGGCGCGCTCCGCGGCGCGTTGACGGGCCCGCTCGGCACCGGCGTGCTCGGGCAACCAGCCGGTCACGACGAAGTGGACCCGTTCACCGACGTTGACGGCATGGTCGCCGAGCCGCTCGTAGAAGCGGGCGACGAGGCACAGCTGGACCGCCTGTTGCACGTCGAGGCGACCCGCGTCGTGGCTCCGGAAGACCTGCTGGACGAACCGGGCGTGCAGCTCGTCGAGCACGTCGTCGGCGGCGTGGAGGGCGTCGGCGCGGACCGCGTCGCGGCCCAGGAGAGAGGCGACGGCCTCCTGGAAGAGGAAGGCGGCCTGGTCGGCCATGCCGACGATGAGCGCCCGGAGGTCACGGTCGAGCTCGACGCCGATGATGCGCGTCACGGCCTTGGCGATGTTGGTGACGAGGTCACCGCTGCGTTCGATCTCGGAGGCGAGCTTCACGGCGGCGACGAGCAACCGGAGGTCGGTGGCGACCGGGTTCTGGAGCGCCATGACCCGGTAGACCCGCTCCTCGAGGTCGACGGCGAGGAGATCGAGCTCGTCGTCGGCGTCGATGACATCCTGGGCCCCGTCGAGGTCGAGCTCGAGGAGCACCTCGGTGACCCGGTTGATCGAGTCGACGACGAGCGCCCCCATCCGCGCGAGCGACGCCTCGATCGTGTCGAGCTCTTCGGTGAACGCCCGCCGGATCTCGGGCATGGGGCTCCTCGTGGTCAGCCGAACCGACCCGTGATGTAGGCCTCGGTGCGGGGATCTGCGGGGTTGGAGAAGAGCTGCTCGGTGACGTCGAACTCGACGAGCTCACCGGTGCGGAGGCCCTCCTCGACGTTGGTCGTGAAGAAGGCCGTGCGATCGCTGACGCGGGCGGCCTGCTGCATGTTGTGGGTCACGATGATGATCGAGTAGTTCGCCTTGAGCTCCTCGATCAGCTCCTCGATGAGGCCGGTGGCGATCGGGTCGAGGGCCGAGCAGGGCTCGTCCATCAGCACGACGTCGGGCTCGACGGCGATGGTGCGGGCGATGCAGAGCCGTTGCTGCTGGCCGCCGGACATGCCATAGGCGGAGTCCTTCAGGCGGGTCTTGACCTCGTCCCAGAGGGCGGCCTTCTGCAGCGAGCGCTCGACGATGTCGTCGAGCTCGGACTTCTTCTTGATGCCGGCGATCCGGGGTCCGTAGGCGAGGTTGTCGTAGATCGACTTCGGGAACGGGTTCGGCTTCTGGAAGACCATGCCGATGCGGCGGCGCACCTCGACCGGGTCGACGGCCGGCCCGTAGAGGTCGACGCCGTGGTAGAGGATGCTGCCCTCGACCCGGGCCGACTCGATCAGGTCGTTCATCCGGTTGAAGCAGCGCAGGACGGTCGACTTGCCGCACCCCGACGGGCCGATCAGCGCGGTGACCTCGTTGGTCCGGATCGGCATGTTGACGTTCGAGACCGCCCGGAAGTCGCCGTAGTAGACCGCGAGGTCCTCGACCGCGAGGACCAGGGGCGTGTTGTCGTCGGGCCGCTCGCGCTGGACGGTCCCGACGCTGACGTTGCGCTCGACCTCGGGGGTCGTGGCGGTGGCCTCCGGTGAGCTCACGATGTCCTCACTTGACTCTTGGATCGGGTTCGTCACGGCTACGCGCCCTCGCGCTTCTTCTCGAATCGGTTGCGCAACAGGATGGCAGTCGCGTTGGCGACCAGCACCACGCCCAACAGGATGATGATCGTGGCGGCGGTGATCTCGGCCCACTCGTCACCCGGGCGTCCGGCGGTCACGGCGATCATGATCGGCATCGCCGTGAACTGGTCGGAGAGCTGGCCCAGCTCGAAGAAGCCCTCGTCGGCGCCGAGGCGACCCTGGATGGCACCCACCAGGATCAGCGGGGCCGCCTGGCCGAGGGCGTCGGCCAGCGCCAGCAGCGTGCCGGTGAGGATGCCCGGGGCGGCGTAGGGCAGCAGGTGGTTGCGGATCGTCTGCCACTTGGTGGCGCCGACGCCGTAGGACGCCTCGCGCAGCGCCTGGGGCACCGATCGCAACGCCTCGGCCGAGGTGATGATGACGATCGGCAGCGCCAGCGTGGCGAGGGTGACGCCGGCGGCCGCCGTGGTCTTGCCCACCCCGCCGGTGTCCTCGCCCGGGAAGAGCCAGGCGAAGCCGCTGAACCAGCCGACGAAGATCGAGAAACCGAGGATGCCGTAGACCACCGACGGCACACCGGCGAGGTTGCGGATGTTGACCGAGATGAACGTGGTCAGCCGGTTCTTCGGGGCGTACTCCTCGAGGTAGATCGCGGCGGCGATGCCGGTCGGGAACGCGATGACGGCGGTGAACACGCCGATCCAGAACGTGCCGCGCAGCGCCTTGAAGACGCCGGTCTCGTCGGCCCGGGAGCGGAGCTCGGAGCCGAGGAAGTCGGTCGGCCGATCGAGGATCACGCCGAGCCCGTCGTCGAGCACGGTGTAGATCAGCACGATCAGGATGACCAGGGCGAAGAGCAGGGCGGCGAGCAGCGCGGCCTGGAAGCTCTTGCCACCGAGGTCGAGGTCGCTCTTGTGGAGCTGCTGCCGGATCTCCTCGCTCTGGGGGGACTGGGTCGTGGGTGCGTCGGTGACCGCCATGGTGACGTCGCCTCCTCAGTAGGCCTCGCGCACGCGGCGCACGAAGCGGTCGGCGATGACGTTCAGGGTGAGCGTGATCAGGAAGAGCAGGATGCCGACGAAGAACAGGCTCTGGAAGGTGAGCGCCTCGCCCACGACGGCGTCGGTGCCGGAGGCCTGGGCGGCCATGGCGGCGGTCATCGTCGAGCCCGGGTCGAGGGGGTTCGTCGTGAACTGCGTCTGGTTGCCGGCGCCACCGGCGGCGATGAAGACCACCATCGTCTCGCCGATCGCCCGGCTCACGGTGACGATGCCGGCGGCGACGAGACCCGACACGGCGGCCGGCACGACCACCTTGGTCGTGGTGCGCATCTTGCGGGCACCCAGACCCGACGAGGCCTCGCGCAGCGCCGTGGGCACCGAGCGCATGGCGTCCTCGGAGATCGAGGCCATCAGCGGGATGGAGAGCAGGCCGACACCGAGGCCTGCGGCCATGAGCGAGAAGATGCCGGCGTCGAAGAAGCGTTGGACGATGTTGGGAGCGATCCACTGGAGGGCGAAGAAGCCCAGCACCACCGAGGGGATGCCGGCGAGGATCTCCAGCGTCGGCTTGAGGATCTTGCGGACCCGTGGGTTCGCGTACTCCGAGAGATAGATCGCAGCGCCGAGCCCCACGGGCCCGGCAACCGCCATCGCCACGATCGTGACGATCAGGGTGCCCACGACGAGGGTCTTGATGTCGTACTCGCCGAAGCGGGGTGCCCACTGGTCACCCCAGAGCGTGGCCCACTCGACCTGCGAGATGAAGGTCCACGCCTCACCGACGAGCGAGACGACGATCCCGGCACTGATGAAGATCGAGAACGCCGCCGCACCGAAGAAGAGCCACTTGATCGCCGACTCCTTGGCGTGGCGTCGGGGGTTCCCCCGCAGCGCGGTCTCGAGTCCGTCCGGACTCGTCAACGTCGTCATCTGGCTCCCCGCAGTTCGGCGTTCGGACGGTGCTGGTCAGGTGGTCGGACCCACGAGGGGCCGGGGAACGTCGTCCCCGGCCCCTCGGCGAGTTCGGGCGTCAGTCTCGCCGAGGCACCTCAACGGTGCCACAGCGAGCGGTCGGTCAGCGGCCTTCCCAGGCCCCGACGCTGGCGGAGAAGAGGTCGTCGGGCAGCGGGATGTAGCCGGCACCCTCGCCGAAGGCGTTGATGACTGCGTCCTCGTAGGCGCCGTCGGAGAAGTAGAAGTCGACGTAGCCGGCGAGGGCCGGGTTCTCGGCGGCCTTGTCGACGTTCACGTAGATGTAGAGCGAGCGGCTCACGGGGTAGGAGCCGTCGGCGATCGTGTCGAACGTCGGGAAGATGCAGCCGTCACCACCGTCGACCTCGAGCTTCTTCACCACGTCGGCGTTGGCCTCGGCGAAGGCGAAGCCCACCCAACCGAAGCTCGACGGCGAGCCGGCGATGCCCTGGATGATGACGTTGTCCTCGGCCTGACCCGGGAAGTCGGTGCGGATGATGTCCTCCTGGCCACGCTCGTCGGCGATGTCCTCGAGGACGATCTCGATGAACGAGTCGTAGGTGCCCGACTCGGTGCCCGGCGCCGTGATGTCGAGCGACAGGGCGGGCAGCTCCTGGGAGAGCTCGATGCCCTCGACGTTCGCTGCGTCCGACCAGTTCTCGACACCAGCGGCCTCGGCCTCGGCGCTCATCAGGCCGTACATGTCCTCGAAGGTCACGCACTCCACCGGGTTCTCCGGGTTGGTGAGGATGGCGATGCCGTCGAAGGCGACCTGCAGCTCGACGAAGTTGATGCTGTTGCCCTCGCAGTTGGCGACCTCGTCGTCGGCGATCGCACGCGAGGCGCCCGAGATGTCGGTCTCGCCGTTGCAGAACAGCTCGAAGCCGTCACCGGTGCCGGGACCGTCGACGGTCACGCGGATGTCGCCGTTGACGTCGGCCAGGAGCTCGGCGACGCGGGTCGACACGGGCTCCACGGTCGAGGAGCCGGAGACGATGACGTCACCCTCGACGCCCTCCCAGGAGGCGCCACCGGCGTCGGGGGCCTCGGTCTCGTCGGTCGCCTCGGTGTCGGCGGGAGCCTCGGTGGCCTCGGTCTCTGCCGGCTCCGATGCCGATGCCGACGCCTCGGTCGTGTCGCTGCTGGCATCGTCGTCGTCGGAGTCGCCACAGGCGGCTGCCACGAGGCCGAGGGCCATCAGGATGGCGAGCAGACGGAGCCAGGAGCTCCGACTGCGCAGGGGGGTGTCAGGGGTTGTCATGGCGCGCACGCTAGGGAGCCGAGCTGACGTCGAGAGCGCTTCCAGGTGAACGGAAGGTGACGGAGCACCCAACCCTTGGCATCGGACCGGGTCGGTGGGCGTGGTCGGTCAGCCGCCGTCGCCGTCGCCCTCGGGCTCACCGAGGTCCCACTCGAGGGTGACGTTGGTGCGCTCGGCGTCGCGGACGACCCGCTCCCGGTTGCGCCGGAACTGCGGGTCGTGGGGTGGCAGCAGCTGGAGGCGGGCCATCGTGCGGACGCGGAAGCCCTCGACGAGCGACGCGTCACCGAAGGTCGAGCCGACCTCCCAGTGGGGGGCGACCGGGCCGAGGTAGGTCACCCGGATGTGGGCCACCGGCGGCTCCCGCTCCTCCATCACATCGCTCACGCTGTCTCCTCAGGGGTTCGCTGCGCCCGGCTCACCGGACCGCCCGATCGTACCGGCCGCTGCGCCGGCTGCCCCGGACGGACGGCGGGCGGGGGCCTCACCCCTCGCGGGCGCCGAGGGTGGCCTCGACCACGAGGCGCGCCTCACCGCGGAAGAGCTCGATCACCACCAGGTCACCGGCCTCGAGCTCGGCGATCCGGCTGGTGACCGCCTCGTCGTCGGCGACCGGCTCGCCGTCGAGCGAGACGATGACGTCGCCGACCCGGACGCCCGCGGTCTCGGCCGCGGTGCCCTCGACCACCTCGGCCACGAACGCACCCGCATCGACCCGCACGTCGGACGAGGCGAGCTGGTCGTCGGCGAGATCGACGACGTCGAGGAGCTGCACGCCGAGGAAGCCGGGCACCTCGACCACCGGTTCACCGGCGAGGATCTGGTCGACGATGGTCATCACCCCGTCGATCGGCAGCGCGAGGCCGACGTTCGGTGAGGTCCCGGCGACGGTCGTGTTGATGCCGACGACGGCTCCGGCGGCGTCGACGAGCGGACCGCCCGACGAGCCGGGCCCGATGGCTGCGTCGGTCTGGATGAGGTCATCGAGGCGGACGACCCCGTCGTCGATGCGGCGTCCGGTGGCGACCACGAGGCCCGGCGTCGCCCGGGGTGCGCCACCCGGCTCGACGGCCTCACCGACCGCGACGACGGCATCGCCGACCTGGACGTCGGCCGAGCTGCCCAGCACGGCCGGTGAGCCCATGGCGGGGTCGCGGAGGCGGACGAGCGCGACGTCGTCGGCGGGCACGCTGCCCACGAAGTCGGCGGCGACCTCCGAGCCGTCGGCCAGGACGACCGTGAGCCCGGTGCCGTCGCCCACGACGTGGTCGTTGGTGAGGATCAGGCCCTCGTCGTCGACGATGACGCCCGACCCGACGCCCGGGGAACCGTCCGAGCCGATGCCGCCGCGCACGCCGACCACCGCGTCGCCGACCACCTCGATCACCGCGCCGACGTCGGCCGCACCCGGCGCGGCGGGGGCGGCGCTGCCCGGAGGCGCCGCCACCTCGTCGTCGTCGAGCCAGAGCACGAGCAGCGCCACGAGCCCGGCGACGACGAGCGCGACCACCGAGGCGACCCCGGCCGACAACAGCACCACCCGTCGGACGAGCTCGCCGTCCAACTCGGTCGCCGGAGCGGCACCGGGCGCCGCTGGCGCCGACGGATCCGGGGGCACCGGGATCCAGGCGGAGGACGTGGCCGACCCGGCCGGCGCACCGACCTCGGGCGGAGGCGCCGGTTCGGACCACGCGGCGGGTCCGGCCCACGAGCGGTCGTCGGCCGGCGCGCCGAGGTCGGCGGGCGCCGGGGCGCCGTCGGTGACGATGTCGGTGGCGCCGGGTCCGACCGGGGAGGCGGTCGGGGTCTCGGGCGAGCCGTAGGGCGGTGCCGCGGGGCCACTCAGCCCCTCCGGGAACGCATCGCTCCCGGACGCGGGGAGCGACGGAGCGCGCGGGTCTCGCACGCTCGGCGCACGATCCGGTTGACCATCACCTGACGGCGTCACGACACTCCTGTCGTCCGGCGCCGAGACCCGAAGCGGGATCTGGCGGGAGAACTAATGCGGCGACGCCGCCGGTCGACAACGTCCACGAGAGACACACCGTGCCCGGGATCCGGTCCCGAGGTCCACCATGGTTCCAGATTTCCTGGAACCGCTGGGGCCTCGGGGACGTATCACTGGGCAAGACGGAGGGAAATCCCGTGATGGACAACGACTGGATGGCTCAGGGCAACTGCGCCGAGCGCCCGCCGGGGCTCTTCTTCCCGAGCGACGGCGTCGGGGTCGAGGTGGCCAAGCGCGTGTGCGTCGACTGCCCGGTGCGCTCCGGCTGCCTGGAGTACGCCCTCAGCAACCGCATCGACCACGGTGTGTGGGGTGGAACGTCGGAGCGTGAGCGCCGTCGGATCCTCAAGGCCCGCCGACTGGCCGCGCAGGAGCAGCCCGCCTGATCGACGGGCCCGGCCCTGGTCCGCTCCGGAGCGTGCTCCGGCGAGGGAGCTAGGGTCGACCGATGTTCGGGTTGATCACGGGGAGCGGCTTCTACGACATCCCCGACCTCGAGCAGCGCACGGCCTCGACCGTCGACACCCCGTTCGGACCGGCCACGGTCACGACCGGCTCCTGGCGGGGCCGCCCGATCGCCTTCGTCCCTCGCCACGGCTCGACCCACCGCGTCCCTCCGTCGCGGATCAACTACCGGGCCAACGTGTGGGCGCTCCGGGCGCAGGGCGTCGACTCCGTGCTCGCCACCGCCGTCAGCGGGGCGCTCGACCCGTCGTTCGAGCTCGGCACCCTCGTGGTGATCTCCGACGTCCTGAACTTCACCACCGGCCGGCACGACACCTTCTTCGACGGCGACCACGAGCCCTTCGAGCCGGGTCGCCACCACGTCGACATGACCCACCCGTACTCCCCCGAGCTCCGCGCCCACCTCGCCGCGGCAGCCGAGGTCGAGGGCATCGCGGTCGTCGACGGCGGCGTCTACTGCACGACGAACGGCCCGCGCTTCGAGACACCGGCCGAGATCCGGATGCTGCGTCGGCTCGGCGGCGACCTGGTCGGGATGACGGGCTACCCCGAGGTCGTCCTGGCCGTCGAGGCCGGCCTCCGCTACGCCTCGATCGGGATCGTGTCGAACCCGGCCGCGGGGCTCGGTGACGAGCCGCTCAGCGCCGACGACATCTTCGGGATGATCGATCGGGTGACGGAGCCGCTCCACCGGCTGATCGATCGCACGATCACCCTGGCCACCACCGACGGCCCGACGTGATCGAACCCGTCGACGTCGAGCTCGCCGAGGCGGTGATCGCCACGGCGCGCGAGATGGGCGCACGGGGGATCAACCACGGCCGGTCGGGCAACGTGTCGACCCGCACCGCGACCGGCATGCTCGTCACCCCGTCGTCGGTCGCCTACGACGAGCTCACGCCCGACGACGTCGTGGCCGTCGATGCCGACGGCTCGTGGCGGGTCGCGAACGACCGTCGACCGTCGTCGGAGTGGCGCTTCCACCTCGACGTGCTCGCCGCCCGACCCGAGGCCGCAGCGGTGGTGCACGCCCACCCGATCAACGCCACGGCGCTCGCCTGCCACCGGCGCGGCATCGGCAGCTTCCACTACATGGTCGCCATGGCGGGCGGGCACGACATCCGCTGCGCCGACTACGCCACCTTCGGCACGCCGGAGTTGTCGGCCAACGTCGTCTCGGCCCTCGACGGCCGGCGGGCCTGCCTGCTCGCCAACCACGGCGTCGTGGCCATCGGGCCGAGCCTCGGAGCGGCGTTGGACCTCGCCGTCGAGGTCGAGGTCCTCGCCGGTCAGTACCTCGCCGCCCTGGCGATCGGTGAACCGGTCGCCCTGACCGCGGCCGAGATGGACGAGGTGCTCGCCAAGATGGCCACCGGAGCCGGCTACGG
>JBCCTY010000082.1:0-14710 GCA_039197885.1 Actinomycetota bacterium | reverse complement strand
TCTAGGCCGAGCCGGCGAGGCGGTCGACGACCTCGACGAGCGGCGGGTGGGGAGCCTCACCGAACCGGACCCGCGTCCGTTGCCACCGGCCCACCTGGACGATGCCGAGGGTCTCTCCCTCGACGCTGATGCGGTCGTCCGGCGCGGTCTCGAGTTGGAGCTCGATCCGTGAGCCCCGCGGCGGGGCCTCGTCGAGGAGCAGGCGGATGCCGGCCCCCGAGAGGTCCTCGCTGCGACCCCAGCGCCACTCGACGTCACCGACCAGGCGCCAGCGGATCGGGCGGTGGAACGGCACTCGCACGTGGGCTCGGCGCTCACGTGCGTTGGCGAGCTGGACCACGAGGCGTCGGCCCGACCGGACGATGCGGCCGGTCCGCTCGCTCCCGACCCCGGTACCGCGGAGCTGGACGTGCGACCCGGCGACGAAGTCGCCTCGGAGGTACTCCTCGAGGTCGATCTCGACGAACGCGCTCCCCCAGCGGTGGATCATGCCCGGGTGTGGCGCGCCCTCGTCGTCGACGACCACGACCGCGTTGCGGTCGGAGAGCCCGGGCAACCCGGCGCGAACGTCCTCCACCACACGAGAGGGTAAACGGCTCCTGCGTTTCGTGGGTGTCGCAGCACCGTTCGCGTTCAGGCAGGACGTTCGGCCAGCTCGTGGAGGATCTCCTCGATCGTGGTGAGCCCGACCTGGAAGAGCACCGGATGGTCGGCGGAGAAGGCGACGTAGACGGCGGCGAGTGACAGCGCCCACCCCCGAGCACGGGCCCATGTGTCGTCGTCGGTGACGGCGGCGGCGACGCGGAAGGCGGGTCGGACCGGCGCCGGGAGGCACATCCACGCCACGGCGAGATCGGTCGCCGGATCACCGGCGGTGAGGTCGCCGAAGTCGATGATCGCCGAGACGGCTCCGTCGGTGACGAGCACGTTCGCCGGATGGAGGTCGCCGTGGAGCCACACCGGTGCACCCGGCCAGGCGGGGAGACCGAGGTGGTGCTCCCAGGCGTCGACGGCGGCCGGGGCGTCGATCACGTCGGCGACCGCCATGAACCGCTCCTTCGTGAGGCCGTCCCGGTCGTCGAGCCGGCCACCCCGCACGGGGTTCTCCGGCGCGTCGGGGGGAGCCGGTCGGTGCAGGGCGGCGAGGAAGGCGCCGAGGTCACGGGCGTGGCCGAGCCGATCACCCTCGGGGCGATGGCCGGCGACGGCACCCGGCATCCACGGACAGATGCTCCACGGCCACGGGTACCCCTCGCCCGGGCCACCATGGCGGACCGGCGCCGGGATCGGCAGCGGCAACCGACCGGCCAGGGACGGCAACCACCGCTGCTCGTTGCGGATCAGGTCGACCGCCTGCGCTCGGCGGGGCAGGCGAACGGTGAGGTCGCCGCCGAGGCGGAACATCACGTTGTCCCAGCCGTTCGCGAGCTCGACGACGGGGAGGTCGGCGAGGTCCGGGTGCTGGGCACGGAGGAGGCGACGGACGAGATCGGCATCGACGGCGACCTCGGCGGCGGGCATCTCGGCGGCGGGCACGGGATCCAGTGAAGCAGCGCGCCCGGCGAGGGTGGGAGGTGCCGATGCCCGGGTCAGGCGGCGAGGTCGATGGTCGGCATCGACGGCGCGGCGCCGGTGCTCTGGTAGAGCGCCGCCGCCCGGTCGAGCAGGCCGGTGCCCCGACGATCCTCGACCGACGCCGAAGCGGTGGCCGCTTCGTCGTCGACCCCGGGCTCGACCGCAGGAGCGGAGGCGCCGGCCTCGGAAGCGCCGGGCTCGGAGCCGCGGCCCGCCCCGGCCACACCATCCTCGGCGGCGCCGGGCTCTGAGCGGCGGCCCGCCGTGGCGACACCGTCCTCGCCGTCCGACGAGCGCTCAGCGCGCTGCGTCGGCTCGGTCCCGACGTCGACCGCGTTGGCGCCCTCGGACGCCTCGCCGCGTTGGTCGTCGCCGTTCGACGTCTCGCCTGCGCCGGCCTCGATCCCGGCCCGGCCGGCACCGGCGGCGGCCTCGGCACCCTCGACACCCGTCGTGTCCTCACCGGCGCGCTCCGCCCGCGCCTCTTCGGCCTCGACGGTCCGCTCCTCGGTGAGCTCCGCCCGGGCCTGGGCGGCCGTCGCCGCGGCGGCAGCGGCGACGGCGCGATCGGCACCGGACGGTTGCGCCGGGGCGAGCGCCGCGGCGCGCACCTGGGCCATCTTCGCGATCGTCGCCTGCGGGTCGTCCTCGGCCGAGGTGTCGATCCCGACCGACCCACCGATGGCGTAGCGCTTGCCGTCGGGACCCTGCTGATAGGTGTAGTTCGGACCGCTCGTGACGTGAGCGCCGCCGGCCGCCACGTGCGCCATCTCGTGGGCCCGGACCTCGGTGTCGCGAGCCTTGAGCTCACGGACCATCCGCTGCTCGTCGTCGCTCAGCTCCTCCAGTCCGAGTCCCGACCCCTCCTCCTCGTCCTGACGTGCGCCCGGCAGCCCGCTCGGGTCCTCGCCGCCGGCGACGACCGTGGCCTCGGCGGCCGCACCGTCGGCACCCCGGCGACCGTCCCCCAGCGCACCGGCCGACCCGTCGCTGCCCGGTCGGCTGCCCTCGCGCCCGGTGTCGTTCTCGGTCTCGCCGCTGCGGGCGAGCACCACGCGACGGGAGCCGTCGCTCTCGGTCGCGCGCGACCCCGTGATGTCGTCGGTCCGACCGTCGCCCTGCTCCTGATCGGGCGGGCGCGACTCGACCCCGAGGGGAACGAAGGTGGCTGCGCCACCGATCGCCGACACCGACATGCGATCCCCATCGGACGGAACCGGGTGGGACTTGAGCCGGACCGCCCTCGCTACCCTCGCCCGCGTGCCCGACGGTCGCTACGCCCCGAGCCCGACGGGGGAGCTGCACCTCGGCAACCTGCGCACGGCCCTGCTGGCCTGGGCGTTCGCCCGGTCGAGCGGCGGACGATTCCTCCTCCGCTTCGAGGACCTCGATGCCGGTGCCTCCCGCCCCGAGCACGAGGAGCGCCAGCGCCGTGACCTCGCCGCGCTGGGCCTCGACTGGGACGGCGCGCCCGTGCGCCAGAGCGAGCGCCGCCATCTCCACAACGAGGCCGTCGAGCGGCTCGTCGCCGCCGACGTCGTCTATCCCTGCTTCTGCACGCGACGCGAGATCCGCGAGGCGACGCGAGCGCCCCACGGTGACCTGCCCGACGGCGCCTACCCGGGCACGTGCCGCGACCTCGATGCGGCCGGTCGCCGCTCCCGGGCCGCGACGGGCCGCCGGCCGGCGCTGCGGCTCCGAGGCGAGGGTCGGCGGCGCGGCTTCGTCGACCGCGTGCTCGGACCCGTCGAGGGCGTGGTGCCCGATGTCGTCGTCCGGCGCGGCGATGGCACCCCCGCCTACCAGCTGGCGGTCGTGGTCGACGACCACGACCAGGGCGTCGAGGAGGTGGTTCGCGGCGACGATCTGGCGCCCTCGACGCCGAGCCAGCTGCTGGTGGCCGAGGTGCTCGGGGTCCCGTCACCGACCTACGCCCACGTCCCACTCGCCCTGGGTCCCGACGGACGCCGACTCGCCAAGCGGGACGGCGCCGTCACCCTGGCCGACCTCTCGACCCGCGGGATCGGTGCCGCCGACGTGCTCGGGATCCTCGCCGAGAGCCTCGGGTTGGCCGACCGCGCCGAGCGGATCGACACCGCGGAGCTGCTGGTGCGCTTCGACCCCGACCGGCTCCCCACCGATCCGTGGATCGTGCGACCGGACCAGCTGTCCTCGCCGGCGAGCCGCTCGCCGCCGAGCTGAGCAGCTCGCCGCCTGTCGGCGACACCCCGGCCGCGACGCCGCGATCGTCAGCCCTCCGCTGGTCCGGCGACCGCGGCGACCTCGAACTCGAGCAGGCTCGAGCCCATCGCCACGGGCTGGGGCCGCTCACCGCCCGTCTCGCCGCCGTGGCCGCCACCGGGACCGCCGGGACCGCCGGGACCGGCGTGGCCCCGGGCGAAGACATCGCCGGTGCGCCACGCCTGGTAGGCCTCTTCGGACTCCCAGCGGGAGTAGACGAACCAGCGGGTCTCCTCGCCACCAGTCGGGCGGAGCAGCTCGAAGCCCTCGAAGCCGTCGACCGTCGACAGCTCCTCCAGGCGGGGCAGGAACCGGCCGACGAGCTCGTCGCCCCGGCCCTCGGGGATCTCCAGCGCGTTGATCTTCACGACGGACATGACCGCAGTCCTACCAGCCGCGGGACCGGCGCCCCACACCGTCGTCCCAGGCCCAGGCCATCGCGGGAGTCGAGCGCACGGCCGCGAGTCGACCGACCGGGTCGACGACGATGAGGCCCCCGGTCCCGCCGAATCGGCCGACGACCTCGTCGAGCGAGTCGCTGGCGGCGTCGAGCACGGGGCGACCCCGGCGACAGGCATCGACCACCGCCTTGGCGGTGCCGGCCCGGAGGAAGGCCTCACCGGTGCCGGTCGCAGAGCACGCGGCACCCGTGTCGTCGGCGTAGGTCCCGGCGCCGACGACCGGCGTGTCGCCGACGCGCCCCGGGCGCTGCCCGACGATGCCACCGGTGCTGGTCGCCGCCGCGACCCTCCCGTCGGCGTCGACGGCGACCGCCCCCACGGTGTCGAGCCCGTCCTCGATCCGGTGGGAGCGGCCGGCGAGCACCTCCCGCAGACGCTCGGCCGCCCGCTCGGTCCGCATCTCCTCGACCGACGACCGCACGAGTCCGGCGGCGAGCGCGAGCTCGTCGGCGCCCCAGCCGGTCATGAGGACGTGTCGATCGTCGAGGAGCACCCCCAGCGCGGCTCGGATCGGGTGTCGGAACGGACCGAGCGCGGCGACACCTCCGGCACGCAGCGACGTCCCCTCCATGACCGAGGCATCGAGCTCGAGGCCACCGGCCTCGGTGAGGGCGCCGCCCGTCCCGGCGTTGTACCGGGGATCGTCCTCCATCACCTCGACGGCCACGATCGCCGCCTCCAACGATCCGCCCCCCGAGCGGAGGACGCGGGCCCCGGCCGCCGCGGCGAGCGCACACCCGGCGGCGAGCTCGTCGGCCTCGTCGGCCCGGCCCCCGGCGCCGCCGTGCACCAGCACGACGGGCCCGACCCGCTCCTCCGCGACGACGACCGGACGATCCACGCCGATCATGCTGACATTCCCCCCTCCGCGGCTGCCATCTCCGGAGGATCGGCGCGACACTGGATCCGCTGGGGCGAACGAGAGGTCACCGATGGAGCTGGGAGAGGTCGTCGAGGTCGTCGAGACCGCACGTCGCACCGTGGAGATCCCCGACGAGCTGCTCGCCGATGACGCCGAGCAGAGCAGCGAGGCGGACGTGGACGCACCGACCGGCTGAGTCCAGTGGAGCCGGGTGAGCCGATCGACCCGCTGGTCGCCACGAAGCGCTGCCGGCTCGGCCTGGTCGACGGCCGACCCGGACTCAGGCCGGCGGTCCGGGGGACCTTCTTCGGGGCGTCGAGCCGGGCCGAGTGCGGGGAGGGTCACCTCCACCCGGTCCCCGAACCCAGCTGCACCTGCGGGTTCTACGCGCTCGGCGACTCCGACGAGCTGGCCGAGCGGCTCGGGCCCTGGCGGCCCGAGGAGGTCGAGCTCGACGTCGAGCTGACCGGACGGGTCGTCGTCCACGAGCGGGGCCTCCGGGGCGAGGAGCAGACCGTCCTCGGCGTCCGCATCCACCCGATGTGCGCGCTGTGCCCACCTCGCTCCCCGCGGCCCACCGCCGTCGTCGGCCGGGTCGAGGCGGGTCGCCGCGCCGACTGGGACGGGCTCCTCCCCCTCTGCGACCGCCACGCCACCGCGGCGTCGGAGCTGTGGAGCGTGGCCGGACTGGCCGAGGCGCTCGCCACCGAGGTCGTCATCGACGTCGGCGCCAACCGCGCCCTGCCCAGCCGTCGGCTCACGAACCGGGCCCGTGTCCGCTACGTCGTCGGCGGCACGATCGCCTCGGCCTACCTGATCCTCGGTCTCGTCGTCGCGCTCCGGGGGGTGCGGGTGGTCGAACCGGTCGAACCGAGCCTGGCCGACGCCCGCGAGGTGGCCGACGGGCTCGCGGTCGCGATCAGTGGCACCGAGACCGACGTCGATGCCCTCCTCACCGAGGCCCGCGACATCGCCGAGGCCGGCTTCGATCGAGCCGACGTGGAGCTGCAGGGTGCCATCGGTGGCGGCGTCGTCGTGGCGGTCGACGTCGACGGGGTGTGCGTGATCCGGGCCGAGTCCGAGACGGCGGCGAGCACCGTCATCAGCGACGACGGGCCCTGCCCGACCCGTCTGCCCACCGCCGACGACCTGCTCGCCTCGGGCTGAGCTCGCGACGACGTCGCGGAACGCCCGGCTCGGAGGATCCCTCGGTCAGGCGGCCGCGGCAGCCTCGGTCGCACGCCGGGTCAGCACGAGCGCGACGGCGCCGAGCGCACAGACGGCGAGCAACACACCGAACGGTGCCCGCTCGTCCGTGAGCGCGACCGCCACACCGGTGAGCGCCGGGATGGTCGTGGCGCCGACGTTGCCGGCGACCAGCTGCCACCCCGAGACCCGAGGTGCGGCGGCCGTGCCGACCCGCTCCGCGGTGGTGGCCATGATCACCGGGAAGAAGGGGGCCAGGGCCAAACCGACGGCGATCCCGGCAGCCACGACCGCTGCGCCGGGCAACACGGCGAGGGTGCCGACCGCTGCCACCACGCCGAGGGTCAGCGCCGGGAGGTGACGTGAGCCGAGCTCGAGCCGGCTCAGCACGAGTCGACCGACGGTGGCGCCACCCCAGAACCCGCTCACGGCCAGTCCGGCGATGCGATCGTCGATCGATCGTGCGTCCTCGAGGTAGGTCGCCGTCCACTGGCCCATGGTGACCTCGAGCCCCACGAACGAGACCATCAACAGCAGCGAGGCGACGACGGCCGGCGACCGCCACGAGACCGGCGGACGGGCCGCGACGTCGTCGTCCTCGGCCTCGTGGTCGGTGACCGGTGGCCAGACCAGCGACGGACGAGCGACGAGCACCGCGCCCGACAGCGCGACGACACCGGCGAGGACGTAGGCCCAGCGCCACCGATCGCCGAAGGCGACCACGAGGGGACCGATCGTCGCGCCCACGCCGTAGCTCCCGGCGAGCAGGCCGGCCATGCCGACCGACCGGGACGCGGCGATGTAGCGACCACCGAGGGAGTCGAGCGCCCCGGAGGCGAGCCCGGTCCCGAGCACGGCAACCAGGAGCACGGGCCAGCTCGGCGCCGCGGCGACCGCCAGCGAGGCGACCCCCAGGGCACCGACCGCGAGGGCGACGGCCGGACCGAAGGACCGGTTCCGGAGCTGCAGCCCACCGGATCCCGAGAGCGCGAGACGTCCGATGCCGTAGCTGGTGGCGAGGATGCCGAGCGCAGAGTTCGACCGACCCAACTCGTCGCGGATCTCGGGCCAGGCGACGCCGAGCATGGCGATGGGCATGGCGAAGCCGAGGTAGATCCAGCACATGACCCGGAGCGACCGGCGACGAGCGAGCTCGTCGTTCGACCCCATCAGGCGGAGATGACGGCGAGCTCCGGGGTCGTGGCGTCCGGATCTTCGCAGGCCGAGTCGCACGAGGTCGTCGGAACCCGGCGACCGACGCCGACGACGGCGGAGCGCGAGCCGGCTCCCCGGAGCGGGGCGAGCGTCACGGCGGCACGCTCGTCGTCGAGGAGCTCGATCTCGGCGGCGCGAGGTCGCGTCGACCACGACCACCCGTGCTCCACGAAGGCGTCGCGATCGATCACCTGGGCCGGGCTCGGCAGCGCGGCGTTGCCGCGGAGGTGATGGGCCAGCTCGGCCCGGTCACCACGACGGCCGACGACGTCGTCGAGGACGTCGACGGTCAGGTTGCCCCAGAACCACCCCTCCGGGAACGAGATGCCCGTGGGGGCGAAGCGGTGGCCGCCGGTGTGGCTGATGCGCCAGACCCGGACGTCGTCCCATCGGGAGGCCACCTGTTCGAAGAGGCGGAGGCCCTGGGCACCGCAGCGGCGGTCGCGCCGGCCGTGGGTGCAGATCATGAGGTCTCGCACGTCACCGGGATCGTGGATCGTGCCGGGCTCGCCGCCGTCGACCACGTCGATGACCTGCTCGGCGAAGTCGTCGACCTCGACGAGCGCCTCGGTGCGGACGTAGGTCGCACCGGTGTGGGAGTAGCGGATCATCCGCGCCGTGCCGGCGGGCGAGCCACTCCCACTGCCGGGGACCAGGCCGAGGACCCGGGTCGGCTGGCCCCGCTCGGCGGCCCGCTCCACGGCGCCCTGCACCGCGCCGAGCGAGACGTCGTCGAAGATGTCGCGCTTCCAGGGGAGCCGCCACTCGACGACGACGAAGTGGGCGTAGTGGCCGGCTGACCCGATGGGGTCGATGCCGAACCGGTCGTAGGGGGCGGCGGAGTCAGAAGAGGCCACCTGCTCACGGTATCCAGCAGCGGGGCTGGATACGGTCATCCGATGACCGATCTCTCCGGCCTCGTCCACCTCGGCCCCGACGACGATCCGGCGCCCTCCCTGGCCGGACTGGAGGACGACGGCTCCCCGGTCGCGGTCCTGGCCGACCTGCGCGGCATCGGAGACGTCGCTGACCGCTGTCGGAGCCTCGGGCGGGCGATGTGGGGGGTCTCCGACGTCCTGTCGAGGACCGGTGTCGGCCTCGGCGTGGTCGTCGACCCGGGCATCGACCCGGAGGTGGCGCTGGGCGCGCTCGGGCGGGCCGTCCTCCCGGTGACGGCGCACACCGACGAGGCAGTGGTCCGGGGGTGGCTGGTCGGCCAGCTCGTCGCCGGACCGGCCCGGGTCCGGCCGGTCGCCGGCAGCCGCTCGACCGGGGGCTCGGCACTGTTGCACGACTACGTGCTCGAGCACGCGTCGGGCCCGGCCGACCCGGTCGCCGCGGCGCTCGGGGCCGAGACGACGGATCGCTTCGGCGCGCTCGGCGGGATGAACATCGGCGAGGACCAGGGCCGCTTCCTCCAGCTGCTGACCGAGGTCAGTGGTGCCCGTCACGTCGTCGAGGTCGGGACCTTCACCGGCATGTCGGCGCTGTGGATCGCCCGAGGCCTCCCCGAGGACGGCCGGCTGATCTGCTGCGACGTCAGCGAGGAGTACACGTCGGTCGGTCGGCCCTTCTGGGAGCGCGCCGGCGTCGCCGGCCGGATCGAGATCCGGATCGGCCCCGCCCTCGACACGCTCCGGGCGATGCCGGTCGAGCCCCATATCGACCTGGCCTTCGTCGACGCCGACAAGACCGGCTACGCGGACTACGTCGAGGAGCTGCTCCTGCGCCTCTCGCCGGGCGGGATCATCGCCGTCGACAACGTGCTCTGGGGCGGCACCGTCATCGATCCGTCGGTCGCCGACGACGACACCGATGCGATCCGGCGCCTCAACGACGATCTCGCCGCACGCGACGACCTCGACGTGGTGATGCTGACGATCGGCGACGGCGTCACCCTGGTACGGCGGCGCTGAGCCGGGCGAGCAGGTCGGCGCGCCATGCCTGCGACGCAGCACCGGCGCGGTCCGGTCCGTGCGAGGCCGCCTGCACGTAGCAGACGAGGCCGTCACCGTCGCCCTCGAGGTCGACGAGCACCGTGGAGGACGCATCGGTCAGGAGGAGCTGATGGGGACGATCCTCGATCGCCGTCGCGAACCCGTCGCCCGGCGGCCGGTCCCTCAGCTCGTGGGCGAGGGCGCGCCACGTCGGCTCGCGACCACTGGGCGCGGGGACGTAGGTCGACGATACGACCCGGTCGGGGCCGGTCGGGCACTCGGCAGCGAAGCGGAGCCCGGCGAGGAACATGCGCCACCCCCGCCGGAAGTCGCCGTACCAGCCGTCCCAGTCCTCGACGCCCGGATCGGGCATCGAGTGGATCAGTCGGATGACGGTGACGCCATCGGAGTGGGAGAGGAGCCACTCCTCGCCCCCGCCCTCCTCGCCGTCCATGAGGTAGGAGATCCGCAGACGGCGGCCCTCGTCGATCTCGGCGACCTCGCCGACGATGCGCTCGTCGCTCCCCCAGCCGATCTCGTAGGCGCCGCCCACGCGCAGGTCGATCGACGCCTCGGTGCCGAACCAGGACGCGAGGCCCTCGGCGGTGGTCAGGAGACGCCACACGTCCTCGAGGTCGGCGGCGGCCGACACCCGGTGCTCCTCGGATCGACGCTCGGGACCGGTCACCCGCCCTCGTCTTCGACGGCCGGGAGCAGGGCCGTGACGGCCCGGAAGGCGATCGCGCCCTCGGACGTGGGTCGGTCGTGGCGGGCCAGCAGCAGCGCGAGGTCGTCGACGAGATCGCGCAGCGCGGCCGGGCTCTCGACGTGGATGGTGCTGTCGAGCGTGGACGCCGCCACCCGTCGGCCGGAGGCCGCGGCGTCGGCGGCGACCGCCGCGCCGTGGCCGAGGAGGCTCACCGCCGCACCGAGCACACCGGCGACCCCGACCCGGTCGCGACGGTCGAGTCGATCGTCCGCCATGACGTCGGGGGCGACCAGCACCACCTCGGCGATGCGGCGGTAGAGGCGCTCGGTGACGCCTCGCCGGGGTCGTGTCGAGTCGAGCTCGACCAGGCCGACGGCCTCGAGCTGACGGAGGTGGTAGTTCACGCGCTGGCGGGGCAGGTCGAGCCGACGGGCCAGCTCGGTGGCCGAGGCGGGTGCATCGAGGAGGTCGAGGAGTTGGCGACGGAGCGGGTCGAGCCCGACCTCGACCGCGTCCGGGTCGTCGACCAGGGCGACCGTCGGGCCCTCAGCCATCGGCCGGGAAGAACTGATCGATCAGCACCGGGTTGCCGTCGGGATCCACGATCACGATCGACGCGGGCCCGTCGCCGTCGGGCTCGGTGCGCTGGAACAGCTCGAGCCCGGCATCGTCCAGGTGGGACTGGATGCTCCGCACGTCGGTGAACGACTCGAGCCGCTCCATCCGGTTCGTGAGGCCGGGGTTGAAGGTCAGGATGTTCTGCTCGAACATCCCGTGGAACAGCCCGACCGTGGTCTCCCCGTTCTTCAGGATGAGGTAGTTCGAGTCGGCGTCCCCGCCGGTGGTCACGAAGCCCAGGCGCTCGTAGAAGGCCTGCGACGCGGTCAGGTCGGCCACGTTCAGCGAGATCGAGAACGCACCGAGATCGAGGGTGCCGGGGAGCGAGTCGTCAGCGGCGGACACCGTCGGGAGGTCGGCGAACGGGTCGTCGGGAATCTGGTCGTCAGTCATCGGCACCTCGTGGTCTGGCCCCTCGTCCGGGGCTGGCTGGGCTCACCCTCGTATGGACAAATCAGCTTGTCAATAGTCGGACCACGATGTCCGTGGGTCGGCGGCCCGTGGCCGCTACCCTCGTGAGCGCTCCGGCCGGGCTCCGCCCGCCGGTGGGTTCGCGCAGCTGGTCAGGGTTCGTCCTCCTCGACGTGAACCGACCAGACCCCCCGATCCGAACCCCCTTGTCCGCGGCCGCGGCCGCGAGGAGCGCCATGTCCCCCACCTTCGCCCAGCTGGGCGTCCCCGAGTCCATCTGCCGCGCGCTCGAGGCCCGCGGCATCACCGAGCCCTTCGAGATCCAGGCCGCGACCATCGCCGACGCCCTCGCCGGCCATGACGTGTGCGGTCGCGCACCGACCGGTTCGGGCAAGACCCTCGCCTTCGGCATCCCCCTCGTCGCCCGCGTCGATCGCGCACAGCCGAAGCACCCGCGCGGCCTGGTCCTCGCTCCGACCCGAGAGCTCGCCGAGCAGATCGCCGGGGAGCTCCGCTCCTTCGCCGGTCCGGTGCGCATCGGCGTCGTGTACGGCGGCGTGGGCTACGGCCCGCAGCTGAGCGCGCTCCGTCGGGGCGTCGACGTGCTCGTCGCCTGTCCCGGTCGTCTCGAGGACCTCATCGAGCAGGGTGAGGTGCACCTCGACGCCGTCGACCACGTCGTGCTCGACGAGGCGGATCGCATGGCCGACATGGGCTTCCTCCCTGCCGTCCGCCGCCTGCTCGACCAGACGGCCCGCGATCGTCAGACCGTGCTCTTCTCGGCCACGCTCGACGGCGACGTCGCCCAGCTGACCCGCGACCACCAGCGCGATCCGGTGCGTCACGAGGTCGGCGAGGAGACTCCCGACGTCACCGCCGCCCATCACGTCTTCTGGAAGGTCCAGCGGGCCGACCGCAGCTCCGTGACGGCCCAGGCCATCGACGCCGTGTGGCCGGCGATCGTCTTCTGCCGCACCCGCCACGGCGCCGACCGCGTCGCCAAGCAGATCGGCAAGGCCGGCATCGAGGCCGTCGCCATCCACGGGGGCCGGAGCCAGAACCAGCGGACCCGCGCCCTGGAGCAGTTCGCCGGAGGCCGGGTCCACGCGCTCGTCGCCACCGATGTCGCTGCTCGGGGGATCCACGTCGACGACGTGGCACTGGTCGTCCACTACGACCCGCCCGAGGACCACAAGACCTACCTCCACCGCTCGGGCCGCACCGCTCGTGCCGGTCGTGGTGGCGTCGTCGTGTCGCTGGTCCAGCCCGAGCAGGGCAAGGAGGTCCGCAAGATCCAGCGCGACGTCGGCCTGACCGAGCCCATGGTCGAGCCCGATGCCCCGGCGCTGCGGGCGGCGTCGTCGGCGCCGTCGCGCACCCTCGTCACGACCCCGGCCGACCCCGGCCGCGGCAAGCGGTCGGGGCACAACCCCTCGAACGATCAGCGCAACCCCAACCGCAAGCGCAAGCAGAAGGCGAAGCGACAGGGCGGCTCCGGAGCGGCCACTCGTGACGGCGGCGGTCAGGGCCGCAAGCGGACCGCCCGTTCGGGCAGCTCCGCCGGCTCAGGCGGACCCGGTGGACCGCGCGGCGGTGGCCGCAGGCAGGGCCCGTCGCCGACCAAGCGCAGCGGCGCCAAGGGACGTCGTGGCACGCCGAGCGGGTCGGGCGGACGGCGTCGTAGCCGCTGAGCCCGGCTGGTCGACGGGTCGATCAGCGACGGAGCCGCACCGCCCACCACGTCCGGCGGCCCGAACCCTCACGGCGAGAGGTCAGACACCCAGGGCCTCGATCATCAGCTTCGCCGCCGCCGCGCCCGAGTACTGCTGCTGCCCCGTGATCAGGTTGCCGTCGCGGTGCGCGAACGACTTGAAGGCCGAGTCGACCACGAAGTTGGTGCCGTCGAGCTTCCGGGCTTCCTCCTCGATCCAGAACGGCTGGATCTTCTGCCCGACGAACTCGTCGGCGTAGCGCTCCTCGCTGTCGGCGAACCCGGTCCACGTCAGCCCGTCGACGATCAACCGTCCGTCGGATCGCGTGGCCGTGAGCAGGATGGCCGTCGCGTGGCAGATCACCGCGGTCGGCTTGCCCGCCTCGAAGAAGGCCCGAACGGTCTCGTGGACGTCGGCGTCGTCGACGAAGGTGTACATCGGCCCCTGCCCGCCGACGAACAGGACGGCGTCGAAGTCGCCGACGTCGAGATCGGCGAGGCGGGGCGTGTCCTCCAGCAGCGCCGCCGTCGTGGGGCTGTGCTTGAAGCCGAGGCTGATGAGGTCGTGTGCCGAGTAGCCGGAGTCGTCCTCGGGGTCGCTGAAGCCGTCACCGACCAGCGCGCCACCATCGGGGCTGGCGATGGTCACCTCGTAGCCCCGCTCCGTGAACTCCCAGTACGGGTGGGTCAGCTCGCCCCACCAGAAGCCGATCGGCCAGCCGGTCTGCTCCGAGACCGCCGGGTTCGAGGCGACGATCAGCACGCGCTTGGCCGATCCGGTGACGTCGATGGTCGCTGCCATGGCTCGCTCGCTTTCAATCCGATACAGCAACGTAACGTATCGGAGTGGAACGCCGACCGCTACCGTCTGCGGACCTCTGAGGGGGAGGACCACATGCAGCAGCTCGAGCCGGTCGGCGACGTCCGGTACGTCACGTCACCGGCCAACGACCGCTTCCCGGTCTGGACCCGGGGCAACGCCGGCGAGGTCTACCCCGAGGTCTTCTACCCGCTGACCTGGTCGGTGGCATCGGACTCGGGTGAGGCGGCGATGCGACGAGCGGTGCTGCGAACCGGGCTGATCCGCGAGCGCGACCTCGAGGGACAGCGCTTCTCCCTCACCGCCGTCTTCGGCGGCTACTCCTATCTGAACCTCTCGATCCAGCGGGTCATCGCCCGCCGAATGATCGGGGCGAAGGTCGAGGACGTCGAGCAGTCCTACCTCGGCAACGCCGATGTCGTCACGCCCTACTCGCCCCGACCGGGCGATCGGAACCTGCTGTGCAGCGTGCGCGGCCTCGTCCACACGCTCCGCGTGCTCCGCACCACCGAGCTGCCCGAGCTCGAGGCCGACCAACGCGAGGTCGAGACCTGGCGTGCCGGCCTCCCCGATCCGGCCACGGCGCCCGACGCCGAGCTCCGCACCACGACGAGAGCGTTCATGCCGATGTTCGAGCGGCTCTTCGAGACCCACCTCTTCGTCTCGGGTGCCACTGCGATCCCCGTGGGCGCGCTGGCCAACCTGTGCGAGCGCGAGCTCGGTGACCGCAGCCTGCACATGGGGCTCCTGGGCGGGATCGGCGACGTCGAGTCGGCTGCGCCGTCCTGGGCGCTGTGGGATCTGGGGCGCGCCGTCCGTGCCGATGATGCGCTCACGGCCGAGTTCGACGCCGGCGTGGCCGGCCTCCACGAACGCCTCCGGGCCCGGCCCGACGCCGCGCCCTTCCTCGCCGACCTGGACCGTTTCCTCGCCGAGCACGGTTG
>JBCCTY010000081.1:0-14893 GCA_039197885.1 Actinomycetota bacterium | reverse complement strand
TGGCCGACGTGGTCGGCCGACCCAAGCCGGTCTCGCCCCAGCTCTACGAGGACTGCGCCCAGTGGTTCTTCGCCTGAGAGCACGAGCATGAGGATCGTCGTGGTCGGGGCCGGGGAGGTCGGCTCCTACGTCGCCGATCGCCTCAGCCGCGAGGGCCACGACGTGGTGGTGGTCGAGCAGGACCGTCGCAAGCTCCTCGCCCTCAGCGCGCAGCTCGATGTCCTCACCGTGTTCGGGAGCGGGACGAGCCCGTCGGTGCTGACCGAGGCCGGTGTCGACAAGGCCGACCTCGTCGTCGCGGTCACCAACGTCGACGAGGTCAACCTGGTGAGTTGCCTCATCGCCACCCAGGCGGGGGTCGACCGCACGATCTGCCGGCTCCAGTCCAAGGAGCTCCGTGGCGCCGGTGGCGCCGAGATGCGCCGCCACATCGGCGTCGACCTGATGCTCGACCCCGACGGCGAGACCGCCGAGGAGATCCTCCAGCTGCTCGTGTACCGGGGGGCGAGTGACATCGCCGAGATGGCCGCCGGTGAGGTCATCCTCATCGGGGCCCGGCTCCAGGAGGGCGCGCCGATCGTCGGACGCACGCTGTCCGAGATCGGGATGGAGTACGCGCCGCACTGGGACTTCCTCTTCGGGACGATCACCCGGGGCGAGCAGACGATCATCCCCCGCGGCGACCACCGGCTCGAGGCCCACGACCTGCTCCGCGTGGTCTGCAAGCGCAAGGCCCGTGGTGAGGTCCTCCAGCTGCTGGGCCTCGAACGCACGTCGCTGCGCCGGGTGATGCTGCTCGGTGGCGGACGAACGGCCGAGCTGCTGGCCGAGCGGCTGGTGCAGCGAGGGGTGCGGGTCGTGATCGTCGACCGCAACTCCGAGCGCTGCGACGAGCTGGCCCAACGCCATGCCGGCCCGCTCGTCATCAACGGCGACATCACCGACGCCGACCTCCTCGTCGAGGAGGACGTCGGTGGCTTCGACGCCGTGGTCGCCCTCACCGGTGAGGACGACGCCAACATCCTCGCCTGCCTGTTCGCCAAGTCACAGGGTGCGGCCGAGACCGTGGCCGTGGTCCATCGCCTGTCCCTGCTGCCGCTGCTCGAGGAGATCGGCATCGACGCCGCGCTGTCGCCCCGCACGGCCAGCGCCAACGGGGTGCTCCGCTTCGTGCGCGGTGACGTGACGGCGGTCGCGACGTTCCTCGAGGGTGAGGCCGAGGTCCTCGAGACCGTCGTGCACCCCGACACCGAGGCCGACGGCGCGATCGTGGCCGAGCTCCGGCTGCCCAAGGACGTGCTCATCGGCGCGATCGTGCGCGACGGCAACGCCGAGATCGCCCGCGGTCGGAGTCAGCTGCGCGAGAACGACCACGTGATCGTCTTCGCCATGCCGCACGTGGTCGACGAGGTCAAGCGGGTCTTCGGTTGACGAGCTCGGCCCGGGCGTCGCTGCGCCGGGTCCATCTGCCGTGGTCCGATGCCCGGGCCGGGCGACTCGACGCACCGACGTCGGTGGCCGGGGTCTCCGTGGCAGGTGTGTGCGGCGCCGTCGTCGTCGCCGCGATGGTGTGCCTCGCCGTCGAGCTCGCCACCGGAGCGGAGGACGCTGCGGCGTTCCTCGTCGTCGCCGTGCTCGCCGCACTGATGGGTCTCGTCCTGGCGCTCCGCTTCCGCCTGCCGCCGACGATCCGGACGACCTCGCTCCTGTTGGCGGTGGTCGGGTCGACCGCCGTCGCTGCCGCGTTCGCCGCCCTGCCCTACCTGCTCACCGGCACGCTCGACGTCGATGCGGCGGTCTTCGAGGCCGTTGCGGGCATCACCACGACGAGCTCGACCACCCTGACCGACCCCGGTGCACTCGGTCACGGGCTCGCGCTCTGGCGTGGGGCGACGCAGTGGCTCGGCGCAGCCGGGGTCCTGCTGATGATCGTGAACGTCCTGCCCGAGCTCGGCATCGGGGGGCTCGACCCCGGTGGCGTCGTCACCCGGTCGGCGCGCCGCGTGGCGCCGCGGAGCGGGGCAGCGGTCCGGCGGCTCGGCGCCCTCTACCTCGCGCTCACCGCCTTCGCTCTCGTCGGCTACCTGGCAGCCGGCATGCCGACCTTCGAAGCCGTCGTGCACGCCCTGACGACCGCCTCCACCGGTGGTTTCTCGACGCGGGCCGACTCGCTGGCCGGCTTCGACTCCGCCGGCGTCGAGGTCGTCGCCATCGTGGTCATGGCCGTCGCCGGGACGAGCCTGCCGCTGCTGTGGCGGGCCCTCCGGCGGGGTGAGGTCGGCGCGCTCTGGCGCTCGGTCGAGATGCGCGCCTATCTCCTGGTGCTCCTGATCGTCGCGATCGCCGACCTGCTCGGCTCGGGCGTCGACGACGGTGTGGCCCGCTCGATCCGCACCTCGATCTTCGCCTCGACGTCCGCGGTCTCGACGACCGGGTTCGTGCTCGAGCCGCTGTCGTCGGTGGCGCCCGGTGCAGCAGCCGTGCTGATCATCGCCATGGGGGCGGGCGGCATGGCCGCCTCGCTGTCCGGTGGCTTCAAGCTCGTCCGGGTGCTCGCCGTCTACGGCTACGTCCGCCGCGAGCTGGTCCGCCAGCTCCATCCGGAGTCGCGCACGGCGGTCCGGATCGGCTCCTCGACGCTCTCGGAGTCCATGGCGAGCCGGATGATCGGCTCGGTGAGCCTCTCGCTGGCCCTGCTCGTCGTCGGCGCGCTCGTGCTGTCGTCGGTCGACCCGGCGCTGGAGTCGTCGGCGGCGATCATCGACGCGGTCTCGATCGCGGTGACCAGCGTGGCGAACGCCGGGCCCGCCGATGTCGTCGGGGCCACCGTCACCTGGCCGGCCCGCCTCGGCGTCGTCGGTCGCCTGACCTCTGCGGTGCTCATGGTCGCCGGCCGGGTGGAGGTCACGCCGGTGCTGGTGGCCGTCGCGATCATGGGCGATCGGGCCCGGGTCGTGCTGCCCGCCCGGTCGGAGCCGGCGGAGCTCGACCGATGAAGGGACTCCCGCGCCTCGATGGCCTCGTCTGGGTGATCACCGGCCTCGGCGCGCTCACGGCCGGGATCGGGATCCTGGTCTCGGCGTTCGTCGAGGTGCTCGACGGCGGTGACGAGGCCATCGACCTCGTCTGGCCCGGCCTCCTCGCGCTCGGGGTCGGTGGGCTCCTCCTGGTGTCGTCGTCGTTCCCCGACCGGGTCTCGACCGCCGGCGCCTTCGCCGCCGTCGCCTGGTCGTGGGTGGTCGTCTCGATCCTCGGCGCCGTCCCGTTCGTTGCCACCGGCACCCTGCCGGTGTGGCACGAGGCGTTGTTCGAGTCGGTGTCGGGGTTCACCTGCAGCGGCTCGACCGTGCTCACCGACATCGAGGGGCAGGGCGCGGGCATCCTGTTCTGGCGGTCGATGACGCAGTGGTTGGGTGGGATGGGCCTCGTCGTGCTCGCCGTGGCCGTCTTCCCGCTCCTGCGGGTCGGTGGCCTCGAGCTCATCTCGGCCGAGGCTCCCGGGCCCGAGACCGACCGCCTCTCGCCGCGGATCCGCGACACCGCCAAGCGGCTCTGGCAGGTCTACTTCGCGCTGACGGTCGCGATCGCCGCGGCGTTGATGGCTGCCGGGATGAGCCTCTTCGACGGCATCACGCACGCCTTCGCAGCGGCGTCGACCGGCGGTTTCTCGCCCCGGAACAGTTCGATCGGCACCTATGACTCGGTGGCGATCGAGGTGATCCTCATCGTCGCGATGGTCATCGGCGGCGCCTCGTTCACGTTGCACTACCGCGCCCTGCGCGGCGACCTCGGCGTCTACCGCCGGGTCAGTGAGGCTCGCCTCTACGGCATCGTCCTCCTCGGAGCGACGGCGGTGCTCACCGTGCTCCTCCTCGTGGACGACGTCGCCGACGGTGTGGGCGACGCGCTGCGTCAGGCCGCGTTCAACGCGGCGACCATCGTCTCGAGTTGCGGCTTCGGCACCTCCGACTTCACCACGTGGGGGTCGGCGGCGCAGTTCCTGCTCGTGCTCCTCATGGTGCCCGCGGGGATGACCGGCTCGACGTCGGGAGGCATGAAGCTGCTCCGGGTCCAGGTGCTCGTGCGCCACGCCCTCCGCGAGGTCATCCGGAGCCGGCACCCACAGGCGATCGTGCCCGTCCGGCTGGGTCGCCAACCGGTCGCGGAGGACGTCGTCTCCCGGGTGATCGGCTTCGCGGTCATCTACGCCACGTCGATCCTCGTCGGTGGCATCCTCGTCACGGCGCTCGGCGTCGACCTCGTCACCGGCTTCTCCGGAGCCGTGTCGGCCATCGGCAACATCGGCCCCGCGCTCGGCGACGCCGGCCCGGCCGACACCTTCCTCGTCTACCCGGCGCCGGCGCGCGGGGTGCTCATGGCACTCATGCTGTTGGGTCGCCTCGAGCTGTTCGCCGTGCTCTTCATGTTCGCGAGCCTCGCCCGCAGCCTGCCCCGCAAGGGGGTGCAGATCACGACGTGACGTCGGCGGTGAGCGCGTCGACGATCGACCGGGGTCGCAGGCCGAGGCCGTCGGCGAGCGAGGAGTCGAGCCGCACGTCACCGGGACGGCCGGTCGCCACCAACGACGTCGGCGTCGGGCCCGTCGTCACCGTCGCCGGGTCGAGGCCGAGGTGTGGGGCGAGCAGCCGGCCGAGCGTGCCCCGATCGACGGCCGCGGCGCCGCCGAGGTGCACGACGCCCCGATGTCGGAGCTCCACCAGGCCGAGGATCGAGGTGGCGACGTCGTCGACCATGGCCGGCGTGCGGATCTCGTCGGTGAACAGCGTGGCGCCGCCCCGGACGGCAGCGCGGACGAGGTCGACCTGCTCGCCGGCCACCGTGTCGACGAGGAGGGGGAGCCGGACGACGAGGCCGTCGGGGGTGGTGAGCACCGATCGCTCGGCCACCCGCTTCGCCCGGCCGTAGTCGATCGCCGGGTCGGGCTCGTCACCCTCGGTGTAGGCCGGTCCGCCACGACCGGCGAAGACCAGATCGGTCGAGGTGAGCACCACCGGACCGGCATGGGCGTCGACGAGCGCCTGCGTCCCCGCCACCGTCACGGAGCCGGGACCGTTGTCGCCCTTGTCGTAGGCGGCGTGGACGATGACGTCGGGGCGGATCCGCTCGACGAGCGCTCGGGTCGCGGCGGGGTCGGTGAGGTCGATCTGCTCGACCGAGGGCCCGGCGGGAGGTTCGGTGCGGCGGGTGGTGACGGTCACCTCCCACCCGTCGGCGATGGCCCGGACAGCGAGCCGCGAACCGAGCAGGCCCGCACCACCGGTGATCAGCATCGAGCCGATCACCGTCACTCCCCGCCGGCGAGGAGGGGGTTGAAGCCCGAGAAGTCGAGGCGCGTCATCGGGCGCGGCTGGTCGGGGAGCTCGCTCTCGGAGGTTGGGATCAGCTGTGGCTCGTCCTCCCCATCGACGAAGAGCACCGCGTCGAAGCGCCCCGTCGCCGTGATCGTGAACACGAGCTGGGCCGCGGCGAGGCTCCGGTTGCGGCCCTCCGCGGCGTAGAACTCGTCGCTCAGCGGGAGGCGCAGCGTGCGCCCGGCCGTCATCTCCTGCGACTGGGTCGGGCTGACCAGGCTGACGTCGGGGGTGATCAACGTGCGCAGGCCGGCGTCACGGTCGCGATCGGTCAAGCGTTGGAGCTGGGAGATCATCTCGCTCGGGCTGTCGTCGGTCGCCGTGCGAGCCGTCTGGCGGACCAGCTCCTCACCGTCGACGAGGTAGACGGTGAGCGAGATCGGATCGTCGGCCGACCCCGCGACCGTGGTGGTCGTCGTGGTCTGCTCGGGGAGGAGGCCGTCGGGCAGCCGGTCGGCCGCGAGGTCGCGCGGTGCGCTGTCGGTCGGGACCCCGCACGCGGTGGTGAGCGCCACGACGACGAGCAGGACGAGGCGGCGGAGCGTCACGTCGCCACCGGGAGGGCGACGACGAAGCGCGATCCCTCCTCGCCGTCGGTCCGGCCATCGACCCAGACCCGGCCGTCGTGGAGCCCGATGTGCTCCTTGACCAGGGCCAGACCGAGCCCGGTGCCGCCGCCCGAGCCGCGCTGCCCGCCGGCGGTGGTGCCGCGGGCGAAGCGCTCGAAGATCCGCTCGCGCTCGTCCTCGGGGATCCCCGGCCCCTGGTCCTCGACGATCATGTGGATCTCGTCGGCCTCGCACACCACCAGGATGCGGGTCGGACCGCCCGCGTAGTAGTCGGCGTTGGCGACGAGGTTGGCGATGATCTGCGCGATGCGCCGCTTGTCGACCTCGACCAGGGTGCCCTCGACCTCGGGGTGGACCACGACCGGGATGTCGTCGCGTCCGATGGCCGTCATCGTGGCGGCCACCATCTCGCCGGGTGCGACGAGGTCGCGGCGCTTGTCGACCGCTCCAGCGTCGATGCGGCTGATCTCGAGGAGGTCGCCGATGAGGCGCTCGAACCGGTCGACGTCGTCACCCAGGAGGTCGAGCGCGTGCTGGCCTCGCTCGGAGAGCTCGTCGCGGCGACTGTCCATCACGTCGATCGAGGCGCGGAGGGTCATGAGCGGTGAACGGAGCTCGTGGCTGACGTCGGAGGCGAACCGGGCATCGCGGTCGATGCGGTCCTGGAGACCCTGCGCCATCCCGTTGAACGACGACACGAGGGCACCCAGGTCGGGGTCCTCGACGTCGTCGAGCCGGGTGTCGAGCTGGCCACCGGCGATGGCCGTGGCGGCAGCGGAGATGTCGCCGAGCGGGCTGAGCACGCGACGGGCCGCCCACACGCCGAACGCCGCACCGGCGAGCGTCGTGATCATCCCACCCGCGGTCAGGATGACGCCGAGGAGGCGGAGGGAGTCCTCGAGCTCGTCGAGCGCGACGATCTCGAAGTAGGTGATGTCGGTCTCGGGCAGGGGGAGCCCGACGGCGAAGAAGGTCCGCCCGCGGAGCTCGAAGCGCATGCGGGTGGGTTCGGCCTGGTCGATGGCGCGCCCGGTCAGCTCGTCGGGCAGATCGGCCGGGGCGATCACGCTGCTCGGGCCTCGCCAGCGATCGCCCGAGAAGTTGAGCAACTGGGTGCCACCGGCGGGCGAGGCGAGCGACTCGAGCACCGAGGCGACGCCCTCGAGCCCGTCGTCGCCCTCGTCGGCGACCTCGAGCGGATCGACGCCGGGTCCGACCGGGGTGGTCTCGGTTGGCTGGGCGAGGCTGCTGCGCACGATCACCGCGTTGGCGATCGCCTGGTCGACCGAGGTCCGCTCGCGCTGGTTGACGAGCGTCTGGCGGGCGAGCCCGTAGGTCGTGACCGCGAGCAGCGACGACACGAGCAACCCGCCGAAGGCGAAGAGGATGACGATGCGGGACCGGAGGCGGGGCCCGTGTCGCGACAGGGGGAGGCGGTCGGCCACGGGCGCGCGGTCAGGGCTGGAGCTTGTACCCCATGCCGCGGACCGTCACGACATGGCGGGGGTGGGCGGGATCGGTCTCGACCTTCGTGCGGAGCCGGCGCACGTGGACGTCGACGAGCCGCCCGTCGCCGAAGTAGCCGTAGCCCCAGACCCGCTCGAGGAGGTCTTCCCGGCTGAAGACCTTGCCCGGGGTCGAGGCCAGCTCGCAGAGGAGCCGGAACTCGGTCTTGGTGAGGTGGATCTCCTCACCGCCCTTGCGCACCAGGCCCTGCTCGGGGAGCACCTCGAGGTCACCGAGGCGGATGTTGGCGCTCTCGACCTCGGTGGTGCGGATCCGGCGCAGCAGCGCCCGGATGCGGGCCGACAGCTCCTTGGGAGCGAAGGGCTTGGTGAGGTAGTCGTCGGCGCCCGCCTCGAGGCCGGCGACCACGTCGTGGGTGTCGTCGCGAGCGGTCACCATGACGATCGGCACGTCGCTGGAGCGGCGGATCGAGCGGCAGAGCTCGAAGCCGTCCATGCCCGGCAGCATGATGTCGATCAGGACCACGTCGGACGGGTTCGACTGGAAGAGGGAGACGGCGTCCTCGCCGGTCGCGGCCTCGTCGACCGTCCAGCCCTCGTCCTCGAGCGCGAGACGCACGGCGGTGCGGATTCGCTCGTCGTCCTCGACCGTCAAGATCCTCGTTCCCACGCTCCCTAGCATCGCAGCGAACGGGCGTCGACGGGTGACAATCCACCATGTTGCGGGTGATGCGACCGCCCGGAGCGTTCGTCGGCCGCTTCAGGCGTCGACGACGAGCCGCCGGAGCGGGTCGACGAGGTCGGGTGGCGCAGCCAGCGTGAGCTCGTCGGGCGCACCCCCGGTGGACCCCACGACCGCCAGGCCCGCCTCGCGTGCGATGAGCGCCCCGGCGGCTCGATCCCACTCGTTCAGGTGGCGCTCGTAGTAGGCGTCGAGGCGCCCGGCCGCGGCCCAGCACAGATCGAGCGCGGCCGAGCCGATCCGGCGGATGTCGCGGACGGCCGGGAGCACCCGGACCAACACCTCGGCCTGCGTGGCCCGGACGTCGGCCGCGTAGGAGAAGCCGGTGCCCACCAGGCAGCGGGCCAGGTCGCCGGGCCGGTCAGGAGCGAGGGGCCGGCCGTCGACGTGGGCGCCGTGGCCGAGCGCGGCGGTGAAGCACTCGTCGTGGGTCGGGTCGTGCACGGCGCCGGCCACGACCACCCCGTCGAGCTCGGCCGCGACCGAGATCGAGCTGGCCCGGAGGCCGTAGAGGTAGTTCACCGTGCCGTCGAGCGGGTCGAGGATCCACCGGACGCCCGACGTACCGGGTCGGTTCGCCCCCTCCTCGCCGACGACGGCGTCGTCGGGCCTCGCTCCGAGGAGCAGCTCCAGCAGCAGCGCCTCCGACTCGGTGTCGACGATCGTCGCCGGATCGGTGGGCGACGACTTGGTCGCGGCGTCGAGGCGCTCACCGGCGTGGCGGCGGTGGATCGCACCGGTCGCCCGGGCGACGGTCTCGGCGAGGTCGCGCAGCTCGGTGGGGTGGGGGGAGGTCACGGTGCTCCGATGCTGGGGGACCGGAGCAGCGTAGGCACCGGGCGTGGCGCCGTAGGGTGGCGTCTCGTGGACGCCACCGTCGACCTCCGCTCCGACACCGTGACCCGACCGACCCCGGCGATGCGGGCGGCGATGGCCGACGCCGAGGTCGGCGACGACTGCTACGGCGAGGACCCGACCGTCCGGCGGCTCGAGGCGATGTTCGCCGAGCGGGTCGGTGCCGAGGCGGCGATGTTCGTCCCGTCCGGGACGATGGCCAACCAGGTGGCGCTCCGGGTGCTCACGCGCCCGGGTGACATGGTCGTGGCCGGCTCACGCCAGCACGTCGTGCGCTTCGAGGCCGGTGCGGCGGGCCGCAACGCCGGCGTCCAGTTCCACCTCGTCGACGACGACGACGGGACCATCTCGCCCGACGACCTCGGCCGGGTGATCGAGGCCGGTCGCCACCATCAGCCCGACCCCGTCGCCGTCTTCGTCGAGAACACCCACCTCATGGCGGGCGGCACGATCTGGCCCGTCGAGCGGCTCGACGCCGTCGGAGCTCGCCATCTACCGGTCCACCTCGATGGCGCCCGGCTCTTCCACGCCGAGGTCGCCACCGGCATCCCGGCCCACCGGTTCGTCGCCCCGGTCACCACGGTGTCGTGTTGCCTGTCGAAGGGGCTGTCGGCTCCGGTCGGCTCCGTGCTGGGCGGTCCGGCCGAGCTGATCGAGGCCGGCCGACTCGAGCGCAAGCGCTTCGGCGGGGCCATGCGCCAGTCGGGGATCATCGCGGCGGCGGGCATCGTCGCGCTCGAGCGGATGGTCGACCGGTTGACCGACGACCACGCCGCCGCTCGTGCTCTGGCCGAGGCGGTCGTGGCGCGCTGGCCGAGCGCTCGGCTCCGGGTCGACGACGTGCGCACCAACATCGTGATCTTCCGTCACGAGCGCACCACGGCGCTCCTGGAGCACCTCGAGGCCCACGGCGTCCGAGCGGGCACGGTCGCACCCGACACCATGCGCTTCGTCACCCACGCCGACGTCGACGCCGACGGGGTCGAGCGGGCGGTGGCGGCGATCGAGTCGGCGCCCTGACGGGCTGGCGAGTGGTCGTGTCGCCTCAGCGGCGGTCGACGGGTGCGACGTCCTTCCACTCGCTCATCGCCCGGAGCACCAGCACGGCGACGATGCCGACCCCGAAGGCCGCGATGAGCGCGCCGGCGATGGCCCCGAGCGCCGTCGGCACCGTGCAGGAGCCGTCGCACTGCAGGTCGACGATGGCGAAGCCGATGAGGCCGCCGCAGCAGCCCGCCACCACGACAGCGGCGAAGGCGAGTGCTCGGGCCGCCGTGGAGGGCAGCGAGTTGAGCGCGTAGCCCTCGTCGGCGGCGAGGCGGGAGCGCAGCTGGTCGTCGCCGCCCTCGCCCGCACCCGATCCGGACCCGGTGGTCGTCTCGTCGTCCACGTCCTCCATCGTAGGTGGGGGAGCTCGTCGGACGGGTCCCGTGGGCCGGCGTCGTCGCGGTGGCAGACTCGTCCGGGTGCGGCGATGGTCGGTGGCTGGAGGGGTGATCGAGGGCACGTCCGGCGTGCTGCTCGTCCGCAACCGGCGCAAGAACGGCTCCTACGACTGGTCGACGCCCGGCGGGGTGGTCGATCCGGGCGAAGAGGTGGTCGAGGCGCTGACCCGCGAGGTCGAGGAGGAGACCGGGCTCCGGGTCCCGCAGTGGACCGGGCCGATCTACCGCGTCGACGTCGAGGCGCCCGTGCTCGACTGGCACCTCACCGTCGAGGTGTTCCGGGCACCCGAGCCCGACGGCTCGATCCACATCGACGATCCCGATGGCATCGTGGTCGAGGCGCGCTGGTTCGCCGCCGACGCCTGCGAGGACCCGCTCGACGGCAACCACCCGTGGGTGACCGAACCGCTCGTCGCCTACCTGGCCGAGCGCTGGGCCGAGCCGCCACGGTTCCGCTACCTCGTCGAGCGGGGTGATGGTGGCGAGCTCGACGTCGTGACGCTCGGGCGCTGAGGTGTCGAACCGCACCATCCTCCACGTCGACATGGACGCCTTCTACGTCTCGGTCGAGCTGCGGCGCCGCCCCGAGCTGCGGGGGCGGCCGGTGATCGTCGGCGGATCCGGCGAGCGCGGCGTCGTCGCGGCCGCCTCCTACGAGGCCCGCGCCTACGGCATCCACTCCGCCATGCCGAGCGTGCGGGCACGCCGGCTCTGTCCCCACCTGGTCGTGCTGCCGGGTGACCACCAGCTCTACGGCGAGGTGTCGGGCCAGGTCCACGCCTGCTTCGCCGAGCTGACGCCCACCATCGAGCCGATCGCGCTCGACGAGGCCTTCCTCGACGTGACCGCGGCCCGTCGACGCCTCGGTGACGGCACGACGATCGCCCACGAGCTGCGTCGACGGATCCGGGCCGAGCTCGATCTCGGTGCCTCGGTCGGGGTGGCGACCTCCAAGCTCCTCGCGAAGCTGGCCTCGGAGGCGGCGAAGCCCTCGGCCGGGATCGACGGCCCCGTTCCCGGACCCGGCGTGTTCGAGGTCCTCCCGGGTGACGAGGTGGCCTTCCTGCATCCCCATCCGGTGCAGGCGCTGTGGGGCGTGGGGCCGGCGACGCTCCGCAAGCTCTCGGCGCTGGGGGTGGCCACGGTCGGCGACCTCTCCGAGATCCCGCTCGACGCGCTCGTCGCCGCCATCGGCGACGCCCACGGACGCCACCTGCATCGCCTGTCACACGCCATCGACCCTCGGGAGGTCGAGGCCGATCGGGCCACGAAGTCCATCAGCCACGAGGAGACCTTCGCCCACGATCGCCACGAGCTCGAGACGCTGCTGCCGGACCTGGCCCACATGGCCGACGCCGTCGCCGCCCGGCTGCGCCGGGCCGGGCTCGCCGGGCGGACGGTACAGATCAAGGTGCGCTTCGGTGACTTCCGGACGATCACCCGGTCGGTCACCGTCGCCGATCCGATCGACGACGCCGCGCCGCTGCTCCGCGCCGCTCGTGGTCTGCTCGAGCAGGTCGACCCGACCCCCGGTGTCCGGCTGCTCGGCCTCGGGGCCAGCGGCCTGGGTGACGCCTCGACGCGGCAGCTGTCGTTGGACGACCTCCTCGGCGGCGCCGACGGCGAGGCGGTCGGGACCGCGGTCGACGAGATCCGCCAACGTTTCGGTGCCGGCGCGATCGGTTCGGCGACGGCAGCTGGTCGGGAGCGGCGCCGGGTCGACGACCGCCCGTCGTGGGGTCCCGACGCGTGAGGACCGCAGGTGATGGTCGAGTGTCACCCGGCGCCGGCGACCGGTGAGATGCTTCGTACCACTCCAGTCGGCCCGTCAGGCGCCGATGAGTAGACCAGGATCTGGTGGCGGGCACGGAAGGGTTTCGCCGCCCGCGTTGTTGGACCTGGGGACCTGTGCGAGAATGAACTCCGTGCGAAGCGGAGAGGGGTGTTGAGCAGTGCCACTTTCCGAGGATGAGCAGAGAATCCTCAGCCAAATCGAGGAGCGCTTCTACCAGGACGACCCCGAGTTCGCTCGTGAGGTCGGCGAGACGACGCTGTACCGACATGCGTTCCGCAACATCCGGTGGGGGCTGCTGTTGTTCCTCGCCGGTGGCGTCCTGCTGGTCGCCGCCCTCTCGGTCTCCTACCTCCTGTCGTTCGTCGGCTTCCTGGTGATCTTCGCCTCGGCCGTGTTCATCGAGCGCAACGCCCGCAAGCTGGGCAAGGCCGGCCTCGAGCAGGTCACGTCGTCCTTCCGGGGCGGCGGTGGCGGCGGCTCGGGTGGTCCGGGCCTGAACGAGCGCTTCCGCAAGCGCTTCCGCTCCGACGACGAGTAGTCGTCCTCGTCGCTGCCGACGGCAGCTCCCGCTGAGTCCGCTCCGACGGTCGGGGCGCGCCCGACAACGGAGCCTGCGGCCCAGCTCGGGCGCGGAGACGTCCGAGCCGGACGCCCCGGGCGTCGGTCTAGGCCTCGGGACGGGGCGGGCCACCCGGGCGACGACGGGGCCAGCTCGGCTGCAGCGGCCGTGGATCGAGCCGACGCCGGATCCGCTCCCGGGTGGTGTGTCGCTCGCGGAGCTGGTGCTCGAGGCGTCGGGCGTCGGCGACGGTCTCGGCCGCCGAGTCGATCGTCGCCGTCGAGCCACCGAACCCGGCCCGGTCGGCCGACTCGGCCACGCCGGCCAGGCGATCGCCGGGCAAGCCGGTGCTCGTCGCGACCCGGTCGGCGTACTCGCTCCGGGTCTCCGCCGCGTAGGGCGCCAGGCCGTCGAGGCTGAGCTCGGACACCAGCGACTCCCAGGCTGCCTCGATGCGCTCGTCGTCCGAATGCGCCGCACGCGTGCGCGCCCGGCGGCGACGGGCGGCCAGCGCCGGTACCGCGACGGCCCAGGCGGCTGCTGCGGCCACTGCGGTGCCCCCGACCGCGAGGATCGGCGTGGCCACCGAACCGCCCGATCCTCCGGAGCCCTCGGCGCCGTCACCGGTGAGGCCCGGGTCGGCGGTGAAGTCCTCGATGTTGTCGGGGCCGAACCCGTCGGGCGTGCTGAGCGCCGACGGGTCGACGGCATCCTCCTCGCCAGGGATCGTCGTCTCGGGCACGAGGCTGTCGCTGCCCTCCTGCTGCTCCTCGACGCCGGTGTAGGCAGCGGTGAAGGGAGCGCCCCGACCCGGGGTGGGCTCGAAGGGGACCCAGCCGATCTCGGGGAACCAGATCTCGGGCCAGGCGTGGTAGTGCTCGCCCCGCACGAGCCAGGTGTCGTCGGGCTGCGCCTCGCCGTAGGTGAAGCCGACCGCGACGCGGGCCGGGATCCCGAGGTGGCGGGCCATCGCCGCCATCGTGCCGGCGAACTGCTCGCAGTAGCCCCGTCGCTCGGTGAGGAACGTCTCGACGCGGCCTGTGTCGTGCCCCGTGGCGACGTTGATGTCGTAGGTGAAGTTGGCGAGGAAGTGGTCCTGCAGGGCCCGGACGGCGTCGTAGGTCGTGCGGGCGTCGGCGGTGATGACCTCCGCCTGGCGTCGGGCCTCGGGGCTGAAGTCGTCGGGGAGCTCGGTGTAGCGCTCCAGCACGTCGGCCGGCACGGGCCCCTCGGCCCGACGGAGGATGTCGGCGTCGAAGCGAGGCGAGATCGATTCGACGGTGTAGGTGAAGCCCTCGCTCGTCGGTCCGTCGGCGATGAGGGTCGCGGACTCGACGTCGAACTTCACCGAGCCCTGGTCGATCCGCACCGGGAGGTAGGCGGCGGGCAGCCAGAAGTCGGCCAGGCCGCTGATGGTGAAGGTCTGGATGTTGGTGACCTGCGGGACCGGTGGGGGGAGCACCTCGAGCTCACCGGCGACCGGCTGATAGGTCCACTCGCCGCCCCAGACGTCGCCGTTGAAGTTGTCGAGGGCCGTGGTGCGCCAGTACGCCGGCTCGTCGGCCTGGACCGTGAAGACCTCGATCGGCGCCTGGTCGACGATCCGGCCTCGGATGTCGACCAGCGGGCTCAGCGTCACCCGACGGCCGCCACCGCTGCCGTCGAGCTCCTTCCAGTCGAAGAGGGGATCGTCGTCGGCGCCGGGCAGGGCAGGGCCACCGACGGCGCCGACGAGCGCCGCCAGCCCGAGGATCGCCGCACCCGTGGCGGCCTGCACGGTCCGTCGGCGGCGAGCCGCGTCGGTGCGCCGGGGCCGGCGGTCGAGGCGGTACATCAGCAGGAAGCCGAGCGCCACGGTGGCGTAGGCGAGCGAGCTGAGGAGCCGCCAGTCGTCGACGCCGAGCATGCCGGTGAACAGCACCAGGACGAAGCTGCCCACGAGGGCGTGCACGGGCAGGCGGGCCCGGAAGGCCGCGGCGTCGGCCACCACCCCGATCAACCAGACGGCGACCATGCCGGCGAGGAGGAAGCCGGGGAGCGGCTCGGTCGGCGCCTTGACGACACCGAAGGCGTCCCAGGCGGCGGTGAGG
>JBCCTY010000080.1:0-14969 GCA_039197885.1 Actinomycetota bacterium | reverse complement strand
GGCTGAGGGTCGGGCGGGGCCCGCCGATCCGCTCGGGTTCTTCGACGAGCTCGGCGAGATCGCCACGTTCGACGAGGTGGGATCCGACTCGATCGCCGGCGAGCCGGTGACGGTCTACCGAGCCGACGGCGCCCGATGGGAAGAGACCGATGCGCTGAGCGCCGCGTTCGTCGCCTTCGGGGTCGCCCTCTTCGCCGGCGACGTGGCACCGGGTGACGACCCGCCGGTGCTGGAGCTCGCGGTCGACGACGACGGCATCGTCCGCCGTCTCGACGTGACCGGAGAGCAGGGAGACGACCGGCTCGACCTCGTCGTCGAGGTGTTCGACCTCGGCGCCGACCTGCAGGTCGACGTGCCGGAAGGCGCTGGGCTGAGCTGACGCCCCCGACCGGTCCCGGCCCGTCGGCGAGCGACCCGGCGGGCCGGGCCGACGGTCACATCCGCCCGCTCGACGGGCCGCTCAGGCCGCTGCCTTCTCCAGGACGTGGACACCGCAGGCCGATCCGAGACCGATCACGTGGGCGAGACCGACCTTCGCTCCCTCGATCTGGCGGTCGCCGGCCTCGTCTCGGAGGTGGTGGCAGACCTCCCAGACGTTGGCGATGCCGGTGGCCGAGATCGGGTGGCCCTTCGACTGGAGTCCGCCCGAGACGTTGACCGGCAGTCGGCCGTCTCGTGACGGCGCACCCGACTCGAAGAAGTCCACGGCGCCACCCTCCTCGCAGAGCATCAGGTTGTCGTAGTGGACCAGCTCTGCGGTGGCGAAGCAGTCGTGCAGCTCGACCAGGTCGAGGTCATCGGGTCCGACGCCCGACTGCTCGTAGGCCTGGGTCGCCGCCGCCCGCGTCAGCGTGTTGACGTCGGGGAGCACCTGGCAGGACTCGGTCCAGGGGTCCGAGGTCAGCACCGACGCCGACACCTTCACGGCCCTGCGCTGCTGCTCGGTCGAGAGGGTCTTCAGCTTCGCGTCGCTCACGATCACCGCCGCTGCTGCGCCGTCGCAGTTGGCCGAGCACATCGGCCGGGTGTTCGGGTAGGCGATCATGAGGTCGTTCATGATCTGCTCGGCCGACATGGCCTTGGTGTAGGCCGCCAGCGGGTTGAGCGTGGAGTGGCCGTGGTTCTTCTCGCTGATCCGGGCGAAGAGCTCGAAGCTCGTGCCGCCGTACTTGTGGCCGTACTCCATCCCGACCTGGGCGAAGACGCCCGGCATGGTGGCGGTGCCGATCCGGCCGTCGGTCGGGGCCACGGCGCCGAAACGACCCGACGGCTCCCACTGCGTGCCGTCCGACTTGGGCTTCCCACCTCCGCCGAGCAGCCCGGCGCCGGCGAGCTTCTCCACTCCAACGGCGAGCCCGTAGTCGCACTCGCCGGCCTTGATCGCCATGATGACGGTCCGCAGCGCGGTGGCACCGGTCGCGCAGGCGTTCGACACGTTGTAGACGGGGATGCCCGTCTGGCCGATCTGCTTCTGGAGCTGCTGGCCGAGGCCGCCACCGCCCATCAGGTTGCCGGCGGCGAGCACACCCATCTCGGCCATCGTCACACCGCCGTCGGCGAGCGCGGCCATCGAGGCCTGGGCCGCGAGGTCGACGGCGTCGAGGTCGGGGTGCTTGCCGAACTTCGTCATGTTGATCCCGAGGATCCAGACGTCGTCTGCCATGGTGTGCTCCCTCGTCAGGCGGTCGGCGCGTAGCCGAACGCGATCGCTTCGACACCGTCGTCGTCGGTGCCCATCGGGTAGGTGGCCAGGCGGACCTTCATCCCGAGCGAGACGTGCTCGTCGTCGGGCTCGACGTCGATCAGGTTGGCCCGCACGCTCGTGCCCTCGCAGTCGACGACCGCGGCGACGAACGGCGTCGGGATCCCCGGTGCTGCGTGGGCCACGATCGTGAACGCCCTCACCTCACCCTCGGATGCCACGGGCACCCGGCGGAACTCGGTGGCGAAGCACGACGCGCAGGCGTTCCGGCGATCGAAGTACCGCGCGCCGCAGGCGGTGCACTCGTTCGCCACCAGGTGGGGCTCGTCGCCCAGCACCAGGTAGTCGACCAACGGGACCTGCTCGGCCATCTCGCCTCCCTCCCCGCACCACATGGTGGTCGTCCCGGCCGGCCCGTCGCCAGCCGGCACCGATCGGGTCAGCACGAGCGTCAACGGCAGGACGAGGCGAACGACCGCCGCCACCGACCCGTCAGCGGCGACGAAGCCCACCTCTCGGCGCAGCATCGAGACCAGGGGGTCGCCGTCGCGGACCTCCAGCGTCACCCGTCGGGCATCGAGCTCGATGGCGTGGTCGATCGCCCGGTCGATCAGGCACCGTTCCGGACCGGTGATCCGGCCGGAGGTCGCGACGGCGGGACCGACGAGGACCACCTCGCCGGTCGGTCCGCTCCGTGCGCCGAGGAGGCCGACCGCTCGCCCATCGGTCCGGGCGAGGAAGACCCGGTCGTCGCGTCCGGCGAAGGTCGAGCGCAGGTCACCGAACTCGTCGATGGGAACGCCGTCGGGAGCGGCGGCCCGGAGGTCGTCGAGGAGACCGTCGGCGGACCTCCAGTCGTCGTCGGAGGCACAGACCTCGATCGTGCGGATCGGCATGCGACCACCATCCACCCGACGAGCTGCCGCGGCCATGGGGACCACACCCCGGTGCTTCACGTCGTGCCCGGGTACGTCGGTAGCCTCCGCCGACATGCGGCTCTTCGGTGTGCTCAACGCCTCGCCCGACTCGCTCCACGCCGACTCCATCGTGCGGACCGCAGATGACGCTGCCCGCCGGGCCGAGTGGCTGCTCACCGAGGGTGCCTGGGGCTTCGACGTCGGCGGCCAGGGCTCGACGTTCGCCGCCGGTGAGACGACGGTCGACGAGGAGTGGGAACGCCTCGAGGCCGTCCTGCCGACGCTCGTCGACTACGGCGTCCCGATCAGCGTCGACACCTGGCGGCCCGAGACCGCCAGACGGGCGCTCGATCTCGGGGTCACCTGGCTCAACGCCGCCGACGGCCTCCAGCAGCCCGAGATGCTCGAGCTCGTCGCCGAGCGTCGTTGCCCCGTCGTGTTGCCGTTCCTGTCCGGTCCCGATCCGCTGCGGATGGAGGTGGTCGCCGAGACCGATCCCGTGCAGGTGATCCTGGACTTCTTCGACGAGCGGCTCGGCGTCGCCGACGAGTACGACATCCGCGACCTGGTCGTGGTCGACCCGGGGACGGGCTTCGCTCCGCACGACTGGCCGTGGGAGCAGCGCTTCGCCTACCAGCAGCAGGTCTACCGCGCACTGGACCGCCTCCGTGTCTTCGGGCTCCCCCTCTACGTGGCGCTGCCGTGGAAGGAGACCGACGACCACGATCTCCTGCTCGATCTCGTGATCGACGGGGCTCCCGAGTACGGGCGGGCCCATCACCCCGATCGAATCCTCGCGGCGGCCTCGGCGCGACGGTCGGCGAGCCACGAGCGCTGAGCCTCGTTCCCGGCGTGCTCGATCGCCCGGTCGTAGGCCGGGAGGGCCGCGGCGTCGTCCCCTGATCGGGTGAGGAGCTCGGCCCGCGCCGAGTGGAGGTAGGGGTAGTCGTGCAGCGCATCGGCGTCGAGCTCGTCGAGCGCGGCGAGGCCGGCCCGTGGACCACGCCATTCGGCGATCGCCGCCGCCCGGTTGAGCGCCACGACCGGCCCACCCCCGGATCGGAGCATCGTGTCGTAGATGGTGACGATCGCCCGCCAGTCGGTCGCTGCGTAGGTCGGGGCCGTCGCGTGCAGTGCGGCGATCGTGGCCTGGAGCTCGTAGGTGCCGGCGCTGCCGGTCGTGTGGGCCGCGAGCAGGTGGCGGAGGCCCCGGTCGATCTGTTCGCGGTCCCAGCGGTCCCGGTCCTGGTCGGGCAGGAGGACGGGCCGGCCCTCGTCGTCTTCGCGGGTGAGGCGTCGGGCGTCGGTCAGCAGGCACAGCGCCGCCAACCCACGGGCCTCACCCTCGGCGGGCAGGAGCTCGGCGAGGGTCTCGGCGAGGAAGATCGCCTCGTCGCAGAGGCTGCCGCGGAGGAGGGAGCGACCCGAGGAGCTGGTGTGGCCCTCGGTGAAGATGGCGTAGACCACGCCGCAGACGGCGCCGAGGCGTGATTGCAGGTGCTCCGGTTCGGGGACCACGAACGGGATCGCTGCGGCCCGCAACTTGTGCTTCGCCCGAACGAGCCGCTTCGCCATCGTCGGGACCGGGACCAGGAACGCGTGGGCGATCTGCTCGGTGGTGAGGCCGGCCACCGAACGCAGCGTGAGCGCGACCTGCAGGTCGACGGCGAGCGCCGGGTGGCAACATCCGAACACCAGCGCGAGCTGGTCGTCGACGAGGCGCTGGCCGCTCGGGGCGGCGTCGTCCGCCTCGGCGAGGGCGGGGAGCCGGTCGGCGAAGCGGCGGTCCCGGCGGACGACGTCGATCGCCTTCCGCCGGGCCGTCGTCAGCAACCAGGCCCCGGGCGAGCGAGGAGGCCCATCGGTGCGCCACCGCCGTGACGCCTCGACGAACGCCTCCTGCGCCGCGTCCTCCGCCAGCTGGAGGTCGCGCAGCTCCCTGGTGAGGGTGGCGACGAGCCGGGTCCACTCGGTCCGGAAGGCGGCATCGACCGCCGACACCGGGCGGTTGCGGGCCATCGAGCCCGATCCCCGATCCCGCTACTCGCCGTCGAACTCCATCACCGGCCAGACCTCGACGGTGCCGTGGTTGACGTTGGGGATCTTCGCCGCCCAGCCGATGGCGGCGTCGAGGTCGGGCGCCTCGATGACGTAGAACCCGCCGAGCACCTCCTTCGTCTCGGCGAAGGGCCCGTCGGAGGTGATCGTCGAGCCCTCGCGGACCCGAACGGTCGTGGCCGTCTCGGGCCCCTGCAGCCCCTCACCGCCGAGCATCGCACCGGCCTCGACGAGGTCGTTGGTGTAGGCGAACCACCGCTCCATGTCCTTCGCCTGTTCGGGCGAGCCGTCGGCGGGCTCGTTCGCCGGGTCCGAGTACAGGGCCAGCATGTACTTCATGACGTGTCTCCTCCTGGTTCCGACGGCCGGGTTGCCGCCGTTCGATCACTCGACGAACGGCACCCCCGGAATTGGACACCTTGGCAGGAACTCCCCGACTCGGGCCGGGCGAGACGGCCCCGCGGTCAGAGCTCCAGGGGATCGACCCGCTCGATGCCTCCGGCGGGGAGGCGTCGGTCCCAGTCCTCGGGGAGCAACTCGGGCGCCAGATCGGCGAGCGGCTCGAGGACGAACCGTCGCTCCCACATCCGCGGGTGCGGCACCGTGAGCTGTTCGGACTCGATGGTGGCGTCGCCCCAGAGCAGCACGTCGAGGTCGAGGGTGCGGGCGCCCCATCGCACGGTCCGTTCCCGACCGGCACCGGCCTCGATCGCCAGGCAGGTCTCGAGCAGCTCGAACGGGTGCTGCTCGGTCTCGAGCCGCACGACCATGTTGAGGTAGGGCCCCTGCTCGGGTCCGCCGACGGGGGCGGTCTCGAAGACGCCCGAGGTGGCGACGACGTCGGGCAGATTGCGGACGGCGTGGCGCAGGTGGGCGCGCCGATCGCCGAGGTTCGACCCGATGGCGACGTAGGCGGTCCGGACCGCCCGGCGGGGCCGGGCGAGGTCAGCTCGGGTGCGGCGCAGCCGCACCCCCGTCGACACGAGATCCTCGGGCACCGGTGGTCGGAGCTTGCGGACGATCACCTCGACCGCATCGACCCGGGCGAGGCCGAGGATCTCCTCGACGATGCGGGTGGCGACGCGCTCGAGCAGCAGGGTCTCCTCCTGCTCGACGACCTTCACGGCGAGGCCGATCGCCACGCCGTAGTCGACGGAGTGCTCCAGGTCATCGGTGCGCCCGGCCCGACGGGCGTCGACCTCGAGCACGAGGTCGATCTCGAAGGGTTGGGGGCGGGCCTGCTCCTCGGGCAGCACGCCGATGGTGCCGACGGCACGGATGCCGGCCAACTCGATGCGATCCACGGTGGGGGGCATACCCGAGAGCCTACGGAGGGCCTGGCGTCAGTCCCTGAGGTGACGGTCGAAATGCTCGACGACCAGTTGCTCGGCCTCTCGGCTCGGGTGACCCGGATCGGCCCGGTACTCGGCGGTCAGCACCGAGTGGGCCTTGGGGCCGAAGCCGTGCTCGTTGCCGTCGGACGAGTCGATCTCCACACCGATGAACGAGTCACCGAGCTCGCGTCGAAGCGATGCGAACCGCTCACCGGGACTGAGCGGATCACCGGTGAAGCGCAGGCCGATGGCGCAGAGCTCCTCGCGCCGGAGCCGCTCGGCGACGGCCGTGAGGTCCGAGGGGGAGAGGTGGAGGTCGTCGCGGCCCCGCCGTCCCAGCGGCAGGCTCGGCTGGCTGAGCACGGGCACGCGCACGGATGGATCGACGGCGACGCCGAGCGCGAACCCGCCGGTCCAGCACATGCCGAGGACACCGACACCGGGGCCACCGCACCGGTCGTGGGTGTGACGGGCGAGGCCCCGCAGCCAGTCGACGACCGGTGCCGTCCGGCCGCGGGCGAACGCCGCCCACTCACGTGACACGCAGGCAGGGACGATGGCCCGCAGATACGCCAGCGTCGAGGCCGGCTCGCCCCGCCGGCCGAAGAGGTCGGGGAGCGCGACGGTGAAGCCGGCGGCGACCATCCGACGGGCGAACGCCGCGACGTCGGGCGTGATCTGGGGCATCTCGGTCATGATCACGAGCCCGGGGCCGCTGCCCTGCCACAGCACCTCGCGGGTGGTGCCGTCGTGGGTGAACGGCTCGACACGGAAGTCCCGCAGCGCATCGGTGCTCATGTCGATCAGACTGCTACACCGATGGGAGCTCCGCAGCCGTCCGGTCTGCCGACGGTCGATCTCGACGACCTGGTCGTGCGCATCACGGCGCTCCGGTCGAACGGCGGTGGTCGTCGGATCGTCGGTCTGACCGGGCCGCCCGGGGCGGGCAAGTCGACGGTCGCGGCGATCCTCGCTGCTCGGATGGAGGATGCCCGGATCGTCCCGATGGACGGCTTCCACCTGGCCCAGCGCGTCCTCGACGAGCGGGGGATCGCCGATCGCAAGGGTGCGCCGCACACGTTCGACGCCGCGGGCTTCGTCGCGCTGCTCGCCCGCCTCCGCACGGCGAGCGAGATCGTCTGGGCTCCCCGCTTCGACCGTGAGCTCGAGGAGCCGGTGGCGGGAGCGCTCGAGATCGACCCCGGCGCCGATCTCGTGATCGTCGAGGGCAACTACCTGCTCCTCGACGATGCGCCGTGGCACGCCGTCCGCGGCCACCTCGACCTCGTCGTCCACCTCGTCGTCGACCCCGCCGTCCGGGTCGAGCGACTCGTGGCCCGGCACGTCGCCCACGGACGCAGCGCCCAGGCGGCGCGTCGCTGGGTCGAGCGCTCCGACGAGGTGAACGCCCGGATCGTCGAATCGGCGCGCCACCGAGCCGACCTCCTCCTCGCTGGCGACTCCTGGACCGTGCCGGACTAGCTTCGGTCGCCTCCGGAACCCGGAGGAGAGGGGACCCCATGGCCGTACCGCTGACACCCGACGAGATCACGCCCGAGTGGCTGGCCGAGGCGCTGCCCGCCGACCTGCTCGGCGGCGGCACCGTCACGGGCGTCGAGCTCAGCGACATCGGCGAGGGCACGGGCATCTTCGGTGAGATCGTCCGAGCGTCGCTGACCGTCGACGGTGGGAGCGGACCACCGTCGGTCGTGGTGAAGATGGCCTGCACCGAGCCGGCGAACCTCGAGGTCGCCAAGGTCCTGGGGATCTACGACCGCGAGCTCGCGATGTTCGAACACGTCCTCCCCGACGCGCCCCTGCGCACCCCGGCCTGTCACTTCGCCCACCGGGCCGACGACGGTCGGTTCGTGCTCGTCCTCGAAGACCTGTCCGCCGAGTTCGAGGTCGGCGACCAGGTGGTCGGAGCGACGATCGAGCAAGCCGAGGCGGCGATCGACGCGATCGCTCCGCTGCACGCCCGCTGGTGGGAGCATCCCGACCTGGCGTCGCTCGAGTGGCTGCCCTCCGGCGATGCACCGGCCTATCGGGCCGCGGTGCCCGGGATCTACCAGGCTGGCCTCCCCGTCCTGGAGGCCGAGTGGACCGACCGCGTCTCACCCGAGGCCGTCGACGTGGCCCGTCGGCTGGCGCCCGGGTTCGAGGAGCTCCTCCTCCGGGCGTCGCAGGGTCCGCACACCCTCATCCACACCGACACGCGCCTCGACAACATTTTCTTCGCGCGGGACGGGTCGGGCGACGTGGCGTTCATCGACTTCCAGCTCGCCCTCCGGGGTCGTGGCGTGGCCGACCTCGTGTACCTGTTGGGCAACAGCGTCCCGACCGAGATCGCCCGTGAGCACTGGGAGCGGCTGTTGCGGGGCTGGCTCGATCGCATCGCCGACCTCGGGGTCGCCGGCTACGGCTTCGACGAGGCGGTGTCGCACTACCGGCAGTCCGCGCTCTACTACCTGTCGGGTGCCATGTCGCTCATCGGCACGTTCGACTCGGGCAACGAGCGAGGTGCCGCCATGACCGAGGCCTACACGACCCGCTCGCTGCAGCACGTCGTCGACATCGGGGCGGCGGCGGAGCTGCCGTGAACACGGTCGAGCCGTCCGGTTCCAGCGACGGCGGCTGAACCGGTGCGACGGACGATCGGGGCGGCGGTGCTCGTGTCGCTGGTCTCGCTCGGCTGTGGTGCCGATGGCCGCACCGCACCGACGGCCGACGCGGTCGTGCGGATCGAGGTCGAGCCGTGCCGAGGCGGGCCGGTGGGACGGGCAACGGGGTTCGCGGTCTCGACCTACGGCATCGTCACGGTCGCACATGCCCTCGACGACGCCCGCTCGTTCACCGTGCTCGATGCGTCCGGACGGGAGCGGAACGCCGAGCTCGTCCATCGTGACGACGAGCTCGACGTCGCCGTGCTGCGCCTCGACGATCCGATGGCCGGTCCGCTGTCGCTCGGGCCATCGGTGCGCCGCGGCGACGCCACGGTGCTGTCGACCGGAGCGGTCGACGGCATCCGGTCACAGGACGTCGTCGTCCGTCGACGCGCGAGGGTCTCACTCGACGGCGGGCTGCGCCGTCGAGCGATCGAGATCGAGGCGGACATCGTCCCCGGTGACTCGGGCGGACCGGTCGTGGTCGACGACGCAGCGGTGGCGATGGTCTTCGCGACGTCACGGCGCGACGCCAGGGGGTGGGCACTCGATGCGACCGAGTTGGCTCGAGCGCTGCGGGCGACGGACGTGGCGAGCACCGTCGCCCTGAGCTGCGACTGAAACGGGCCGCCGGTCGGCAGGGTCAGCGGTCGGGACAGCCGTCGGCGCTCAGCTCTCCAGCGCGCTCAGGTCGGGTGGTACGTCGACGGCGTTGGCCTCCAGCGCGTCGAGCGGCACGATGTCGAGGGCTCGCTCGTGGGTCGACGCGAGCACCACGGGTGCCGCGACGCCGGCTCGATGAGCCCGGAGCCAGTTGGACGCCGTCACGCACCACCGGTCACCCGGTCGCAGGCCGGGGAAGCGGTACTGCGGCATCGGGGTGCTCAGGTCGTTGCCGATGTCGCGCTGGTGGTCGAGGAACTCGGTGGTGACGACCGCGCAGATGGTGTGGCTGCCGAGGTCCTGCGGGCCGGTCGAGCAGCAGCCGTCGCGGAAGAAGCCGGTCATCGGATCGGTCCCGCAGGGTTCGAGGTCGCCGCCGAGGACGTTGCGTTCGGACACGTCGCCGAGTATCGCCGCTCGGGTGGTGTCCTGGCACGCGCCGGACGTGCCCCGTCGGCTCGGGTTCTGGGAGACTGGGATGACGGTTCACGACGGGCGGCGGAGCAGCCGCAGTCCGCGAGCGGGTGAGATGGGGCGCTGCCCGCGAGTGAGCGGAGTGCTCGCGCGAAGCCGCCAGCGACGCAGGGGAGGTTCGACGATGGTGCATCGACCGACGAGGGGAGCGGTGCCGCCGAGAGCGGGCGGCGACGTACCGCTCGTCCCCGCTGGCACGACCGGCGCGCTGCTCGACCGAGACGTCTACACCGACCCGGTGCGCTACGAGCTCGAGCGGGAGCGCGTCCTGCGGACCTCGTGGTTGGTGGCGGCCCGGAGCGACGAGGCGCCCGGGGCGAACGACTGGGTGCTCTACGAGGGCCACGGCGAGACCGTCATCATCAGCCGCCGTCCCGACGGCGGGCTCTCCGCCTTCCACAACGTGTGCCAGCACCGGGGCGCCCGCCTCACGCGTGGCGAGGACCGCGGCTGCACCAGGCGCTTCACCTGTCCGTGGCACGGCTGGGTCTACGACACCGCCGGGGTGGTCGTCGGCGTCCCGGAGCGAGAGGACTTCGAGTCGGACCACCTCGAGGGGCTCCGGTCGCCGAAGGTGGCCGCCGACGAGTGGGGTGGGTGGATCTGGATCAACCTCGCCGGTGACGACGCCCCACCGCTGCTCGACTGGATCGGTCCCGAGATCATCGCCGACCTCGGCCGGTTCCGCATGGAGGACATGGTCGTCCACGAGAAGGTCGTGGTCGACGTGCCGTGCAACTACAAGGCGATCGTCGACGGCTTCAACGAGGTGTACCACGCCACCGAGCTGCACCACACGCCGCCGGAGTTCACCAAGGCCGCGCGGTCGAGCACCTTCCACCTGGCCGAGCCGCACTCGATGATGTTCGTCCCCCGCGCCGACCGGCTCGAGCGACTCGAGGAGACGGGCGACCACCACCAGAACACGATCTGCCACTACGTCCTGTTCCCGAACGCGGTGTTCAACAACAACCCGGAGCACATCCAGCTGTTCCACCCGGTGCCGATCGACGTGAACACGACCCGTTTCACCTGCTGGGAGCTGATCTACGCACCCGAGGGTGACGACGACCCCGACTACGCGGCCTACCACGAGAAGACGATGAAGCACTGGGCCGCGCTCAAGGACATCGTCGACGAGGACCTCTTCGTCTTCGGCGAGCTGGCCGCCACGCGGGAGTCCATGGGGTCTCAGCGCAGCGTGCTGTCGACCCGGGAGTGCAAGATCGCCGCCTACCACGAGCAGATGGACGCCCGGATCCGCGATTGAGCACGGCCGGGCCGCTGAGGAGGCGACGGCCTCCCGGATCCGCGAGTGAGCACGGCCGGGCCGCTGAGGAGGCGACGGCCTCCCGGATCCGCGAGTGAGCACGGCCGGGCCGCTCAGGAGGCGACGGCCTCCCGGATCAGCTCGTCGACCGGACGGGCCCTCGACCACAGGTGGCCCTGTCCCACCGGGCATCCCATCTCGAGGAGCGCAGCGGCGGTCCCGACCTCCTCGACACCCTCGGCGACGGCGTGGATGCCCAGCGCCGTGCACATCGAGAGCACCGCACCGACGACGCTGCTGTCCTCGAGCACCTTCGACACGAAGCTCCGGTCGATCTTGACCTCGGTGACGGGGAGCCGCTCCAGGTAGGTGAGGCTGGCGTAACCGGTGCCGAAGTCGTCGATCGACACGCCGACGCCGCGCTCGGCGACCCGGCCGAGCGCCCGGACGAGCTGCTCCAGGTCGTTGGCGAGCGCCGTCTCGGTCACCTCGAGGACCAGGGCCGACGGCGGGAGGCCGGACGCCGCGAGCGCGTCGGCGACCTCGGTCTGGAGCATCTCCTCGTCGATGAAGCGGGGGGAGAGGTTGACACCGAGGCGCAGGTCCCGGCCCAGTCGTCGCCGCAGCTCGACCGCGTCGTGGCAGGCCCGACGCAACACGATCGAGCCGATGGCGTGGACGAGGCCGATCTCCTCGGCGAGCTCGATGAACTCGACCGGCAGGACCACGCCGCGCTCCGGGTGATCCCAGCGCACGAGGGCCTCGATCCCGGCCCACTCGCCCGAGCGCAGATCGATCTGGGGCTGGTAGTGCACGATGAAGCGCTCCGGCTCGTCCTCGATCGAGTTGCGCAGGAGCTGCTCCGTCGAGAGGCGCTTGCGGGCGGACTCCTCGTCGCGCCGATCGAAGAGGTGGATCCCGCCCCCGCTCCGCTTGGCCTCGTTCACCGCGATGTCGGCGCGCCGGATGGCCTCGAGGCCACCCATGCCGACGGGCGCGTGTGCCACGCCGATCGAGCTCGACGGTCGGACGGGCCGACGACCCTTGCCCGTGTCGATCGGCTGCTGCGTGCTCGACGCGAGGTTCGAGGCCATCGACAGCGCACCGGCCTCCGTCGTGGTGGCGGGCACGATCACGAACTCGTCGCTGCCGAGCCGGGAGACCATCGCATCGGGTCCGGCGATCTGGCGCATCCGGTCGGCCAACGTGATGAGCACCTGGTCACCGGCATCGTGGCCCAGGCTGTCGTTGACGAACTTGAAGCGATCGAGGTCGAGGAAGACCAACCAGCGGTCACGAGCGCGATCGTGTTCGAGCCCCTGGGTCAGCGCCGCACGGTTCGTGAGACCGGTGAGGTCGTCGTGGAGCGCCTGCCACTCCATGCGGAGCTCGGTCAGCTTCTGGGAGTGGATGTTGGTCAGCGAGTAGACGATGCCGGCGACCGTGGGGTCGTCGAGCAGGTCGGTGGCCCGGATCTCCATCCAGGTCCACTCGGAGGCGAAGTCGGGGGCGGCGACCCGGACGTCGTCGGTGATGGTGCCGACCGCTCGGACCTGCTCCTCGATCTCACCGAACCACGAGGCGCGGTCGTCGGGGTGCACCAGCGGGACGAGCTCGGTCGGCTCGAGCTCGTCGGCCGCGAGCCCGAGGTAGCGCTCGGTCTGGCCGGTGGCGTGGACGACCGAGCCGTCGGCGCCGACGATCAGCACGACGTCGGCGATGCGATCGACGACCCGCTCGAGCTTGGCGTGCTGGCGCTGCTGCTCGCGCTGGGACCAGCGCCGGAACATGTTCCACGCCGCCGCGGCCACGCCGGCGACCGCGACCCAGACGGCGACGAGCACGGCCCGGATCAGCGTCGAGCGGGTCGCGTTGTCCTGCGCGAGCTCGTAGGCGTCGTAGGCCTCGGCCAGCTCGATGTACGGCCGGTCGGATTCGTTGATCTGCTCGAACACGGGCACGAATCCCAGCAACTCCTCCGGCGTGAGGCTCTCGATGTCGAGCTCCCCGTCGATGAATGGCTGCAGGACCTGGATCAGCGCGCTGTCGGCGAGATCCAGGATGTCGTTCTCCAGGACGAGCTGACGGATCTCCTCGGTGGGTGGTGGCGACAGTGTCGAACCCGACGCCGAGCCGTCGGAGAGCAGGTAGGGGCCTCCCTCGAGGAGCGCACGTTGGTTGGTGGCCAGGATGCGGAGCTGATCCTCGTAGGCGGCCAGCAGATCGCCGGCGAAGAAGGTGTCACGGTAGCGATCGAACAGGACGGCGAAGAGCATGACCCGCTGGGTCGTCGAGGCCTGTCCGAGCGCGACCGCCGCTTCGGGGGACGAGCTCGCGCCCACCGAGTCGACCACTCGGCTCGATCCGATGACGCCGCCGACGGTGAGCGCGACGACCAGGAACGCTGTCGCGAGCCGTCGCGCGCTGGCCGTGCCACCCATGCACGATCCATCGGTCACATGACGGTCGCCTTGAGCGAGGGGCATGGTCGATGATCGTGACCATGCCTGCCCGATTCGACCTCGTGACCCTGACGACGCCGTCGACCGGACGGCTCGCCGACTTCTACGCAGCCGCGCTCGACCTGGTCGAGGTGGAGCGTGAGGAGGGAGATCGTTGGGTGGTGCTCGCCGATCGTCACGGCGTGCGTCGTCTGGGCTTCCAGCGCGGCCCGCACCGCGCGGGAGGTGTCCACCTCGATCTCGTCGTGTCCGGCGATGAGCTCGACCGTGAGGTCGATCGCCTCGTGGCACTCGGAGCCGAGCTGGCCGCGGCCGTGCGCGGCGAGCCGTACGGTCGGATCGCCAACCTGATCGACCCGGCGGGCAACGAGCTCGACCTCGTCGCCTACGAGTGAGCGGCGATCAGCGGACGTGTGGCGGAGCGCCCAGGCCGCGGGCAGCTCCTCAGAGCGCAGCCGTCGCGCTGAGCCCTGCGAGCCCGAGGCACAGCGGCGAGTACCAACGGCGGTCCAGGCGCGCGAAGCGGCTCCGTCGGCGGAGGAGGCCGGACACGACGAGGCCACCGACGCCGCGCACCGCGAGCACGCCGGCCACGCCGAACGCGCCGAGGCTGACGAGGGTCGCCTCGGTGAGCGGTGCGGTGGCGACGAGGACCGCGGCGGTCATCAGCAGCGCTGCGACGACGTAGGTGGGCCCGGGCGGGATGTGGGTGCCGCCGGGCGGGGCCACGAGCTCGACGAGCTCGCGCTGGTCGTGTGCCGGCCACGGTCCGCCCTGCGCCCAGTGCACGTGCAGGCCGGCGACGGCGAGGAGGATCGCTGCGGCGATCAGCCCTGCCGTGACGCCCACGCGTCCTCCCGCTCCGGTGACGGGCCGACCCGGAGCAGGAACCGGACCCAGGCCGACGGACGGGTGGGCTCGATCGGTCGACCGAGGCTGATCGCCGCCTGGTCGAAGAGGTCGACGATGCACCGCTCGTGCAGCCACCGCACGGCCAACGGCCACGCCAGCCGCATGGAGCCGTGGGTCCGGCCCCGGATCGAGTGGCGCAGCGTCGGGCCCGGGAGGAGCTCGATGACGTGGACGCCGTCGATGCCCGTCTCGGGTTCGAACCGGAAGACGACCCGCTCGCCGGGCACGTGCTCCTCGACGTGGTAGCGGACCATGCCGTGGCCACCGGCGGGGTGCTCGTCGAGCGGGCCGTCGAGGCGCATCGCCGGCCATCGGCCGTTCGCGGGCCAGAGTCGGTCGTGCGGTGAGCCGACGGTGTCGATGAGGGCCCCGAGCTCGCCTGGATCGGCGTCGGGGTAGCGGCGTTCGTGGACGTTGACGACCATGACGTAACTGTCACCCAGTGACAGGAACCGCACAAGCGATTTCTGTCACACCGTGCCACGAAGCGGGGTGATCGCCTACGCTCGTCGCC
>JBCCTY010000079.1:0-14975 GCA_039197885.1 Actinomycetota bacterium | reverse complement strand
ACCAGCGGGAGCGAGCCGAGCTCGGGGAACTGGGCGGCGAGCAGTCGTCGGACCAGCGCTTCGTCGATCTCGACCTCGTCGTCGTGCATCCGCGTCGGCACCGCCGGAGACTGCCAGGCGCCCGTCCCCCCGCCCAACGGATTCGGCGGGGGCGCCGCCTCGGTGACGCGTCAGCGCCCGGCCGACCGACGTCGACCGGGCGCCTCGCTGACGTCCCCCTGACGAAGTGGACGCAGACCTCGGAGATCGCTCGCTAGACCGCCACGATCTCGCAGTCGGGCAGGCCGAGCTCACGCACCTGGGCGGTGATCTCGTCGACGTAGACCGGGTTCATGCACACGATCAGGTCGACCGGGTTGGCCTGGAGCCACTCCGGGGCGACCACGGGATGGCCGCTCCCTGCGATGAACGTGTCGTGCTTGAACGGGTTGATGTCGATGGCCGCCTCGATCGGCGCCGTCTCGCCCACGCCGTGGAGGAAGGCCACGCCCTTGGAGCCGGCGCCCCAGATGGCCGTCTTGCCGCCGCGGGCGGCCGTCTCGGCGATCTTGTCGCGCCAGCCGTCGATGGCGGTCGTGACCGCCTTCGCGTAGCGCTCGGCCAGCTCCTTCATCTCGGCCGGGTCCTCTTCCAGCGGCAGCTTCCCCTCGGTGGGGCCGTCGGCGGGACGGGCCTCGATGAGGAGGTACTGGTCGCTGTAGCAGCGCTCGACGGCGAGCACCTCGTAGCCGGTGCGACGGAAGAGACGAGCCAGGGAGCCCGGGGAGAAGTACGAGCAGTGCTCGTAGTAGACGTCCCAGAAGGCGCCCTCGTCGAGCACCCGAACGACGTCGGGCAGCTCGAACAGGACGGCGACGTGCTCGCGCTCACCGATGGAGCGGCGCACGTCGTCCATGAAGGTCTTGACGGGAGCGATGTGCTCGAGCGTGTGGCGGCACACCACGGCGTCCTCGGCGAAGGGGCCGTAGGAGGCGTCGTAGTGGTCGACCTTCCACTCGATCCGGTCGGCGGGACCACCCGGCTCGAATCGCTCGACCTGGATGCCCGGGTCGATGCCGACACCGGAACCGAGGCCGGCCTCGACCATCCACTCGAGGAACTCGCCCTTGCCGCAGCCGATCTCGATCGCCGACTTCCCCTCGAGGTCGTAGTCGCGGACCCACTGCTCGGCGAGGCCCTTGCCGAACTCGACGAAGGTCGGCGAGAAGCCCTGGGACTCCTCGAAGTCCGTCGAGTACTGGTTCAGCTCGACCTCGAAGACCGGGTTGAAGACGAAGCCACAGTCCTCGCACAGCCAGACCTCGAGCTCACCGGTGGGGAACTCCTTGGCCTCCTGCTGGTCGCGCAGCAGCAGACAGCTGTGGGCCGGGACGCGACCCGGGGTGTGGACGTGGGAGATCTTCGTCGACTCACACGCAGGGCAACACGCCAGCCGGCTGGCCGTGTCGAGGCCCTCCGCCCGGCGAGGTTCTTCGGTGGTGCTCACGAGACGACCTCCGGGGTCGGGACGGGGACGATGAACTTGCCGCCGGCCTCGGCGTAGGCGGCCTGCTGGCGCATGATCTCCTCGGCGAAGTTCCACGCCAGGATCAGCACGTAGTCGGGCTGCTCCTCGACGAGGGCCTCGACGGGGCGGATCGGCTGGTGGGTGCCGGGCATGACTCGCCCGTGCTTGTGCACGTTGCGGTCGACGACGTAGTCGACGAGGTCGGTGGTGACCCCGACGTAGTTGATCATGGTGGTGCCCTTGGCCGCCGCGCCGTAGGCGGCGATGGTGGCGCCCTCGGCCTTGAGATCACGGAGGAGCTTGAGCAGATCGGTCTTCAGCTGCTCGACGCGATGCCCGAAGCCGTCGTAGAACTCGCGCGACGCAGCGCCCAGCTCGGCCTCCATCTCCAGCCACTCGATCGCCTCAGGGGAGGGATCGTCCTCGTGACCGAGGAACCAGCGGTTGGTGCCGCCGTGGAGGTCGGGGAAGTACTCGACGTGGTTCAGGTGCAGGCCGACGCGCTCGGCGCCGTTCTTCACCGACGTGCACGACAGGTAGCGGTAGTGCTCGTGGTACATCGTGTCGAAGGCGCAGCGCTTGACCAGCTCGACGACCGACGGGTTCTCGATCGTGACGACGCCACCCGGCTTCAGCAGCGTCTTCATGCCACGGAGGAAGCCCTGGAAGTCGGGGATGTGGGCGAGCACGTTGTTGGCGATGATCAGGTCGGCCTCACCGCGCTCGGCGACGATGCGCTCGGCCAGCTCGTCGCCGAAGAACTCCTCGACGACGTCGACGCCGATCTTCCTGGCGGCCGCAGCCGGCCCGGGGGAGGGCTCGATGCCGAGGGCGGGGATGCCGGCCTCGACGAAGTTGCGCAGCAGGTAGCCGTCGTTGGAGGCCAGCTCCACGACGAAGGAGCTCTCGTCGAGTCCCTGGGCCTCGATGCGGGCCAGGGCGTTCTCCCGCGAGTGGGCGAGCAGGGCGTCGCTGAACGACGAGAAGTAGTGGTAGTTCTCGACGAAGAGCACCTCGGGGTCGACCTCTTCGAGGAGCTGCACCAGACCGCAGTCCTCGCAGAGCGCGGCATCGAGTCGGTGGAACGGCTCGTCGCCGGCCGCGACCTCCTCGGGGGTGAGGATGTTGTCGGCGAGGGCCACCTCACCGAGGTCGAGGAACGGGTGCAGGTTGGTGCTCCCGCAGCTCCGACAGCAGGCCAGGCGACTCATCGTCGTCCTCCGTTCGCCTTCCGGCGGGCGATCGCCCGCTCCGGGCGGCTCATGCCGAGACCCCAGCGTCGCTCCAGCGGAGGTCGCCACCGAGCCGGCCGTCGCCGATCAGCTCCTTGACCCGAGCGAGTCGCCCGAAGCGGGGACCCTCCATGGCCTCCACGGACCACTGCTCCTGGGTGTAGAAGCTGTAGAGCTCCTCGACGCCCTTGCGCACCGTCCACTGGGCGGTGGCCTCGGGGAGGACCCGCTCGATCTTGTCGCAGTTGACCCGGTAGTTGCGCTTGTCGGCACCCGCGCCCTCGCCGAACGCGATCTCGCAGTTCGGGACGACATCGCGCACGATCTCGGCCACCTCGCGGACGAGGTAGTTCTCCTTCGTGGCGCCGACGTTGAAGACCTCACCGTTGACCAGCGACGGGTCGGCCTCGAGCACGCAGGCGATGGCTCGGGAGATGTCCTCGATGTGGACGAGCGGGCGCCAGGCCCGACCGTCGGACTTGAGGAACACCTCGCCGCGGGCCACGGCGTAGCCGGTGAGGTTGTTGACGACGAGGTCGCCGCGCAGGCGGGGCGACGCGCCGTAGGCGGTGGCGCAGCGCAGCGAGGTGACGATCATGTCGCTGGTCTCGGCGAGGCCGTTGATGTCGATCTCGGCCTGGACCTTCGAGGCGCCATAGGGCGTGACCGGGTTCAGCTCGGCGGTCTCGTCGACGAAGTCGTCGCCCTCCTGGGCGCCGTAGTTCGAGCACGACGAGTTGAACAGGAAGCGACCGACGCCGGCCTCCTTGGCCGCCTCGGCCATCCTCACCACGCCGCGGTGGTTGATGTCCCAGGTGGTGTCGGCGTGGAGGTCGCCGAGCGGGTCGTTGGAGATGGCAGCGAGGTGGGCGACCGCGTCGAAGCCCTCCAGATCGGCCGCCGTGACGTCGCGGATGTCCTTCACGACGGTCGGGATCTCCGGCGGTTGGCCGCCGAGCGGGGCGTACTGGGTGTACAGCTGCGTGTCGAGGCCGGCCACGTGGTGGCCGCGGGACTGCAGCAGCGGGACGAGGATCGCCCCGATGTAGCCGTCGTGTCCGGTGACGAGGATCTTCATCGCGAGGTCAGCTCCAGATCTTCCAGGGGGCGTCGGTCTCCCACAGGGACTCGAGCCGCTTCTTGTCGCGGATCGTGTCCATGCACTGCCAGAAACCGTGGTGCTTGTAGGCCATGAGCTGACCGTCCTTGGCCAGGTTCATGAGGGGTTCGAGCTCGAACTGGGTGTCGTCGCCCTCGATGTAGTCGAACATCCCGGGCTCGAAGACGAAGAAGGCGCCGTTGATCCAGCCCTCGGCGGTCTGTGGCTTCTCCGAGAACTCGGTGATGGCATCGCCGTCGAGCTCGAGGTGACCGAAGCGGGCAGCGGGGCGGGCCGCGGTGAGCGTGGCGAGCTTGCCGTGGGCCTGGTGGAAGGCGACCAGCTCGTTCAAGTCGACGTCGGCGACCCCGTCACCCCAGGTCAGCAGGCAGGTCTCGTCGCCGAGGTAGGGCTGGAGGCGCTTGATGCGGCCACCGGTGGCGGTGTTCAGCCCGGTCTCGATGAGCTCGATCGTCCAGTCCTCGGGGTGCTCGCCGCGCTGCTCGACGGAACGGTTGCTCAGGTCGACCTTGAGGTCGTGGCCGAGCGTGGCGTAGTCGCCGAACCAGCGCTTGATGTAGTCACCCTTGTAGCCGAGCGCGACGACGAATTCGTTGTGACCGAACTGGGCGTAGTACTTCATGATGTGCCACAGGATCGGCATGCCGCCGACCTCGACCATCGGCTTGGGCTTGATCTCGGTCTCTTCGGACAGCCTCGTACCGAGGCCTCCGGCCAGGAACCCGACCTTCATGTTCTGTGCTCCGATGTCTAGGAGACGGCGACGATGTCCGCGTCGATGCCGGCGTTGCGCACCGATTCGGTGATCTCTGCTTCGTAGTTGGGGTTCATCACGAGGATGAGCGCCGGTGGATCCTCGGCCAGGGCCTCCGGCCCGACGACCTCGTGGCCGCTCACCGGGAGATGGCGACCGTGCTTGCGGGGGTTCACGTCGACCACGTGGCTGATCGCATCACCGCCGATGAGGTGGCAGAAGGTGACGCCCTTGGATCCGGCGCCCCAGACGGCGACGCCGCTGCCGGCGGTCCGGTGCTCGGCGAGGGTGGTGCGCCAGTGGTCGAAGCGATCCTCGATCGTCGCGGCGAGTCGGGCGAGGCGGGCCTCGACGTCGGCGGCGTGCTCGATCGGTGCCTCGGGGTTCGAGCCGTTGCCGGGTCGGGCCTCCAGGGCGAGGAACTGGCCGCCGAAGGTCGACTCGCAGCGATCGACGGTGAAGCCACCGAGTCGGGCGAAGTGCGCCAGCGTCGGGGCGGTGAAGTAGAGGACGTGCGGGTAGATCAGGTCCCAGACGCCGCCCTGGTCGAGGGTGAAGGAGGCATCGGGCACCTCGATGTAGAGCTCACCGCGGGACGCGAGCATCTTGGTGGCGCTGGCGAGGAGGCCGGTGGGCTCGTGGAGGTGCTCGACCACGTGGCGGGCGGCGAGCAGGTCGGCCTCGATCGGGCCGACGTCGTCGAGCGAGCCGACGAAGCGCAGATCGACGCCGTCTCGATGGGTCGCGCCCGCGGCGTAGCTCGGGTCGAACGCGACACCCGAGGCGCCGGCCCGTCGGCAGACGTCGACGAGGAAGTCGCCGTTGCCGGCGCCGAGCTCGACCATCGTGCCGCCCGAGGGGAGCTTGCCCGCGAGGTGGCCGGCCAGCTCGTCCGCGTAGGCGACGAAGGTCGGGGAGAAGTACAGGGAGGCCTCGTACTGGCCGTCGTAGGTGATGACCTCGGGGTCGAAGGCGGGGTTGGAGAGGAGCCCGCAGTTCTGGCACACGGCCAGCTCGAACGGGGCCTGGTCGGCCGCCGTCGCCGACTCCTCGTCGGGCCAGAACTCGTTGGCCTGGACCGGGACGGAGCCGAGGTCGAGGTAGCTGACCAGGCGGCTGCTCCCGCAGGCCGGGCAGCAGCCGGAGGACCGGGACGGGTCGGTGATCAGAGCACCACGCTGTGTCTCGTTGTCGCCACTCACGGTCTATGAGAGTACCAGTCGGCCACAGAGCGAGAGCAAGGGTCGAGAGCCACGCAGAGCGCAGAATTGACGGTCGATCGACCGCTCGTTGTCGCTGGTCAGTGAGGTGCTACGAGAGCAACGCCCGGAGCAGGTCGTCGGTGCGCGACACGACGTGGTCAGCTTCGTCGAGTCGGGCGGCCGGCGTCAACGCCGCGAAGCCGATGACGCGCATCCCCGCCGCCTTCGCTGCGGTGACTCCGGCGGGCGAGTCCTCCACGACGAGGCACCGCTCCGGGGCCGCACCCATCGACGTCGCGGCGTGCAGGAAGACGTCCGGCGCCGGCTTGCCCCGCTCGACCTCGGCGGCGCTGAAGAGCGCCCCGGGGGCGAACCGATCGAGCAGGCCGGTGACGGTCAGGGACCGACGGATGCGGTCGGGGCTCCCGCTCGACGCCACGCACCGGGCACGGTCGCCGATGCCGTCGAGCACGGCCTCGATGCCGTCGACCGCCGTGAGCTCGTTCCCCATCCGATCGAACAGCTCGTCGTGGTAGCGGTCGATCAGATCGGTGGGCAGCGGCCGGCCGAGCGCGGCCTCGGCGAGCTCGCGGACACGCTCCATCGACGAGCCGAGATAGGTGGCGATCGATTGCTCGGTCGTGGTGGCGAGACCGGCCTCGGTCAGGAGGACGGCGAGGATCTCGTTGGCGAGCCGCTCGGAATCGACCAGCACCCCGTCGTTGTCGAAGATCACCAGATCGGCGTCCACCACCTGATGGTACCGTGGCATCCATGATGACATCCATCGACCGGGCCGGGCGGGTCGTCATCCCCAAGGAGCTGCGCGACCGGCTCGAGCTCGACGTCGACACCCAGCTCGAGTTGGTGCTGGAGCGTGGGTCGTTGCGGCTGACGCCCGTGCGTCCGCCCGGCCGGCGGATCGTGGAGGTCGACGGCTGGCCGGTCATCGAGGCCGGTGGCGGCGATCGGCTCACCGACGCCGACGTCCAGCGACTCCGTGATGCCGACCAGCGCTGAGTACGCGGTCGACACCAGCGTCGCCGTCGCCGCGCTCGACGCCGCCCATGCGGCGCACGAGGTGTGCCGGAGCGCCGTGCAGCGGCATCGCCCGGCGCTGGCCGGCCATGCCGCCTTCGAGACCTACTCGGTCCTGACCCGCATGCCCGGCGGACAGCGCGTCGACGGACCCACGGCCGGGGAGCTGCTCCGGCGCGTCTTCCCCGAGGTCACGGTCCTCGATGACGGTGCGACGGGGGAGCTGCTCACTCGCCTCGGCCCGATCGGCATCGTCGGCGGAGCGGTCTACGACGCCCTCGTCGGCGAGGCGGCGAGGGCGGCGGGTCGAGTCCTGCTGACTCGAGACGCCCGCGCCCGCTCGACCTACGACCTGCTCGGGGTCGAGGTCGGGGTGGTCGACTGAGCGGCCGCCGATACGGTCCCCGACGTGTCGCACGCGACCGGCCGGGTGCTCATCGACGTCGACGGCGTGACCGTCACCCGACCCGATCGGCCGCTCTTCACCGACGCCTCGTTCACGATCCACGACGGTGAGCGGGTCGGCATCGTCGGCCGCAATGGCAGCGGCAAGTCGACCCTGCTCCGGGTGGTCGCCGGCCTCGAGCAACCCGAGGCCGGGGCGGTGCGGCCCGGTCGTGACGTTCGCGTCGTCGTGCTCGACCAGCGCGACGATCTCCCGGCCGGGACGGTGCGCGACGTCGTGGGCGACGGGTGGCGGGCCGATGCCGCGCTCGACCGCCTCGGCATGGCGCCCTTCGCCGACCGCCCGACCGATCAGCTGTCGGGCGGCCAGCGCAAGCGGGTCGCGCTCGCCCGCGCCGTGCTCGCCGAGGGCGACCTGCTCCTGCTCGACGAGCCCACGAACCACCTCGACCTCGACGGCGTCGCCTGGCTCCGTCAGGAGATCGATCGCCACCGGGGCGCCGTGCTCCTGGTCACCCACGACCGCTGGCTGCTGGAGGTGCTGGCCCGGCGCGTGATCGACCTGCAGGGCGGCCGGGCGCACGTCATCGACGGCGGCTACGAGGCCCACCTCCGCGCCCGTGCGGAGCGGGCGGCGCAGGCCGAGCGCGACGAGGCGGTCCGCCGCAACCTCGCCCGTGCCGAGCTGGCCTGGCTACAGCGGGGGGCGCGGGCCCGGCGGCGCAAGCCAAAGAGCCGCATCGCCGAGGCGACGGGCGTCATCGAGGGTGGCGCCGAGCGCGACCCGTACGCCGGCGACATCGACTTCGCCGCCTTCGGCACGCCACGTCTCGGCGACACCGTCATCGAGCTCGACGACGTCTCGATCGGCTACCCCGACGCCCCGCTGCTCGCCTCCGACGTGACCCTGAAGCTCGGCCCCGTCGAGCGCCTGGGGATCGTCGGGCCGAACGGTGCCGGCAAGTCGACGCTGGTCGGTGCGATGACGGGCCGGATCGATCCGGTCGCCGGTTCGGTCAAGCACGGCTCGACGGTCGTCATCGGTGAGCTCGACCAGCTCGGTGCGGAGCTCGATCCCGAGCTGCGGGTGCGCGACGCCGTCGCCGGCGGCGCCCGCCAGGCCGATCACCGCGACGCCACCCTCCTCGACCGCTTCTGGTTCGACGACGACTCGCAGTGGGCGCCCATCGGCACCCTCTCCGGTGGTGAGCGGCGTCGGATCCAGCTGATCCTCACGCTCACCGCCCGGCCCAACGTGCTCGTGCTGGACGAGCCCACGAACGACCTCGACCTCGACACGCTCCGCTCGCTCGAGGCGCTGCTCGACGGCTTCCCCGGTGCGGTGGTCGTGGTGAGCCACGATCGGACCCTGCTGGAGCGGGTCTGTGACCGGTTCCTCGTCGTGGAGGGCGGTCGGGTGACCGAGATCGGTACCGGGTTGGGGGAGTGGCTCGACGCCCGGGCGTCGAGCGCACGACCGAGCGCGTCACCGAAGCCGAAGGTCGCCGACGCGGCTCCGAAGCGATCGGGGCGACGTTCGCCCAACCACCTGCGCAAGCTCATCGCCGCAGCCGAGCGCGAGCTCGAGGGTCTGACCCAGCGCCGTGACGAGCTGGCGGGCGCCGTCGGTGACCCGGCGCTCGACCATGCGCAGCGGACGGCGCTCGCCGAGGAGCTGGGCGAGGTGGAGGCCGGCGTCACCGAGGCCGAGGAGCGATGGCTGGAGCTGTCGACCGAGATGGAGGGGTAGGGCCCCGGGCCGTACGCTGCGGGTATGGCCAACCGCCGCGAGAACCGTCGGATCACGGAAGCCGGGACCCGCAACGTCCCTGAGGTGCCGACGCTCCGCCAACGCAGTCCCGTCACCTACTGGGTCCTGATGCTGCTGGTGGCCTCGCTGATGATCGGCCCCGTGCTGCTGGTCGTGCAGTGGATCGTCTCGTGACCGACCCGGTGCTCGACGCGCCGTTCGACGAGTTGAGCCCCCGGACGCTGCACGACCTCCTCCGGCTCCGCGTCGACGTCTTCGTGGTCGAACAGGAGTGCGCGTACCCGGAGATCGACGGGCGTGACGTCGAGGCGACCCACCTCTGGGTCGAGCGCGACGGCGAGGTCGCCGCCACGGCACGCCTCCTCGACGACGGTGCCGAGCGACGCATCGGCCGGGTCGCGACCCATCCCGGTCATCGGGGCGACGGTCTCGCCGCAGCGCTCGTCGCCGCCGCGATCGATCGGTCCGACGGCCCCTGGGTGCTCGACGCCCAGGCCCACCTCTCCGACTGGTACGGCCGGTTCGGCTTCGCGCCGGAGAGCGAGGAGTTCCTGGAAGACGGCATCCCCCACGTCACGATGCGAAAGACCGCCTGATGGTGCTCGACCCCGCCGACGACGAGTGGGTCTACGACGAGTGGGCCCACCTCCACGAGAACGCCGCCGACGTCCACGTCGACGCCTCGGCGGTCCCGTCGGTGCGACGCATCGGGACCCGGCTCGTCGACGGCAGAACGGTCAGCGGGCTGCGGTGGGGCGACACCGATCCCCAGCTCGTCGTGGTCCACGGGTCGGCGCAGAACGCGCACACGTGGGACAGCACGCTCATCCGCCTCGGACGTCCCGCGCTCGCCGTCGACCTCCCCGGCCACGGGCACTCGTCGTGGCGCGACGACCGGACCTACCACCCGACCGAGCTCGCCCGGGACCTCGCGGCGTTCGTCGAGGAGCATGCCGCCACCGCCGCCCTGATCTGCGGCATGTCGCTCGGCGGAATGACGGTGCTCCAACTCGCCCGACAGCGGCCCGATCTCGTTCGACGGTTCGTCATGGTCGACATCACGCCCGGCGTGACCCGCGACAAGGCGAAGGAGATCCACGACTTCATCGCCGGCCCGCAGTCGTTCCCCGCCTTCTCCGACATCTTCGATCGCACCGTCGAGCACAACCCGACCCGGTCCGAGGCCTCGCTGCGGCGCGGGATCGTCCACAACGCCCGCAAGCTCGACGATGGATCGTGGGAGTGGCGCTATGACCGCCGCGGCCCGGCCGACGGCACACCGGCCGTCGAACCGAAGATGGCAGACGCCGCCCGCGCCGGGATGTGGGACGACCTCGCGGCGACGACCCAGCCCCTGCTGCTCGTGCGGGGTGACCGCTCACCGGTGGTCGACGATGACGACGTCGCCGAGCTCCGTCGGCGCCGGCCCGACGCCCGCGTCGTGGTGGTGGCCGACGCCGGGCACAGCGTGCAGGGCGATCAACCGGTCGAGCTGGCGCAGCTCCTGGAGGCCGAGCTCAGCCCGGGATGATGTCGACGACGCGCTCGCCGGGGTTCGTGGCTGCGGTCTCGCCCGGGTGGACGGCGTCACCGAAGGCGTGCAGCTCACCCGACACCGTCACGATGAGATAGCCGTCATCGCTCGGTGAGGCGACGATGCCCTCGACCGGCTCGTCCAGGCCGAGCGACGCCGCCGAGCCGTGGAAGGTCGCATCGCCGAAGGTGAAGACGCCGCCGTCGGCCGCGACGAGCCAGTAGCCCTGGCCCGTCGTGGTCGCCGCCATGCCCACGATCGGGCTGACGAGGTCGATGCCACCGGTCGATCCGAAGAAGCGGGCGTCGCCGAAGGCGAAGATCCCGCCGTCGCTTGCGACGAGCCAGTAGCCGTTGCCACTCGCCGTCGCGGCCATGCCGTTGATGGGTTGGTTGAGGGGGGTGCCGCCCATGGAGCCGAAGAAGCGGGCGTCGCCGAAGGCGAAGATCCCGCCGTCGCTCGCCACCATCCAGTACCCCTGCTTCGTCGAGGTCGCGGCCATGCCGTTGATGGGTTGGTTGAGGGGGGTGCCGCCCATGGAGCCGAAGAACTGGGCGTCGCCGAAGGCGAAGATCCCGCCGTCCGCGGCGACCATCCAGTAGCCGTCGTCGCTCGCCGCCGCGGCGACCACGGGCTTCGCCAGACGGACGTCGGTCAGGCCGTCGCCGAAGGGCACGCCGGCGCCGGGGGAGATGACGCGGCCGGTGTCGGTCACGAGCGTGTACGGGCTCGCCACGGGTTGCCCCGGTACCGGTGCCGGACCGATGACGGATCGGACGGCGGCGTCGGGATCGACCAGTCCGTCGCCGGTCTGGTCGTCGCGACCGGGTGCGCCGAGGTCGGTCGCGGTCGAGGTGACGAGCTCTCGCACCTCCGCCTCGCTCAGCGAGGGATCGGCCTGGCGGACGAGCGCTGCGACGGCAGCGACGTGGGGTGCGGCCATCGATGTTCCGCTGGCACCGCCGTAGGCGCCGTCGTCGCGCTGCTGGGTGGAGACGACGTCGCGGCCGGGGGCGACGACGTCGACGTAGGGACCGAAGCTCGAGAACGAGGCCCGGCCCCCGGTCGCGTCGATCGCCCCGACGGTCAGGACGCCGGGCAGCGCGGCGGGCCAGATGGTGGGGTTCCCCCGTTCGGCGGAGTTCCCTGCGGCGGCGACGACCACGATGTCGTTGGCGATCGCGTGCTCGATGGCACCGTTGATGACCGTCGACGGCGAGTTGGCCCCGAGGCTCAGGTTGATGACGTCGACGTCCTGCTCGACGGCGTGGAGGATGCCCTCGGCGACGGTGGCGGTGGAGCCGGTGCCGTTCACGCCGAGCGCACGGATCGGTAGGACCCTCGCACCGGGGGCGACGCCGCGGATCCCGAGGTCGTTGCCGGCGGTCGCCACGGCGATCCCCGAGACGTGCGAGCCGTGGAAGTGGTCGGCCTCGGTGCCGTCGACCCGGCCGTCGAGCAGGTCGACGATGGGGAGCAGCCGCCCGGTGAGGTCCTCGTGGGTCGCGCGGACACCGGTGTCGATCACGGCGATCGTCGTCCCGGTGCCGTCGACGGCGTCCCAGGTCTGCTCGACCTCGATCGCGTCGAGGCCCCACTGGCTGGACCGCAACGGGTCCGAATCGGGCTCGACCAGGGTCCGGACCGTGCCCACGGGCTCGATCGCCAGGACGGTCGTGTCGGCCGAGGCACCGACGACCGCACCCGACTCCACGACGCGGACGCTGAGCTCGCCGTCGGCGTCGCGCTCGAGGACGGCGAGGTCCACGCCGTCGTCCGTCGCCTCGCCGGCACCGGCGGCGAGGGGACCGACCAACGTCAGCGACGTCACCAGGACGGCGGCGGCTCCACGGATGATCACGCCCCTCCATCGGTCGACCACCCCCGACTTGAAGGGGTCCCACCCTCCGTGGCGAGCACCGCTGACGACCTCGTAGGGTCGTCGCCGGTCGAGTCGGGAGCGGGGCGATGAACGACGAGCACGGCGGGGTCGGCGAGGCGCAGCCCGGCCGCCCGCCGGGCACGATGTCGGCCGCCGACTGGGACGCCCGCTACCGGGCAGGCCGCCAGTGGAGCGTGGAGCCGAACCGCTTCCTCGTCGAGCAGCTCACCGATCGGCCCGTCCCCGCCGGTCGTGCGCTCGACCTCGCGTGCGGCGAGGGCCGCAACGCGATCTGGCTCGCCGCGGAGGGGTGGGACGTCCTCGGCGTCGATGTCAGCGAGGTCGGGATCGAGCGGGGGCGGGCCGCGGCCGGCTCCCTCACGGTCGACCTGCGGGTCGGCGATGCCCTCACCGTCGACGTCGACCTCGCCGACGATCGGGGCGACGGTTGGGACCTCGTGCTCGTGTCCTACCTGCACCTCCCCTCATCGGATCGGCGCCGACTGCTCGAGCGGGTCCGCTGGGCGCTCGCCCCGGGTGCGACGTTCCTCCTCATCGGTCACGACCTCCGCAACCTGCGTGACGGGTGGGGAGGGCCGACCGATCCCGAGGTCCTGTGGTCGCCGAAGGAGGTCGCCGCCGACTTCTCGCCCTCGCGCTTCTCGATCGAGGCGGCGGGCGTCGTCGAGCGAACCGTCGAGACCGAGCTCGGGCCTCGCATCGCGCTCGACACGCTGGTCCGGCTCCGGGCGACTCGGTGATTTCTCCTACGGCGCTAGTAGTATTCGTGTCATGACGACGACGCAGACCGAGCCCGTCCTCACCATCAGCGACGAGGCCCTCACCAGGATCCTCGAGCTGCGCGCCGGTGAGGACGATGCCGACGCGCTCGGGCTGCGCATCGAGGTCACCGGTGTTCGCGGGGTCGACTACACCTACGACCTCGCCTTCGAGGTGATCGACGAGCGCGAGACCTCCGACCTCCTGGTCGAGGCCGGTCTGCCCGTGATCGTGCCCGCCGGCGACGTCGACAAGCTCCAGGGCGCGACGCTCGACCTCCCGAGCACGGCGGGTCAGCCCGGTCTCGTGCTGCGCAACCCGAATCGGCCGACGCTGCCCGATCCGGAAGATCTCGAGCTGACGGGTGAGCTCGCCGACGACATCCGTGCGTTGCTCGATCAGCGGATCAACCCGGCGATCGCCGCCCACGGCGGGTTCGCCGAGCTGGTCGGCGTCGAGGGTGGTGAGGTCTACGTGCGCCTCGGCGGTGGTTGCCAGGGCTGTGCCATGTCGAGGGCTACGGTGGCGGCCGGGATCGAGCAGACCCTGAAGGAGCATCTGCCCGGCGTCACCCAGGTGATCGACGTCACCGATCACGCCAGTGGTGACAACCCGTACTACTCCTGAGGCCACCCCGCCTGAACGCCACGGAATGCTGAACGGGGGAGCCGAGTTCCGAGGAGCGTGACGGCACTGATGGCAGCACCCGAGGCGGGCACCGATCAGGCTGATCGCGACGCGCGGTTCCGCGAGTACGTGCTGCCGGAGCTCGACGTGATGTATCGGGTCGCCCGGTCGCTGACCCGCAACCCGACCGACGCCGAGGACCTCGTTCAGGACACGCTGCTCCGGGCCTACCGGGCCATCGACCGGTTCGACGGCCGGTACCCGCGGGCCTGGCTCCTCACGATCCTGCGCAACGCCCAGATCAACCGGGTGCGTCGCAAGCGCCCCGAGCTGCTCGACGATCCCGATGCCACCTTCGAGCGGACCGCTGACGACGACGAGTCCACGTCGCCGGAGCACGTGGTGGTCGATCCCGTGTTCGATGCGCGAGTCGACGACGCGTTGGCGGCGCTCCCCGAGAAGTTCCGGGGCGTCGTGCAGCTCGTCGACATCGAGGGCAAGAGCTACCAGGACGCCGCCGATGCGTTGGGCGTCCCCGTCGGCACGGTCATGAGCCGACTGCACCGGGCGCGGCGGCGCATGCGGGAGCAGTTGGAACAAGCCGGCTTCCACCGGCGGGCGTGAGGAGGAGACGGTGAACATCTTCAAGCGGCTGTTCGGCCGCAAGCCGGCCGAGTGCCTCCGCGTCGCCGAGGTGCTGCAGGCCTATCTCGACGGTGAGGCCGACGCTCCCACGGCGGCCGAGGTGGCCGCCCACCTCGAGGTGTGCCGCGATTGCGGCCTCGAGGCCACCGCCTACGAGGACCTGAAGATCAGCCTCGGACGGCACCGTGATCCCGACCCGGCGGCTCTCGACCGGCTGCGGAGCTTCGTGGACGACATCGCAGACCGGCAGCAGAGCTGACACAACTCGCTCACAGTGTTCGGTGGAACGCTGGAGGGCGGGCCCGATGCCGTGCCTACGGTGGGGCCATGCCCCTCTGGATCCTGCTCGGCTGCTTCCTCGCTCTGGCATTCACGTGGCCGGTGACGCCCGCCGCCGCCGAGGAGCCGCCTGGTCCCGTCGTGGACGCAGCCGGGTACTTCGTCTCGCAGGTCAGCGGCCCGGCACAGGTCGAGTGGT
>JBCCTY010000078.1:0-15178 GCA_039197885.1 Actinomycetota bacterium | reverse complement strand
CCGGAGGTCGACCACCTCCGCGCCGCCGGCCTCCCGCAGGGTCCGCTCCACCGCGTCGGCCCCGACCGATTCGTCGAGGACGAAGGCGAGGTCGATGTCGCTCGACGGAAACAGGCTGACCTCGCGGTAGGGGTGCTCGCCATGGGGCAGCTCGAGGATCCGGCCCAGGTGCAGCTCGAGCCAGCCGACCCGACCGGTGATCTCGAATCGCTCCAGCACGGCCGGGTCGACCTCGCCCACGACGCCGACCTCCTCGTCGGCGACGAGGACGCGGGCGGCGCGGGTCGGGTGCAGCCCGCCCAGGTCGTCGGCGTTCTCGATGTGCGCGCCCGGCAACGCGACCGCTCCGAGCACCGCATCGAGCGTGCGCTTGGCATCGGCGGCGTCTCGACCGGCGAGCGCGACGGCGACGTGCTCGCGCTCGTCGGGGAGATCCTCGCCCGCGATCCCCCGCTGGAACACCTTGCCGATCTCGAAGAGGCCGACGCGCTCGCTGCGGTGCGACTCGTTGTGCCGGACGGCGCGGAGCAGGCCGGGCAGCAGCGATGACCGGAGCACGGACTCCTCCGATGTCAGCGCGTTGAGGAGCACGAGTGGGCGGTGGTCGACGAGTCCCGCGTCGAGGTGGGTCTCGGGCCCGAGCAGCGGCAACGGCATCGCCTCGTCGAGGCCGAGCCCGACGAGGGTGTCGCGCACCAGGTGGCGGTCCTGCTGGAAGGCGGTCAGCGCGCCGGTGTCGGCCGAGCGCGGCACGGTGCGACCGAGCGCGTCGTAGCCGTGGTGGCGGGCGATCTCCTCGATCACGTCGATCTCGGTCTCGCTGTCGTAGCGCCACGTCGGGACGGTCACGTCGAGGTCCTGGTCGACCTCCGTCGAGGCGAACCCGATCGGCTCCAGCAGCTCGGCGATCCGCTCCCGGGTGAACGGGGTACCGAGCAACGTGCCGACACGGGCAGTCCGCAGCCTGACGTCGCGGGGCCAGGGCAGCTCGCCCCGCTCGTCGACGACACCATCGTCGAGCGACGCGCCGAGCAGATCGGCGAAGCGGACACAGGCGGCCTCGAGCAACATCGGGTCGGCGCCGCGCTCGAAGCGGGCCGAGGCCTCGCTCCGGAGGTGATGGCGACGAGCCGTCCGCGAGATGGAGGGCGGATCCCACCACGCCGCCTCCAGGAGCACGTCGGTGGTCGTGTCGCCGATCTCGGTGTCGGCGCCCCCCATGACCCCGGCGAGACCGATCGGCCGGTCGGTTCCGTCGCAGATGAGGCCGTCGTCGTCGGTGAGCGTCCGCTCGACGTCGTCGAGGGTCACCAGGGACTCGCCGTCGCGAGCGCGGCGCACCCGGAGGGCACCGTCGGGGACGAGTGACAGGTCGTAGGCGTGGTTCGGCACCCCGAGCTCGAGCATGACGTAGTTGGACGCATCGACGACCGAGTTGATCGGCCGCATCCCGCAGAGGCTCAGCCGCAGCTGGCGCTGGATCGGCGAGACGCCGACCTCCACGCGACGCACGACGGTCGCCACGAACCGCCCACAGAGCACGGGATCGACGATCTCGACCGACGCCGAGTCGTGGACGGAGCGACCGGTCGAGGCGACCGAGCGCTCGGGAATCGCGAACGGCACCCCGAGGCGGGCTGCGGTGTCACGGGCCACGCCGGCGATCGACATCGCGTCGGGCCGGTTGGGGTTGATCTCCAGGTCGTAGAGCGCATCCCCGGCCAGGCCGAGCTGCGCATCGAGCGGACCACCCACGGTCAGGCCGCCATCGGCGGGGAGCAGCATGATGCCCTCCCCGTCGACGCCCAGCTCCAACTCGGCGGCCGAGCACAACATGCCGTTCGACAGCTGCCCCCGCATCTTGCGAGCGGCGATCTCCATGCCGTTCGGCATCACCGTTCCCGTCGTGGCCAACGGGACGAGATCGCCGGCCGACATGTTGAACGCGCCGCAGACGATCTGGAGGGCCTCGCCGTCACCGGTGTCGACGTCGACGAGCTGGACCCGGTCGGCGTCGGGGTGCGGGCGCGTCTCGAGGACCCGGGCGACGATGATGCCCGGGTACGAGAACGTCGTGAGCTCCTCGACCGCCATGCCGAGGTCGCTCATCACGTCGCCGAGCTCCTCCGCGCTCCCCTCGAGGGGTGCGAACTCGCGCAGCCAGGACAGCAGGACCTTCATCGGGTCGCCTCGCAGCTCACGGCCGCGGGGCGCGGCTTCGCCTTCATGTCAGGTGCCTTTCGGGGGTCGCGTCAGAACTGACGCAGGAAGCGGACGTCGTTGGCCCACAGCTCACGGAGCATCGTGATGCCGTGGCGCATCATGGCGAGGCGATCGGTGCCGAACCCGAACGCGAACCCCGACCACTCCTCCGGGTCGATGCCGCCGTTGCGCAGCACGTTCGGGTGGACCATGCCGCAACCACCCAGCTCGAGCCAGCCGGTCCGCGAGCGCGGATCGGTGATGTCGAACTCGGCGGACGGCTCGGTGAAGGGGAAGTACGACGGCCGCAGGCGCGTCTCGATGTCCTCACCGAAGTAGGCGCGGGTGAACTCGTGGAGCGTGCCCGCCAGGTCGGCGAAGGTGATGTCGCGATCGATGACGAGACCTTCGATCTGGTGGAACACCGGCATGTGCGTGGCGTCGGCGGTGTCGCGCCGGTACACCCGACCGGGGCAGACCACGTAGATCGGTGGGCCACCGGCGAGCATCGTGCGCATCTGCACCGGCGAGGTGTGGGTCCGCAGCAGCGTCGACTCGGGCTCGCCCCAGTCGACGTAGAGCGTGTCCTGCATGTCGCGGGCCGGATGATCGTCGGCGAAGTTGAGCGCACCGAAGTTCATCCAGTCGGTCTCGACCTCGGGTCCTTCGGCGATCTGGAAGCCCATCCCGGTGAAGATGTCCTCCAGCCGTCGGCCGGTCTGGGACAGCAGGTGCCGGTGGCCGACCGGTGCCTCGCCGACGACCTCGGTGAGGTCCATCCGCTCGGCCTCGAGCTGCGCCCGGCGCTCGACCGCCGCCAGCTCGTCGCGTCGCTCACCGAGGCGGCCGGTGACGCGGGTCCGGGCGTCGTTGAGGGCCCGGCCGACCTGCTTGCGGTCCTCGGGCTCCAACCGGCCCATGCCCGACTTCAGACGCCCGAAGGTGGAGGCCTTGCCGAACAGCCCGGGCTCGATCGCGGCGAGTCCTTCGGTGTCGTCGGCGGCCTCCACCGAGGCGAGGGCCTCGGACTCGGCGGCGCCGATCTCGTCGAGCAGCTCAGCGGCATCCATAGCGGCGATCAGCGTACGAGGTCGTCGCTGTCGTCACGAACGACTACTCCTCGACGGCGGTCGAGGGCTCGTGAGCGCGGCCGCGTCGTCACGAACGCGCGGCGAAGGAGGCCGACAGGGCGAGCGTCGCCGCCATCGCGGCGTTGAGCGACTCGACGTCGCCGGTGGTCGGGATCCGGGCCGTCGCGTCGAGCCGGGCCCGCAGCTCGTCGGAGAGGCCGTGCGCCTCGGAGCCGACGACCCAGGCCACGGCACCGTCGACGTCGCCTGCCTCGTTGGTGACAGGCGCGTCCGCCGAGCCGTCGAGGCCGACGATCCGCAGACCGCGACCCCTCGCCAGGTCGACGACCTCGTCGACGGGACCCGTCACGACGGGCACCGAGGCGATCGCACCGGCCGAGGATCGCACGGCCTTCGGACCCCACGGGTCGGCCGATCCGGTGGTGAGGGCGACCGCCGCGCCGAAGGCCGCCGCCGCACGGACGACGGTCCCGACGTTGCCGGGGTCGCCGAGCCGGTCGGCGATCACGGCGCTCGACACCTCGGTCGGCCACTCCCCTGCGTCCGGTCCTCGACGGACGACGGCGAGCACGCCCTGCGGCGTGCGGCTGTCGGCCACCGAGGCGAACGCGTCGGCATCGATGGACAACGCCACGTCCGCAGCGACCGCGGGAACCGGCGAGCCGTCGGCCACCAGGAGGGTCTCGACCTCGCCGCCGTGGCGGACGACCTCGTCGAGCGCCCGGGGACCCTCGACGACGTAGACGCCCTCGGACGCGCGATCGCCGGCTCGACGTACGAGCCGGCGAATCCGCTTGATCCTGTCGTTCTTCGGCGAGACCACGTCCGGTCGCCGCACGTGAGTCAGGCCGCGGCCTCCTGCGCCTTGGTGCACAGGGCCGAGAACGCCGCCGGATCGTTCACCGCGAGGTCGGCGAGCATCTTGCGGTCGACCTCTACCCCGGCCTCTCGGAGGCCGGCGATGAGGCGGCTGTAGGTGGTGCCGTTCTGACGGGCGGCGGCGTTGATCCGCTGGATCCAGAGCCGCCGCATGTCACCCTTGCGGGCGCGGCGATCTCGGTAGGCGTACTGCAGCGAGTGCATCACGGCCTCGTTGGCCGAGCGCACCGAGCGGCTGCGGTTGCCGTAGTAGCCCTTCGCCCGGTTCAGGACGACGCGGCGCTTCTTCTTGGCGTGGACGCCACGCTTGACGCGAGCCATCTGCTGTTCTCCTCGGGGGTCGTCGCTCGGCTCAGTGGCCGAGGAGGCGGTTGATCTTGTCGCTGTCGGCCTTGGACACATCGGCGGGGCCCCGGAGCTGACGCTTCCGCTTGGGGGCCTTCTTCTCGAGGATGTGGTTCTTGTTGGCCTGGCGGCGGCGCAGCTTGCCGGTGCCGGTCTTCTTGAAGCGCTTCGCGGCGCCCTTGTGCGTCTTCGTCTTGGGCATGTCGGGGGTTCTCCTGTCACGGCGCCGGTCCGGCGCCGCGGTGTCAGTTGCTCTCGGTCTCGGCGTCGCCGCCGTCGGCCTTCGCCTTGTCCCGGCGGGACATGGCGGCCCGACGATCGGGCGCGAGCACCATGGTCATGTTGCGGCCGTCGAGCCGGGCGGCCTGTTCGACCTGACCGACCTCCTCGACCCGCTCGGCGACCCGGTCGAGGATCGCCATGCCGAGGTCGGGGTGGAAGATCTCGCGACCACGGAACATGATCGTGATCTTCACCTTGTGTCCCTCGCCGAGGAACTTCTCGACCTTGCGGGTCTTGGTGTCGAAGTCGCCCTGCCCGATCTTGGGCCGGTACTTCATCTCCTTGATGTCGGAGTGACGCGACTTCTTCCGTGACTCCTTGGCCCGCTGCGCCGCTTCGTACTTGTACTTGCCGTAGTCCATGATCCGACACACGGGCGGGTTGGCCTCGGCGGCCACCTCCACCAGGTCGAGCTCACGGGCCCGGGCGATGGACATCGCCTCCGGGAGTGGCTTGATGCCGATCTGGCTGCCGTCGGCGTCGATCAGGCGGACCTCGCGGGCCCGGATGCGATCGTTGATGCGCGGCTCGTCGTTCGCGGGGGGAGCTATTGCCGGTCTCCAGTGTGCACGGGCTCGATCTGCCTCCTTCAGGGACAGCGGTACCGACGCCTCCGGGCCACGGGCCCGGTGCGTTCGCCTCCGTTCGAGCCGGTGTGACCCGGCACGTGACCCGCGGGGCGGGTCGGACCCGACGCACCTGTGGTGCTGCGTGGCCGGGTGGGGGCGCTCGGCCCCGCTTGTCCTCGTCTGTTGCGACGTAGGGTAGCAGCGCAACGTTTCCCTTCACACGACGTGAGCCTCGGAGGCCCTGGTGAGCTCGATCTGGACCCCCGGCGGGGAAGTCCCCGTCGGTGACGACGGCAACGACCGCGGCCGCGGCCCGGCCACACCTCCACCCGATGACGTACCCGAGGAGCTCCTCGGTCCCGACGGCGAGGTCGATCCCGACCTCTACCGCCAGATGCAGGAGCAGATGGCGGCTGCCCGCGAGCAGCTGCTCGAGACCCCGGCGGCGGTCGTGGTCGCCAACCACGTGATGGGGCTCTACGAGCTCGGCGCGCTCCACCTGACCTCGGAGCCGCCCAACCTCCAGGAGGCCGCGCTCGCGATCGACGCCGTCGCCCTGCTCGTCGAGAACCTCGAGGGGCGGCTCGCCGAGGAGGCCACGCTCGTCGAGGCGCTCAACCAGATCCGCATGGCGTTCGTCGAGGTCAACAACAGGATGCAGAGCGAGGGCTGAGCCGCCCGATCGACGCCGCCACGACGCCATAGCCGGCCGCCGTCGCCTCGTCGAGCAGCGATCGGATGGCGTCGTCGTCGCGCCGCCCGGCGCGGACGTCGAGCTCGGCCAGCGCGACCCTCGCCCGGAGCTCGAACAGCGGACTCGCCGCCTCCTCCGCCCGTCGCCGGGCGTCGAGGAGATGATGCCTCGCCCGCCCGTCGTCGCCGAGCAGGCCGAGGAGTCGGCCGACCGGGAGGCACAACCACCCCGAGAACAGGATCCCGTTCGACATCGAGATCAGCCGGTCGGCCCGCGGCTCCAGCTCGGCCACCAGCCATTCGGCACGCTCGCGATCGTCGAGGTCGACGACGGCATCGGCGAAGAGCGCCGAGGGCACGAACTGCGCGGCCGGCTCGCCGGAGCGGACGAGGTCGTCTCGCGACATCGCGGCCAGCACCTCGCGTGCCTCGTCGTGCCGGTCGTGGGCGGTGAGCAGGGTGACCAGGCCGGCGTTCCACGGCGCTGCGTCGTCCTCGGCGATGCGCTGGCGGAGCTGGGCCTCGAGCAGGTGCATCCGGTGCTGTTCGTAGAAGAGTCGGACGAACTGGAGGTCGAGCACGCCCAACCACCCGCGACCGAAGTGGCCGAACCGCTCCAGCGCAGCGATCAGGCCCCGCTCGGCGTCGGCGAGTCGGCCGGTGAAGAGGTCGAGCGCGGTGCGCAACGTCATCGCGTCGTAGGCCACCGCTTCGGAGCGGTGGCGCTGGGCGACCGCCTCGATCCGGTTCAGCTCTCGCCGGGCCGCCGGGAGGTCGCCCCGCTCGACGCCGCTGCCCGCCAGGCAGCGGTGGCCGACGGCCATGCCGGGAGCGAAGTCCGCGGCTCGCGCCCGATCGAGGACCTCCCTCCCCCGAGCAGCTCGCTCGACGGCCGAACCACCGAGGTCGGCGATCCGCCAGCTCCCGAGGGACACGACCGTCTCGAGCAGCGGACCCTCGGCCAGGACCATCGCCCGACCGAGGAGGTCCTCGGCGTCGGCGTGCCGACCCGCCCGGCTCAGGTCGGAGGCACGAGCGCACCACAGCAGGACGAGCTCATCGGCGTGGAGCGCCTCGGGCCCCGCATCGAGCAACCGCTGCACGCGATCCGCGGCGTCGTCGACCGCCGACCAGAATCCCCACCAGGGCGGGCCCGGCGGACCACCGGCGAGGGTCACGGCGGCCCGGGCCATCACCGACAGGTCGCCGAGCTCGGCCGCCGCCCCGAACGCGTCGCGGGATGCAACGTGCGCGGTCGGCAGGTCACCGAGACGTCGGGCCGCCGTGGACAGCTCGCAGGAGAGGCGGCTCCGCAGCCGCGTCTGCTCGGTACCCGCCGGGGCGTGGTCGAGGGCCGCGATGGCGGTCTCGGCGAGGCGACGGGCGAGATCGGGCTCGTGGCGGCCGAAGGCGGCCCGGATCGCTGCGAGCGCAGCCTCGCCGGCCGCCAGCGCCGTGCCCGCCGGCGCGCCTCGGGCCAGGTGGTGGGCGACCTCGATCGCACGGACGGGGTCATCGGGATCGGCGCCGTCGGCCAACCGCTCACCGATCCGAGCGTGCCATCGCGCCCGGCGTCGGCGGGTCACCTCGCGCTCGACCGTCTCGCGCACGATGTCGTGGCGGAACGCGAGCAGCTCGGGGCGATCGTCGCCCTCGACCAACAAGCCCCGCCGGCATCCGGACTCCGCGATCTCGGCGGCGTCGTCGGTCGACACGTCGGCCACCGCGGCGGCGAGCGAGAGGTCGAACGGCGACCCGAGCAGGGCAGCGACGGTGAGCAGCTCGTCGGCCGCCTCCGGCAGCTCCGCGATGCGGCCGACGATCACCTGGCGCAACGTCGCCGGTGGATCGAGACGCGCCAGCGAGCCGACCGGGTCCTCGGGGTCGAGGGCGCGGACGAGCTCACGGGCGAACAGCGCGTTCCCCGCCGATCGCCGGTGGATCTCGCTCACGAGCGGCGCCGCACCGGATCCGAGCTGGCCGACCACCAGCGCGCTCGTCGCCTGCTCGTCCAGCGGCCCCAGGTCGACCAGCTGCGCGCCGGGCACGCTCTGGATCCGGGCCAGATGGGCACGAGCGGCGCGGTCCACCTCGGCGGGACGGGCGGTCACCACGACGGCGAGGTCGCCGGTCGAGCGGCGTGACACGAAGAAGACGAGGAACTCCCAGAGTCGGAGCCCGGCCCAGTGTGCGTCCTCGACGACGAGGACCACCGGTCGCCGGCGCGACAGGCGGACGAGCACACGGGCGAGGCCGTCGAAGAGGTGGAAGCGCGTCGGGTCGTCGGTGGCCGGATCGACGCGCCCCTGCGCCGGCCTGCCCGCTGCTGCGACCTCGCGCAGGATGTCGCGGTCGGCGCCGAGCAGGACGTCGGCCTCCTCGTCGCCCACGACCTCGAGCGCCTCGTCGACCGCAGCGGCGAGCGCGAGCAGCCCCACCGCACCGCCCGCCGGATCGCAGGCGACGCGGACCGGGAGCACGGCAGCACCGATGTCGTCGAGGGCGGCGTCGAGCAGATGGGTCTTCCCGACACCCGGCGCCCCGGTCACCACGACGACCGGCGCCGACCCACCGCCGGGCCTGCGGAGCTCCGTCAGGAGCGACCCGAGCTCCTCCTCGCGCCCGACAAGGACGTCGCGGCCCGCCGGCGGGGCGAGGATCCTGGGATCGATGGGCAGTCGGCCGCTACCCCGGAGCTCGTCGTCGTGATCGAGGATCCGCAGCTCGAGCTCGCGGAGCTCGGCGCCGGGATCGACACCGAGCTCGTCGCGGAGGACCTCACGGGCCGCATCGATCGCCGCCAGGGCGTCGGCCTGACGACCCGACCGATAGTGGGCCAGCGCGAGGTGCGCCCACCCGCGCTCTGCCAGTTGGTCCTCACCGACCAGCTCCTGTCCGGCGACCACCGCCTCACCGAGCCGACCGAGCTCCAGCAGCGCGGCCGCACGCTCCTCCATCGCCTCGCGACGCAACGCGGACCAGCTCGTCGTGAGCGCCAGCGCGAAGGGCGCGCCATCGGCGTCGGTGAACGGCGTGCCGCGCCAGCGTCGCAGCGCTCGCTCCGCGCGGACGAGGCGGAGCTCCGGGTGCGGCGCGGCCTGGGCCTCACGGAGGTCCTCGGCGAGGCGGTCGGCGTCGAGGGCGCCGTCCTCCAGGGTGAGCGCGTAGCTGTCACCGAGCGCCGAGAGCGCAGAGGACGCCCACCGTGCCCGGTCGGGTTCGAGGAGCTTGCGGAGGTTCGAGACGTAGGACCGGAGGCTCACCTCCGGTGCACCCGGGGGTCGGTCACCCCACAGCGCCTCGACCAGCTGCTCGTGGGCGACCGGCCGTCCCCGACCGGCGACGAGCCGGAGCAGCAGCAGGCGTTGCTTGCGGGTGCCCGGGTCGACCGATCGGCCACGCACGGCCAACTCGAGGGGTCCCAGCACCCCGATCTCGAACGTCCGGCCCCCCATGGACGCGAGCAGCCCGGTCGATCGCACCCGTCCCCCGGCTCGATCCTCCATCCAATCATCCTCCAATGCCGGTGTCGGAGTGTTCGGCCTCAACGGCCACGCCAGGTGGTCGTCGCAGTTCTCAGGAGGTCAGACGTGGGCGAGCGATCCCGGGTTCCCGTGCTCGACGGACACGTCGTGATCCACCGGTCACCACCGATCGGCGCCGCTCACGGTCGATGCCTGGTCGTCCCGCCGTTCGGGGTGCCGGCCCGTTGGCTGTCGCCCCTCACCGACGCGATCAGCCATCTGGGGATGGAGGCCATCAGCTTCGACCCTCGCGATCACGTCGGCGACGGCTCGGGGACCATCAACGACTACCGCGTCTCGCAGGTGGCCGAGGACTGCGCCCACCTCATCGACGAGGTCGCCCCGACATGCGTCCTCGCCGTGAGCCTCGGTGCCCGTGGCGCGCTCCGAGCGCTCGCCCGGAGCGACGCCGAGCTCGACATCGTCCTCGTCACGCCGGTCGTCGCACTCCGATCCACCCTGTCCCGGATCCTCGGACGTGACTGGTTCGCCGCAGCCGTGGACGACCTCCCGCAGCTGATGCCGGTGCTCGACCACGAGGTCCGCTCGCAGACGTTTCGTTCCGACTGCCTCGAACACGGGTTCCTCGAACGGGACGGGACCGTGGCCGACCTCGCGGCGGCCCGCGGTCGGATCCATCTGATCGCCGGATCGGCCGATCCGTGGATCGACCGCAACGCGGTCGTCGCGACGGCGTCAGAGGCCTCGGCCCACCGGGACGAACCGGTGACCGTCGAGACGGTGGACGCCGACCGCCATCTGCTCCACGAGGACGCCGACCTCGCCATGCGGATGATCGATGCCGCCGTCGCTGCGGTCGCTCATCGCCGCCAGGCCGCATGATGCGCGCGCTCGCCGTACTGACGACCCGCCACGCGAGGGCGGTGGTGGTCGTCGCCGTCGTGCTGCTGGCCGCCGGAGCCGTCTGGGCGGCCGGCGTCACGGAGCGCTTGACGACGGGCGGCAACGAGGTGAACGGAGCGGAGTCGGTCCGAGCGGCGGAGCTGCTCGACGCACGCGACGGGCTCGGCACACCGAACCTCATCGTTCTCGTGAGCGCCGACCGACTCGACGATCCCGAGGTCGACGAGGTCACCGCCTCGATCGAAGCCATCATCGTCGACGCCGGTGCCGAGTTGTTGGGCAGCCAGCGCGACCCCCAGGCTGCCGATCTCCGCACCGTCGACGGGACCGCCGGCCTCGTCGTCGCCCACCTGCCCGGCGACGACGAGGCCGTGCAGGTGTCCGCCGCCGACCTCGCACCCGTGCTGCGCGACCTGCGCACGGAGCAGGTGGACGTCGAGGTCGGCGGCACCGGTGCCGCCCGCGCCGCGCTGATCGAGCAGACCGAGGCCGACCTCGTGCTGGCCGAGCTGATCGCCGTGCCGATCACCTTGCTGATCCTGCTCGTCGTCTTCCGGACCGTCGTCTCCGCGTTGCTGCCCTTCGTCGTCGCGATCGTGGCGATCGTCGGCACGCTGGTCGCGCTGCGGGTGCTCGTCGACCTCGTACCGGTGTCGGTGTTCGCCCAGAACGTGATGACGGCGCTCGGGTTGGCGATGTCGATCGACTTCACCCTCTTCCTCGTGTCGAGATACCGCGAACTCCGGCCGTCCGCCATCTCCGCGCAGACCGCGGTCGCCGACTCGGTCATGGCGGCCGGCCCGTCGATCCTCATCAGCGGCCTGACGACCGCAGCCAGCCTCGCGGGACTGCTCGTGTTCGACCTGCCGCTGCTCCGGTCGTTCGCCTATGCGGGCGTGGCGGTCGTGCTCGTCGCCATCGTCGGTGCGCTCGTGGTCCTGCCGGCCGTGATGGCGCTGCTCGGTGACCGGCTCGACCGCTGGCGGGTGCGGCCGATCCCGGTGCCCGGCGACGTCACCCGAGGTGGCTGGTACCGGCTGGCGCGCCGGGTCATGCGACGCCCCGTCGTGGTGGCGACGGTGACGATCGCGACGCTGCTCCTGCTCGCGTCGCCGTTCACGCGGATCGAGTGGGGACTGAACGACGACCGGGTCCTGCCGGCCGACGTCGAGGCACGACGCGTGCTCGACACCGTGAGGTCGGAGTTCGGGGGCATCGAGAGCGGCGCGATCTCGGTCGTGTTCGAGGATCCCGCCGCCGGCTCCGAGCCCGAGGTCGAGGCGTACGTCGATGAGCTCCGGTCGCTCCCGGGCGTCGCCCGGGTCGACCAGCGCGACAGCTGGTTGCGGGTCATCCCGGACGTCGAGCCGATCTCTCCGGAGGGCCGCGAGCTCGTCGAGGCCATCGACGCGATCCCGGCGCCATCACCGGTGTTGGTGGGCGGAGAGTCGGCGCGGCTCGTGGAGAACACCGATCACGTCGCGGCCCGGCTTCCCTTCGTGCTGGGAGCGATGATCCTCGCCACCAGCGCGTTGCTCGGCCTGCTGTTCCGGAGCGTGTTGGTGCCGGTCAAGGCCGTCGCGCTGAACCTCCTCAGCCTGTCGGCGATGTTCGGCGCGGTCGTCTGGATCTTCCAGGACGGCCGCTTCGCCGACCTGCTCGGGTACACCCCGACCGGCCTGACCGACATCGCCATCCCGACGCTGATGTTCTGCGTGGCCTTCGGGCTGAGCATGGACTACGAGGTCTTCCTGCTGTCCCGCATCCGCGAGGAGTACGACCGCACCGGCGACCCGGTCGACTCGGTGGCCGTCGGGCTCCAGCGCACCGGTGGGGTCCTGTCGGTCTCGGCGATCCTGATGTCGGTGGTCTTCATCGCCTTCGCGACCGGCGAGGTCACCCACCTCAAGGTGCTCGGGATCGGCATCGCCCTCGCCGTGCTCCTCGATGCCTTCGTCGTCCGCTCCCTCCTGGTGCCGTCGCTGATGCGGCTCGCCGGCCGGGCCAACTGGTGGCCGAGTCGACCGCGACATCACGTCGACCGGGACACCGACCAGCCGATCGACCTCCGCTCGCTCGCCGACGACCCCGGAGCGCTCCTCTCGGCGAACGATTGAGCGGCCGCTGGGCTCAGGTGCGCGGCGACGGCGTGAAGGCCACGGGAAGCGTCGTGGGGCCGTAGATGAAGTTCGACGCCATCCAGGCCGGCTCCGCCGTGGGGTGCAGGCCGTCGAGGCGGGTCAGGATCTCGCGGAGCAGCGCTGCGATCTCGGTCCGAGCGAGGTGGGCACCCAGGCAGAAGTGGGGACCGCCACCGCCGAAGGCCACGTGGGGGTTGGGATCGCGACGCAGGTCGAGGTGGTGCGGGTCGTCGAACACGGCGGGGTCGCGGTTGGCCGCGCCGTAGTACATCACGACCTTGTCGCCGGCCGCGATGTCCTGGCCCCCGAGGGTCGTGTCACGGGTCGCGGTGCGGCGCATGTGGATCACCGGGCTCACGAACCGCAGCAGCTCCTCGATGGCGGTCGGCAGGAGGTCGTCGGGTGCTGCCGTCAGCTCGGCGAGCGCCGTCGGCCGTTCGAACAGGGCGTGGAGCCCGCCTCCCACGAGGTTGCGGGTCGTGTCGCCACCGGCATCGACGAGGAGCAGGAACCAGAGGAAGAAGTCGACCTCGTCAACGGGCTCACCGGCCACGCCCCCGTTGGCGATGAGCGACGCGAGGTCGTCGCTCGGCTCGGCGGTGCGGGCGGCGTGGACGCCGGCGGCGTAGGCGAACATCTCCCCGAGCGCGGCGCGCTGGGCCTCGATCCCGACGGCATCGGTGGCCGAGTGGAGCGTCTCGGTGTGGTGGTAGAGGGCCCGGCCGTCCTCGAGCGGGATGCCGAGGAGGTCCGCGATCACGAAGCTGGGCATCTCGCCGGCGAGGTCCGACACCAGGTCGCATTCGCCCTGCTCGATCACCTCGTCGACGATCCGGGTGGCGAGCGTCGAGATGCCCTGGTCGAGCGCACGGATCGACCTGGGCGTGAACCGGCGACTGACCAGACGCCGCATCCGGGTGTGGAGCGGCGGGTCGCACATCAGCATCATCTTGTGGTCGCCGAACTGGTCGGCGTCGTCGGGGTCGCGCAGCATGATCGTCGGCTCGGACGAGAACCGGTCGGCGTCCTTGCCGACCTCGGTCACGAGCTCGTGGGACGTCACGGCCCAGAAGCCCGGCCCGTCGGGCTCGGGGTGGCGGTGCACCGGCGACACCGTGCGCAGGTGGTCGAAGGCGGCGTGTGGCTGGGAGCCGGCGAAGCTCCGGTGGTCGACGAGGTCGATGGCCGCAGCGTCGGTCGCCATGGACCGAATCTAGGTCGCCGCCGACCGGCGGATCATCAGGGGATGATCTTCGAGATCGGGAGCTCGAGGATGTCGGTCGCGCCTCGCTCCTTGAGCTCGGGCACGAGCACGTTGATCTCGTTCTTCGGCACGACCGCCTCGACCGCGTAGCCGGTACCGCCGAAGAGCTCGTTGACCGTCGGCGACTGCATCGCCGGCAGCACCTCGATGACCTTGTCGAGCGACTCGGCCGCGCAGTTCACCTTGACGAGCGTCCTGCCGCGCGCCGACAGCACGCCCTGGAGCAGGGTGTGGACCTGCTCCATCGCCTTGCGCTTCGCCGGGTCGGCGTAGGCCTCGGCGTTCGCCACCAGCTCCGTGTAGCTGGTGACGATCTCGTCGATGATCCGGAGCCCGGCCGCCCGCAGCGCCCGGCCCGTCTCGGTCAGGTCGACGACGACGTCGACGATGTCGGGGGCCTTCGCCTCGGTGGCACCGTAGGAGAGGCGGATGTCGGCGTCGATGCCCTTCTCGGCGAAGAAGCGCTCGGTCATCCTCGGGTACTCACTCGAGACCTTCACGCCGTCGCTGAGGTCCTCGATGCGCTGGACCGGTGAGTCATCGGGCACCGCTACGACGATGCGGACCGGACGAGCCGTGGCCTTGGAGTAGCGCAGCTCACCGAGCGACACGACCTCGGAGTCGGTCTCGGTGATCCAGTCGCGCCCCGTGATGCCCAGGTCGAACATCCCTTCGGCGACGTACACCGGGATCTCCTGGGGCCGCAGGATCCGCACCTCGTCGATGCGGGGATCGGCGACGGTCGCCTTGTAGTCGACCGAGGAGCTCCGGCTGACCGAGAGGTCAGCGTCGTCGAAGAGCTGCATGGTCGCCTTCTCGAGCGATCCCTTCGGGAGGACGAGCTTGAGCATGGCGCGACGGTACTCGTCGCGCTCGCGATCCCCACACCGAACTCGAACCCACGGTGCCCTCCGCCACAGGTGGGCGCGACGTACGGTGCGGTGAGGAGGTGGTCGATCGTGAAGGTCCTCGGAGCGATCCTGGGAGTGGTCGTCGCGCTGGTCGGTGTCGGCCTGTTGATCGGCGGGGTCGTCATCCGCAGCTCGCTGGGGCCCAACGGCGAGGTCGGCACCGACGTCCAGGTCTTCGGCACCGAGTCGCGGGGGTTCGTCACCCGGACGCTCGATCTCGGACCGATCGAGCAGGTCCCGCTGATCGACCTCGGCGACCTCGACCTCACGTTCGACGTCGCCGCGGTCCGCGAGGACACCTTCGTCGGCGTGGGCCCGACGGCCGAGGTCGACGCCTACCTCGATGGCGTCGACGTCGAGAAGATCGACTCGTTCGAGCTCGACCCGTTCGCGCTCGACACGACCCGCAGCGG
>JBCCTY010000077.1:0-15209 GCA_039197885.1 Actinomycetota bacterium | reverse complement strand
GTTCGTGCCCGAACGGTTGGGACCGACTGGCCCGAGTCGACCTCGCCGACCTGGTGGCGCCGATCCTGGGCCGCCTCCGGGACGACCCCGGGCACGCGTGGGCACCCGAGCTGCTCTCGACGGTGATCGACCACCTCCACGGCGCCCTGCTCGCCGATCCGGTGCCGATCCGCTACCCGACGGACCCGCGGGTCCGACCCATCGCCGACGCCATCACCGCAGACCCCGCGAACGACTGGGAGCTGGTCGACTGGGCCCCGCTCGTGGGGTCGAGCGAGCGGACGCTCCGTCGGCTCTTCCTTCACGAGACCGGCCTGCCCTTCGGCCGATGGCGCTTCCGGGTGCGGGCCCAGACGGCGATCCGGCTGCTGCGGGGCGGCGCTGCGGTGAACGAGGTGGCTCGGCGGTGCGGGTACGGGTCCGGGGAGGCGTTCTCGCGGGCGTTCCGGGCCGAGCTCGGGATGGCACCCACCGAGCTCGTCGAGCGAGGCGGACGCACGGCCGCGCCCACACCCGGAAGTTGGCCGTCCCGGTACGACGTGTGGCCACGGCGATCAGATCGATCGCACGACGATGCGATCCGTTCGTTGTTCGCGTCGATCGCGGGAGGCCAGATGTCCGGTGCGGGGAGGCGGGGTGCGCTGCTCGTCGCGGCGTCGCTCCTGGTCATGGCGGCGTGCGGCGACGACGACGACGGGAGCGCGGCGGCCCCGGCGACGAGCGAGGCGGCCCCGACCACGATCGCAACGGCCCCGGCGACGAGCGAGGCGGCCTCGACCACGGTCGCGGCGACCCCGGCTCCTGCCACGGCACCGGACACCACGACGGTCGCCGACACCGAGCCGGGGACCCGCACCTTCGTCGACAGCACCGGGACGGCGGTCGAGGTGCCCGCGAACCCGCAGCGCATCGTGCCGACCGAGCGGTTCAACGCGCTGCCCCAGCTCCTGGAGCTGGGCGCACCATTGGCAGGCGTGGTCACCGAGGCCGATGAGCTGCCGAGCGTGCAGCGATACTTCGCCGAGGAGATCGCCGCCATCGACACGCGCGTCGGCTCGTATGCCGAGATCAACCTCGAGGCCATCGCCGCAGCCGAGCCCGACCTCATCGTGCTCGCCGCGTTCGGCGACGAGTACACCCAGCCCACCGACGTCGTCGAGGGCCTGCAGCAGATCGCCCCCACGGTCGCGATCGACACCTTCCGACCGGTCGAACCCGTGATCGCCGACTTCGTCGAGCTCCTCGGCCCGGGCTACGCAGCCGCCGGCGAGGCGCTCGCCGCCGAGTTCGGTGGGAAGCTCGCCGAGCTCGAGGAGGTGCTCGCCCCCTACCGCGGCGAGCTGACGGTGGCGACCGTCGAGTCCCTGCCCGACGAGTTCGGTGGTCCGGCGGTCTACCCGGTCCAGGCCTCGACGCTCAGTGACGTCCTCGACCGAGCCGACGTCGAGTGGGCCGAGGTCCTCGACGACGCCGCCGCCGCCGAGGACCTCCAGCTCGCGCTCTCGGAAGAGGAGTTCGGCCGGCTCGAGTCGGACCTGCTCCTGATCGAGACCTCGTTCGACGACTCGCTGCTCGACTCCCCGATCTACCAGAACCTCACCGTGGCGCAGGAGGGGCAGACGATCGTGTTCGACACCACGACGTTCGGCTCGTTCTACGAGAACTACATCTGGGTCGCGGACCAGCTCATCGAACGGATCTCCGGGCTCGGCGAGCTACGGACCGACATCGTCGTGGGGTGACGGGCGGGCCGATCGGCGACACGAGTCCAAGGTGAACGTGCGAGCACCGGATCTGCGGTGACCCAGTTCCGCCACGTCATGACGCACGGCCCGCGGCATCGGTCGCGGATGACGTCGACACCGCGAGCGTGGCCTCCTGCCCGAGGTCTCGATGTCCCGGGATCGTGCACCAGAGGACATACGTGCCGGACTCGAGCTCGATCGTGGTCGTCGCCTCGGTTCGCTCGGAGTTGACGGCGAGCCCGAGATCGAGCTCGTTGCCGTCCGCATCCTCGAGAGCGAGGGTGTGCGGGATCTGGCCTCGCTGCACCAGCGTGATCTCGACCGTCCCCGCGGAGAGCTCGTAGGTCGCCGCGTCGAAGGCGATGTCGGTGGCGATGACGGTGAGCGCGTCGGCTGCTGACTCGGAGGTTCCGGGCCCGCCGCCACCGTCGGTGTCGGAGCCGCACGCGGCGACGACCACGGCGGCGCCGAGCATCGTCGCACGCAGCGCCGTCGATCGGCGGCGGGTCATGTGCCGGCGAGCTCCAGGTAGTCGTTCCACCGTTCGAGGCTGTCGTCGACGGTGCCGATCCCGCCGTCGGCGTCCCCGAGCGCGATCGCCTCGAGGTCGGCGAGTTGCCAGAAGACGGCGAAGGGGTGCCCGGTGAACCAGATGTCGCCGTCGACCGTCACGACGTTGCCCGCCTCGGCGGCGCCGAGGCTGTCGAAGGTGGGCAGGCTCGTCACGGCCCCGGCGTCGTAGAACTCACCGGTGAGCACCGCGATGACGTCCGCATCGTGTTCGGTGATGAGCTCCTCGGAGACCTGGAACGCCGGCTGACCCATGAACGGCTCGATGTCGCCCAGCTGGGCGTCGGGCCGGGTGACCCCGATGTCAGCGGCGGTGGCCGAGATGGCGGCGTCGGGTGACATCGCGAGGAGGAAGCCCAGCCCGGACGCGAGGATCGACAGGGAGTACGGGTTCTCGGCGACCGTCTCGCCGACCTCGTCGAACCGCTGCTGCAGCCCCGTCACGACGGTCTCGGCCTCGGCCTCGCGGTCGAACAGCGCGCCGGTATCGCGCATCGCGTCCTCCCAGGTGCCGAGGAACGGCATGACGATGGTGGGTGCGATCTCGGTGAGCGGTCCGGTCAGGTTCTCGAAGCCGTCGACGGCAACGATGATGATCAGGTCGGGGTCCTCGAGCGCCACCGCCTCGTAGTTGAGCTCGCTGAAGCCGTCCCCGAGGTCCGACCGGAGGGCGATCCCTCGGTCCGCCAACACGGTGCGGATCGCCTCGGCTCCGTTGATGTCGAACACCGTGGTCGGCTCGATGCCGACCGAGATCAGGTTCATCGCGGCGATCGCGTCCAGTGCGACGATCCGCTCGGGGTTCGTCGGCACCTCGACCTCTCCGAAGGACGTCTGGACGAGCCGCGTCCCGTCATCGGCGGCTTCGTCATCGGCGGCTCCGGCGTCGGCGAGCTCCTCGGCCAGGTCGTCGGGGGCCGGGGTCTCGCCGGTGCCCTCGGTCGTCGCGGTCGAGGGCACCGAGGTCTCGGCGGCGTCCTGCTCGGTGTCGTCGCTGCCGCAGGCCGCGGCCAGGAGGCCGAGGACGAGGAGCATCGAGGTCAGTCGATGCCGGCGGCGGGTACGGGTGATCATCGTGGTCGATCCTCTGGTGGGTTCGGGTGGGTTGGTCGGCGCCTCGCGCCGGGAGCTCAGACGGCGGCGATCTGCCACTGGCGGGTCGCTCGCTGGGCCGTCCACGTGCGGGCGTACCGCCCGTCGGCGGCCAGGAGCTGGTCGTGGCGGCCGTGCTCGACGATGCGCCCGTCCTCGAGCACGAGGATCTGGTCCGCCGCGACGATGGTCGACAGGCGATGAGCGATGACGACGACCGTCTTGTCGACGACGAGGGCATCGATGGCCCGCTGGACCGCCGCCTCGCTCTCGGTATCGAGCGCCGAGGTGGGTTCGTCGAGGATGACGACAGGAGCGTCCTTGAGGATGGCCCTGGCGATGGAGATCCGTTGACGTTCGCCGCCCGACAGCGCGCCGCCGATCTCACCCACGCCGGTCTCGTAGCCGTGAGGGAGGTCGGTGATGAAGTCGTGGCAGTTGGCCGCTCGTGCGGCGGCGATCACCTCGGCGTCGGTCGCCGAGGGCTTCGCCAGTCGGAGGTTCTCCGCGATCGTGTCGTCGAAGAGATAGACGTCCTGGAACACGACCGAGAACTGCCCCATGAGCCGTTCCTGGCTCAGGTCCCGGATGTCGGCCCCGCCGATCGTGATGGCCCCCCGACGTGGATCGGCGAACCGGGTGAGGAGCCGGGCGACGGTGGTCTTGCCACTCCCCGACGGTCCGACGAACGCCGTCAGGCTCCGCTCGGGCACCTCGAAGGAGATGTCGTGCAGGACATCGCCGGAGCCCTCGTAGCCGAAGGTGACGTCGCGAACCTCGATGTGCGAGCCGGTCGGGCGGCGGCTCCCGTCCCCGGTCGGCAGCGCCGGGACGGACAGGATCTCGCTGATCCGTTCGACCGCGGCCTGCATGAAGTCGAACATCACCGACATGTTGGCGAACATCGACAGCGGCTCACTGAAGCGGACCGCGATGACGATCACGGCGACGGCCGCGGCGGCATCGAGACGGTCGCCGAGCGTGAGACCGACCGCGACCGCTGTGATCGCGACCACGCCGAGCTGCACGAGGGCCGCCATCAGCACGCTGGGGAGCGTCCCGATCTCGACGCCGTCCGCCTGGGCACGGCGCAGACGCCGGAGCGAACCCTGGAGCCGTTCGGCTCGGGCGCCGACCTGGCGGGTGGCGCGCAGCACGGGCAGACCCTGGGTGTACTCGACGAGGTGCGACGCGGTGTCGGCGTGCGCCTCGGTGGTGCGTCGGGTGTCCCGGGCGCCCTGACGTCGGATCAGTCGGTAGACCGGGAGGGCCAGGGGGAACAGCACGAGCATGGCGAGGGCCAGACGCCAATCGACGAAGAACGTGGCGACGACCGTGACCAACGGCGCCACGATGATGTTGATGAGGACGCTGAACATGCCGCCGGCGATGGCGACGACGTCGTTCACGTTCCCGACCAGCACGTGGTTGAGGTCACCGGTCGCTCGGGTGGTCAGGCTCTGGAGCGGCATGCGCTTGAGCTGTTGGCCGAGGTCGGAGCGGGTCTCGAACGCGACCTCGATGTAGATGCGCGTGACCAGCCTGGTCTCGGCGAAGCGCAGCCCCGCATCGACGGCGATGAGGGCGACGATCGCCCCGAAGTAGCGCCAGACGTCGTCGGAGTCGTCGACGAGTGCCCGGAACAGCGGGAACAGGAGTGCGTAGGCGAGTCCCTGAGCGACGGCAGAGGCGAACGACAGGACGAGCGAGCGACGCATGAGGTCGGCCTTCGAGCCGCACGCCTCGATGAGGTTCCGCAGCGTCGTGATCACGTCGACGCCTCGGTCGTGAGCTCGTCGAGGCGACGCTCACCGGCGGTTCGGAGACGCCATTCCTGGGCGCCGTTGAACTGCTGCCACATCCGAGCGTATGACCCGCCGCGGGCGACGAGGTCGTCGTGGCAGCCGCGGTCGACCACCCGCCCGTCGTCGAGGACGACGATCTGATGGGCGTCGGTGATGGTCGAGAGCCGGTGCGCGACGACGATGAGCGTCTTGCCCCGGGCGAGCTCTGCCAACGCCTCGTGGATCTTCAGCTCGTTGTCGGGGTCGGCGAACGCCGTGGCCTCGTCGAGCACGATGATCGGGTTGTCCTGCAGGATCGCTCGGGCGATCGTGATGCGCTGCCGTTGGCCGCCCGAGAGGCTCGAGCCCCGCTCGCCGACGATCGTGTCGTAGCCATCGGGGAGCTCGGCAACGACGAAGTCGTGGACCTGCGCGGCGCGAGCGGCCGCCTCCACGTCGGCGCCCGAGGCGTCCGGCCGGCCGAGTCGGATGTTCTCGGCGACGGTGTCGTCGAGGAGGAACGGCGACTGGAAGACGAAGGACACCGCTCCCATCAGCTGCTCGGGCGTCATGTCCCTGACGTCGACCCCGCCGACGAGGACCGCTCCGTCCCCGGCGTCCCAGAACCTCGGGATCAGTTGCGCGATCGTGCTCTTGCCGGCCCCGGAACGCCCGACGAGCGCGGTGACGGTCCCCTCCGGCATCGTGATGCTGACCTCGCTGAGCGCGTCATCGGTCCGTCCCTCGTACCGGAAGCTCACCTCGCGGAGCTCGACCGATCCGTCGACCGGCGACGTTCCCGACTCCGGCTGCGACAGTCGCTCGACCGCACGCAGCCGTCCGATCCGCTTCACCGAAGCGCTCGCCCGCACGATCGCGTTCTGCAACCACACGATCGGGAGGATCGACTCGGTGACGGTCGGTCCGAGGGCGAGGAACGTCGCCAGCATCGGGAAGTCGACCCTGCCGCTCCGGTACATCGGGATCCCGACGGCCAGCAGCACCAGCACGGTCGGCAGCGCAGCGAACAGCGTGCGCGCCACGTACACCCCGCCCTGTGACTTCTCGTTCCACTCCCGCAGCGTGCTCGTGGTGTCGTCGAGGGCGGCTCGGTACCGGCGGAACGACTCGGAGCCGTCGTCGAACAGCCGGACGACGTGCATCCCCTGCACGTACTCGTTGACGATCGTGTTCATCCGCTCGTTGGCCGCATCGACCTCTCGACGACCGACCTCGTAGTCCCGGAAGGCGAAGTACATCCCGATCATCCCGAGGGGGAAGATCGCCAGCGAGAGCAGCGCCAGTCGCCAGTCCAGGACGAACATGGCGATGATGCCGAGGAGCGGGGCCGCGATCGCCTTGGCGAGCAGGGGTGTGGTGTCGGCCACGAAACCGTGCAACGAGCGCACGTCGTCCAGGACGATCTTCTTGAGCGTGCCCGAGCCCGTGGTGACCACGTAGCCCAACGGCACCTCGGCGAGATGGTCGGTCAGCTCGGTCCGCAGGATCTGCTCGAGCCGGAACGCCCCGAGGTGCGAGGCACGGAAGGCGAACGAGCGGCAGAGGAAGGCCACCGAGACGAGCGCGAGCCCGAGCGCGACGAGCCACCAGACCCTCGCCGCGTCGCGGGAGTCGCTGCTGATCTCACGTGAGATGGGCAGGATCAGGAGGATCGACGCGATCCACGCCACGCCACCCAGCACGGCGAGGGCCATGCCGACCGACACCTCGCGACGCACCGGCGAGACGATGCTCCACAGGCCGGCGTCCTCGGCGGCGTCCGCCACGCCAGCGCCCGACGTCGGACCGACCTCGTCGGCGTGAGGGGGGCTCGATGGCGCACGATCGGACATCCGGGACCTTCTGTCAGCCCACCGCGAGATGTGTGGTGAGCCTCACGCTATGACAGCGACTGTCAAAACGTCAAGGAACGGACGAGGACGGAACGGCGTCGGACTTCGGGCACGACACTGCGGGCTGACCGCGGTCGGCCGCGCGCGGGATGCCTTCGGCGGCGGGGTCAGAGGTGCAGATCGAGCGTCGCGAGCGCCCGTTGCGACAGCGACAGGAGCGTCACGGAGCCGTCGGACCGGACCCAGGCCTCGAGCACGTTGCGCCGTGCCACGGCGAGGATGCTGGCCGCCATGACGACCTCGAAGTCATCGACGGCGCGGCCCGTGCGATCGGCCAGCCACGTCGCGAAGCCGAGCTCGATCGAGCGTTCGAATGCCCTGACCTCCGGGAGCAGCGACGGCGTCACAGCGACGATGCGCCGACGGAGGAGATCCTCGGGCGTGGGCGGATACTCGGCCTCCTCGTGGGCGATCGTCGCCAAGACGGCCTCGAGCGGGTCGAGCTCAGCGGGCTGCTGGCGGAGGAGTCCGGTGAAGTACTCGAGCCGCTGATCGGGGTGGCCCATCAGCGGCTCCAGCTTCGTGGCGAAGTGCCGGAAGAACGTCCGCTCGGTCACCCCGGCCGCCTCGGCGACCTGGCGGGCGCTCACGTTGTCGTAGCCGTCCCGCTCGAACAGCTCGAGCGCCACGCGCTCGATGCGGCGGCGGGTCCTGGCCGCCTTCATGCGAGGCGGCCGTCGCGGGTTCGACGACGACGCCGGGACCCCGGATCACCCACATCGCACAGCGTACCGCCGCCGCGTGGATCGAACCGCTTGCGTGAGCTCGGTCCGCACTCCATGCTTTCGGCAGTAGCTGACGAATCGGGCGGAACGACTCGAGAGGATCTCTGGTGAGCGACGATCCTGACACGGCGAACGGGGCTCGTCGCCTCGTCATGGGCGTGGTCGTGGCTGCGGTGGTGGTCGCGCTCGCCCTGCGGACTCCGGAGAACGGGTGGGGATGGACGATCTGGTTCGCCTCGGCGGTCGGCATCGTCGTCCTCCGTTCCCCGTTCGCCCGTGCGACCCGTGACAACACGATCACCGACGACCGGCAGGGCACCACGGAGTCGGCCCTCCTCGCCCTCGTGGGGGTCGCGGGCGGAGTCATCCCACTCGTCCACCTGCTCACGGGTGTCTTCGACGCCGCGGACTACGCACTTGCCGCCTGGACCTACGCCGTCGGCGCGGCACTCGCCGTGCTCGGGCTGTGGTTGTTCTGGCGCAGCCACGCCGATCTCGGCAGGAACTGGAGCGTCACGTTGCAGGTCCGCGACGAGCACACGCTGATCACCGACGGGGTGTACTCGCGGGTCCGGCATCCGATGTACACGTCGTTGCTGCTCGTCTACGGATCGACCCCCCTCGTCCTCCACAACTGGATCGCCGGCTGGTCCGGGCTCATCGGCTTCGCCCTGCTGTGCGTGGCGCGCATCCCCCATGAGGAGTCGATGATGCGGACCCACTTCGGCGACGAGTACGTCCGCTACACCCGGCGAACCGGCCGCCTCCTGCCGTCCGTCACACGCGGCTGACGGCCCACCGAGGCCCGACCGGCGGCTCGCCCGTCGGTCGTTCAACGACGCCGGGCGAGCAGACCATCGACGATCCGCAGTCCGACCGGCCCAGGTCAGTGCAGCGCGCCCCCGACAGGATTCGAACCTGTGACCGTCGGATTAGAAGTCCGCTGCTCTGTCCAGCTGAGCTACGGGGGCAGGATCGCCAGCGTGCCACACCACGGCCGCCGACCGACCGACGTTCCGGCTCGCACCGTGGACGGAACCGGGTCGTGGATCGAGCCGGGTTCGCCTACACTCGTCGGTCCCGTGGTGGCCGTAGCTCAGCCCGGTTAGAGCGCCAGGTTGTGGCCCTGGAGGTCGGGGGTTCAAGTCCCCTCGGTCACCCCACACGACGAGAGGGTGTGGCGACCGTGGTCGCTACACTCTCTCCGTCGCAAGCGCCTCTAGCTCAATTGGTAGAGCATCGGACTCTTAATCCGCAGGTTCTGGGTTCGAGTCCCAGGGGGCGTACTCCGACACCGAACCCCAGGTCGCCGTCCGGCGCCTGGGGTTCTGTCGTCCCGGGGCTTCATGCGGCCGCACCGATCGGCGGCCGCCGGTCGAAGGGCGTGATCGCCGGGTCCACGGGCGACCCGTCGGGTCGGACCGTCCGCCACCTCCCGTCCGGGTCGCGCCGGGTCGACCAGCCGTGGTTCTTCATCCGGTTGTGGCGGGCGCACAGGAGGCCACCGTTGGCCTGATCGGTCGGTCCGGCCCGGTGCCACGGGATGACGTGGTCGCCCTGGCACCAGCGGATCGGAGCGTCACAGCCGGCCCACACGCAGCTGTCGTCGGCGAGGTCCAGGGCCGCCCGGGCCGCCCCCGTGAACAGCCGGCGCGTCCGCCCGAGGTCGACGACCACGCCGGCGGTGTCGAACACGACCCGCCGGACCCGTCCGTCGATGGCGGCTGCCACGGCATCGTTGGGATGGAGTTCGGCTCCGCTCGCCGTTCGGCAGATCCGTTCGCGTCCGGAGCCGAGCCGTCCCGGTTCGCCGCCACGGATCCTCCGGTGCAGGTGCTCCACGAAGGTGTCGTGGTCGACGACCACGTTCACCACGACCTCCGGACCGCTCCCCCGGTGGTGGTCGGCTGCCCGCACGACGGCGTCGGCGAGCACGTCGGCTCGGCGCTGCGGGACGCTGCGGCCGAGGTCGCCGTCGGTTCCGGCGGCGTCGAGATCCTCGGCGAAGGCGGTCTGGAGATGGGCCTCGAGGTGTTCGGCCACGACCGCCCCCTGCGCCGGAGCGAACCGAGCACGCAGCTGCCACGTGCCATCGGCTCCCTGGAGCCAGGAGGCCGACCGACGGGCATGGACGATCTCGGGGTCGGGCTCCGGACCGTCGCAGTCGGCGAGGCGCTCCCAGTGGGCGACGGCCATGCGGAACTGCGTACCGGACAGCTCACCGGCACGCTCGACCAACGTGTCGGCGACCTCCGCCAGCTGCTCACCGCAGCGAGGGTTCGATCTCGCCCGCGCCAAGGCCTCGACCTGGGAGCCGGAGAGCCCGGCGCCGTGCATCGCCGCCCCGAAGCCGGACGTCTCGACGAGGGCGGCGTCGCGGACCCGCCGTGCGGCGTCGGCCGGCGTCAGGCGGTACCGGTGAGCCAGCCACGATCGCATGCTCCGCAGGCCGTCCGCAGACGGCAGCTCGCGCCGGCGGGCCTCGGCCGCCATGGCCGCGAACTTCGCCCGCGCCCGGCGAAGCTCCCACTCGGCCTCGTCGAGCGCATCCAGCAAGGCGGCGTCGTCGAGTGACCCGAGATCGAACATGTGTTCGAGCCTACGAGCTCTCGGGTCGACGCACCGTCGCCACCGGAGAGTTGTCCGTCCGTTGTGCTGCGGTCAGTCGTCCCAGCGCAGCAACCAGCTCACGAGCAGATCGTCTGCCGCCCGATCACGCAGCTCGACGAGCCGTGCGACCACGTCACGGCCCTCCCGCACGAGGTGCCGGCAGTGGAGACACACTCACGGACGCTCGCACGACGTCAGCTGATCCAGGTCTCCTGGGCGTGGAGCCATCGGAGGCCGTTCGGTGCCTCGGCCGATCGCTCGAAGACCACGGTCGTGCGCCGGTCGTTGCGACGCTCGGCGAGGTGATGCGTCTCGATGTAGCTGGCCACCGTCACCTGGCCGGTCTCGACGACGAGGTGGTGGTCGGTCGTCTCGATGCGCAACGAGCTCGTGTGGGCGTGTCCGTCGGCGACCATCCGCACGATCTCGGCGCGACCCGAGACACTGCCGTCCGGCGAGGTCATCGTGAACCCGGGAGCGAGCGCCGCCTCCAGTCGGTCGAGCGAGGAGGTCGTCCCGAGGAAGTAGGCCTCGAAGTACTCGTGCAACTCGTCGATCTCGCGCACCCAGTCCATCTCGAGACGCTACGCGGCGCGACGAGCCGAGTACTCAGTGCCCGGCGCCGAGCTTCCCGGTCGTCGACCGGTGGAGGCGCTCGGCGTGGCGGTTCAGGCCGACGAGCTGGGCGTCGATGCCTCGGTCCGCGAACTTCTCGACGACCGCGTCGAGCGCGGCGACGGCCGAGGTGTCCCAGATCCGTGCGTTGCTGAGATCGATCTCGACCCGCTTCACCTGCACGGCGTCGTAGTCGAAGGCGTGGACGAGGTCGTTGGTCGAGGCGAAGAACAGCTGCCCGTGGACCGCGTAGAGCCGCTCGATGGCGTCGGGGTCGACGACGCTCGTGACCTCGACGAGGTGGGCGACGTGGCGCACGAAGAAGACGGCCGAGAGCAGCACCCCGGCGAGCACGCCGTAGGCCAGGTTGTGGGTGATCACCACGATCCCGACCGTCACCAGCATCACCGCGACCTCGGGACGAGGCATCGCCCGCAGGTGCGACGGCGAGATGCTCCGCCAGTCGAAGGTGCTGACCGAGACCATGATCATCACGGCGACCAGCGCGCCCATCGGGATGTCGGCGACGAGGTCGCCGGCGGCCAGGATCAGCACCAGGAGGAACACGCCGGAGGCGAGCGTCGACAGCCGGGTGCGTCCACCGGACCGGTGGTTGATCATCGACTGGCCGATCATGGCGCAGCCGGCCATCCCACCGAAGAAGCCGGTCAGGACGTTGGCGCCACCCTGGCCCTTCGACTCCCGGTTCTTGTCGGAGTCGGTGTCGGTCAGGTCATCGAGCAGCTGCGCCGTGAGCAACGACTCCAGCAGACCGACGAGCGCGAGGGTGATCGAGAACGGCAGGATGATCCCCAGGGTCTCGAGCGTGAGCGGGACGTCGGGCAGTCCGAGGGTCGGCAACGCCGAGGGCAGCTCTCCCATGTCGCCGACGGTCGGCAGGCTCAGGCCCCAGACCGACGCCGCACCCGCCAACGCCACGATGGCGACGAGGGGGGACGGCAGCGCCGTGGTGATGCGCGGCAGCCCGTAGATGATCGCCAGACCGGCGAGGACGAACGCCAGGTTCATCGGCAGCTCGGACCGGTCGGCGCCCTCGTCGGAGAGCAGGATGTGGGGCACCTGCGCGAGGAAGATCAGGATGGCCAGGGCGTTCACGAACCCGACCATCACGGTCCGGGGGACGAAGCGCATCAGCGTGCCGACGCCGAGCACGCCGAGGCCGATCTGGATCACCCCGGCGAGGATCGTGGCGGCGAAGAGGTACCCGACGCCGTGCTCCTCGACGAGGGGCACCACGACGAGGGCCATGGCGCCGGTCGCCGCCGAGATCATGCCCGGCCGACCACCCGAGAAGGCGATGTAGATGGCGATCACGAACGAGGCGTAGAGCCCGACCTTGGGGTCGACGCCGGCGATGATCGAGAAGGAGATGGCCTCGGGGATCAGCGCCAGCGCGACGAGCAGCCCGGCGAGCAGCTCGGCCCGGGGGTTCCCCCGCCACTGGTCGCGCCACGCGCGAGAAGGAGTCAGCTGAGCGATTCGGGACGACATGTTCACCTCGTGAAGCTGCCGTTCGGAACCGGAGACAGCGCCGGCCGAGGGTACGGCGGGACCCCCGGTCCGCTCCCGTGCCTCTCGTCACACCGGACGAGGGCCGACCGGAGACCGCCGTGGCGTCGTCGGGACGCGCGAAGCTCTCCGCCGGGCAACGTGGCCCGTCCGACACCCGTTCCGAGGGGAGGCGCCGTGCGCGTCGCGATCCTGACCGGCGGGGGCGACGTCCCCGGCCTGAACCCGTGCATCAAGGCCGCCGTGAACCGCGTCGTCGACTCGGGCAACGAGATCATCGGCGTCCGACGCGGTTGGGGCGGACTGCTCCACTGCGACCCGGACGATCCCGATTCGATCGCCGCCAACACCATGCCCCTCGACCGGGCCCGGGTCCGCACCGTCGACCGCAGCGGCGGCACCTTCCTCCACTCGTCCCGGACGAACCCCGGACGGGTCAAGACCGACGACGTCCCCGACTTCCTCCGCGACCGGATCAGCGGCGACGGACCCCACGACCTCACCCCCCACGTGATCCGGGTGCTCGAGGCGCTCGGCGTCGACGCGCTGCTCCCCATCGGCGGTGACGACACGCTCTCCTACGGGCTGCGCATGCACACCGAGGGCGTGCCGGTCATCGCCATCCCCAAGACGATGGACAACGACGTCCATGGCACCGACTACTGCATCGGGTTCTCCACCGCCGTCAGCCGCGGTGTCGAGTTCATCCACAACCTGCGCACCAGCACCGGGTCCCACGAGCGGATCGCCGTCGTGGAGCTCTTCGGCCGTTACTCCGGCGAGACCTCGCTGATCACCGCCTACCTGGCCGGCGTCGACCGCGCGCTGATCTCCGAGGTGCCCTTCGACGTCGATCGGCTCGCCGACTTCGTGATGCAGGACAAGGCGGCGAACCCGTCGAACTACGCCATGGTGACGGTGTCGGAGGGTGCGACCATCGAGGGTGGCGACCTCCACCTCTCCGGCGAGGCCGACGACTACGGCCATCGGAAGCTCGGTGGCATCGGTCGCCGGACCGGTGAGCTGCTGAAGGACCGCACCGGCGAGGGCATCATCCTCCAGGAGGTCGCCTACCTCATGCGGTCGGGTCGCCCGGACTCGCTCGACCTCATGGTCGCGACCAACTACGCCGTCATGGCCGCCGATCTCGCCATGGAGGGCTCCTCGGGCCGCATGGTCGCGCTGCGCTCGGGCACCTACACGAACGTGCCGATCTCGGTCACCGGCGAGGGCGTGAAGCGCGTCGACGTCGGGGAGCTCTACGACGCCTCGGCCTACCAGGCCAAGGTCCGCCACGTCGGCGGCAAGCCGATGTTCCTCTACTGAGCTTCCTGCCCGGCTGGGGCCCCGGCGCCCGCCTCCCCGCTCAGCGAGGCGATGACGTCGGGATCGGCGTCGCACTCCGATGACACGTCGACGACGGTGCCGTCCGGGTCGCGGAGCAGCAACCGTCGCTGGCCGTAGAACAGGTCGCGCGGCGCCTCGATCACCTCGACCCCCTGCTCGATCGCTCGGGCGTGCACCTCGTCGGCGTCGTCCACCACGATCGTCACGATCACCCCGGCGGCCCGGCCGCGCAGCTCGCCGGGCACCAGCTCGTGATCGGCGCGGAGGATGCCGAGCTCCACGTCGTCGTGGTCCGGCGCCTGCAGGTGGACGAACCAGTCGCTGTCGAAGTCGACCCGCCAGCCGAACAGGCTCACGTACCAGCCTCGGAGTCGGGCGGGATCATCGGACAGCAGGTTGACGAAGCTGCGGTGCACGGCAGCACTCCTCCTCGTTCGGTCTCCCCGGTCCATCGTCCGGGCACGCCGATCTCCGACGGTGCGACGCTCAGGTCGGCTCGGCCGCCAGCTCGTCGAGGTGGCTGCGGAGCAAGCCGAGGATGCGGTCCCCATCGAAGGGCGTCGCCTCGAATCCGGTGGTTCGGGCGACATCGGCGAACCGACGCGACGCCTCCGACTCACCGCCCATGTAGGCCATCGACCAGTTCCCGAAGGCGCGACCGTCGACGGGACTGAAGTCGAGCACCTCCACGCCGGAGTGGCGGAGATCGACCTGGATCCGCTCGAAGATGCCCTCGACCGCCCCGCGCGGCCCTTCGAGCACCTGAGCGAAGCGATCAGCGTTGAACAACAGTGCGCCGGTCACGCCGACCGACGGGTTCCGGTCCCGAGCAACCCGCAGGATCTGCTCGATCTCGTCGCGCACGACATCGAGGCCGCCCACGATCTCGTTGTCGCTGACGTACACCAGCCGGTACAGATCGCTCATGCGCTGTCCCCCTGCTCGTCGGTCGTCGAGCGGCCATCGATGAACCCGGCGACCTCGTCGGCGGGCATGGGTCGTGCGATCAGGTAGCCCTGCAGCTCGGTGCAGCCCTCGGCCACGAGCAGATCGGCCTGGGCAGCCGTCTCGATGCCCTCGGCGATGGCCTTGAGCCCGAGGCGGTGAGCCATGGCGATCAGTCCGCCGACGAACCGAGCCGATTGCTCGGCCCTCGGTCCACGGACGAAGGACTGATCGATCTTGATGGATGAGAACGGGAAGCTCTCGATGCGAGCGAGCGCAGCGAGACCGGTCCCGAAGTCGTCGATCGCGATCTGCACGCCGAGCGCGCTGACG
>JBCCTY010000076.1:0-15495 GCA_039197885.1 Actinomycetota bacterium | reverse complement strand
TCCCATCGGGCGCCGTCGGCTCGGTAGACCGTCACCGGCTCGCCGGCGATCGAGTCGGATCCCACCTCGTCGAACGTGGCGATCTCGCCGAGCTCGTCGAAGAACCCGAGCGGATCGGCGGGCCCCGCCCGACCCTCAGCCACCTCCCAGCCGCCACCGAGGTCGGTGGAGCGCAGATAGACGTCGCCGTCGACGAGACGGAGCTCCTCGGTCGACATCGCCTCGGGCTCCGCTGACGGACCGAAGCGACTCGTGAGGGAGAGGTCGCCGTCGGCGATCACGCCCTCGGCCCGGAGCTCGAGGGCGGCGTCGCCGCCTTCGGGGCCCGTCGCCGGACCGATCTCGGCCACGAGGGTGTAGCGCGCGGAGCCGTCAGCGGCGTCGAGGGTCGCGGCGATCGCCGCGCTGACCGACGCGGAGGCCGACGGCGTGGTGCCCGGCCACATGGTCGCCGTCGCGGTCGCGGCCACGGCGACCGCGGCGGCTGCCGCTGCGAGCCGCCGCCATCGGCGTGGTGTCGGATCGGGGTCGGGTGGGGCGGCAGGCCGGGATCGGGTGAGGGTGTCGGACATGATCTCCTCCAGGAGTCGTCGTGCTGTCGGGGACGACCCGTCGGGCACCGAGCTCTCCACGACCGGGTCGAGGGCCGCGACCGCGTCGAGCAGTCCGTCATCGTCGTGCTCGCTCATCGAGGTCTCCTCTCCGTGCGCCGGGGCTCGCCGTCGGGTCCGTGCGCCTCATGTCCGCCTCCGCTCGATCCTTTCCGCGCGCCCTCCGCCTCGATCTCGTCGAGCAGCGCCCGCAGCCTGGAGCGAGCGCGGTGCATCCGGATGCCCACCGCGTTGGTGCTGCACCCGAGCGCCACCGCTGCCTCGCCGTGCGACAGGCCCTCCCACGCCACGAGGGTGATGACCTCCCGGTCGTCGGGGCGCAGGCGGACCAGCGCCTCGGCGAGGGCCGAGCTCCGCTCGGGCCCCACCTCGGGCTCGTCGCGCACCAGGCGGAGTCGTGCGTCCAGACGCTCACTCCGGCGCCCCGACCGCTGATGGTTGCGGATGACGTTCCGGGCCACCCCGTAGAGCCAGGGCACCTCGTCGGCGACCGGCAGCTCGTCACGTCGTCGCCAGGCGATGGAGAAGACCTCGGCCACGACATCGTCGGCCGTGGCCGCATCGACGCGACGGCGGCTGTAGGCGAGCAGAGGTCGGTAGGCCCGGTCGAAGAGCTCGGCGAAGCGAACGTCGGGCCCTCGGTCGTCGGACACCACAGGGTTCACACCGTCTCGTTGTCCGGCAGGGACCGGATCCTTTCAGGTCGGACCGCGGGTGTTCCGTCGGGTCCGGACGGTCGGTCAGGATGGTCGGGTGACCGCCGAGTCCAGTCCTCTCGTCGCCCGACTCGTCGCCGGACCCGTGGTCGACGGTCCGCTGAACGGGGTCCGGACCACCGTGAAGGAGCTGGTGGCCGTCCGCGGCGTCGCGCTCTCGGCCAACACCGACGTCGAGCTCCCCGCTGCGCTCACCGCGCCGGAGCACGAGACCCCCGTCGTCGGCCTCCTCCGCGATGCCGGAGCCCGGATCGCCTCGATCGCCACCACCCACGAGCTGGCCTGGGGGATCACGACGTGGGCCGGCGGTCGGCGCGTCGCCAACCCGCTCGTCGAGGGCCGGGTCGCCGGTGGTTCCTCGGGTGGCGTCGCGGGGCTGATCGCCGCCGGCGCAGTCGAACTCGGCATCGGCACCGACACGGCCGGCTCGGTCCGGATCCCGGCGGCGTGGTGCGACGTCGTCGGGTGGAAGCCCACGTTCGACCTCGTCTCGACCGACCACGTGCTGCCCCTCGCCCCCGGCTTCGACACCGTCGGCTTCCTCGCTCGCGACGTCGGCCTGCTCGCCACCGTCGCCGAGATCCTCGGTGTGGACGACGCAGACGATCGGCCGCTGCGGATCGCGGAGCTCCACGTGCCCGGGGCGACGAGCGACCCGCGGCTCGGTCCCGTGATCGCCGACGCCCTGGCCCGCCTCGACGTCGCCGGGCACGACGTCACCCGGGCGATCGAGGGGCCCGAGGCGGCGACGCTCGTCGACACCTACGCCACCCTCCAGCTCGATGCCTCGCTCGACGCTCACCGCGACGTGCTGGGCTCCTGGCCCGAGCAGGCCGACCGGTACGGCGAGGCGATCCGACGACGCCTGCGCGCCGCCGAGCGGCTCGACGCCACCACCGTCGCCGCGGCCCAGGAGCGACAGGTGGCGCTGCGGGCGACGGCCGACACCTGGTTCACCGGGGTCGATGCGCTGGTGCTCCCCACCACGGGCTGCCCTCCCCCGACCCAGGACCGCCCGGACGAGGTCGACATCGACGGCGACTGGCACGACCTCCGCTCGGTCGTGCTCCCCCACACCACGATCGCCAACCTGCTGGGGGCGCCGGCGGTGAACGTCCCGGCCCGCATCGGCGACGAACCGACCGGTGTGCAACTCCTCACGCCGGCCGGCACCGACGGACGGGCGCTGCGGCTGGCGGCGCAGCTGGTGCCATGAGCCCCCGGCGCCACGACCACGACGCCGGCGGTGATCCGGAGCTCCTCGCTGCGAAGGCCGAGCTGCGCGAGCGGGTCTGGGACGCGATCGTCGCCGCCGGCGCCGGCCGCTTCCCCGCACCCCACCACCGCATCCCGAACTTCGTCGGCGCCGAGGCCGCGGCCGAGCTGCTCCGGACGCTCCCGGCCTGGCAGGGCGCCCGGACCGTCAAGGCGAACCCCGATTCACCGCAGTGGCCGGTCCGACAGCGGGCGTTGGAGGACGGCATGACGGTCTTCATGGCGGTGCCCCGCCTCGCCGAGGACGACCCCTTCTTCCTCCTCGACCCGGACGAGCTGGCCGACGCGCCACGGAAGGCCAGCTCGATCAAGGGGGCGAGCCGCAGCGCCCGCACCATCTCGGTCGCCGAGCTCGAACCGGTCGACGTGGTCGTGACGGGCTGCGTGGCGGTGAGCCCCGACGGCGGACGGCTCGGCAAGGGCGGTGGGTTCTCCGACCTCGAGTACGCGATCGCGTGGGAGGCCGGCCTCATCGGCCCCGAGACCGTCGTGGTCACGACCGTCCACGACGCGCAGGTGGTCGGCGAGGGGGAGATCCCGCTCACCGACCACGACATCCGGCTCGATCACATCGTCACGCCGGATCGGATCATCGACTGCCCGTCCGGTGACCGCCCGCCCGCCGCGATCCGGTGGGACGAGCTGACCGCCGAGAAGGTCGACGCCATCCCGGTGCTGCGCCACCTGGCCGACCTCAGACGCTGACCAGCTCCTGCCCGTCCTCGACGGACTCGGCGTCGTCGACGACCACCGGGGTCGTCGGACCCGAGCGGAAGATCGCCCAGGCGAGGCCACCGGCGAGCACGGCGACCACGGTCGCCACCGTCATCGACAGGCCCCAGCCGTCGAGGAAGGCGTCACGGGCAGCAGCGGCGATGGGCTCGCCGTCGGCGCCCAGCTGGCCGGCGACGGCGAGCGCCTGCCCGATGCCCTCCTCGACCGGCTCGGCGAGCTCACCGGGCAACTGCTCGGCGGTGTCGGAGATGCCAGAGCTGTAGCCGGCGGTCAGCACCGAGCCGATGAGGGCCACGCCCACCGCGGAGCCGAACTCCCGCACGGTGTCGTTGAGCGCCGACGCGACGCCCTGCTTCTCGGCCGGCAGCGAGCCCGTGATGGCCGTCGTTGCCGGGCTCATGGCGAGACCGACGCCGAGGCCGGTGAGCACCAGGCCGGGCAGGACGGCGCCGTAGCTCGGATCGCTCGTCGCGACGGCCATGACACCGAAGCCGGCGGCCATCAGGAGCGAACCGACCCCGAGCTGGTTGCCGAGTCCGAAGCGGTCCGAGAGGCGGGGGGCGATCGGCGACAGGCCCATCATCGCGGCGGCCATCGGCAGCAGCCCGGCGGCGGCGGTCACCGCCGAGTAGCCGAGCACGGCCTGGAGGTACTGGATGACGACCAGGAACGACCCGAACATCAGGGCGAAGACCAGGAGCAGCGACAGCGAGCCGGAGGCGAGCGCCCGGTTGGAGAAGATCCTCACGTCGAGCATGGGCTCGACCCGACCACCGGCGTCGTGGTCCCGACCGGTGCGGAGCTCCCACAGCGCGAAGCCCACGGCGCCCAGCACACCGGCGACGAGGCTGACGACGGTGATCGCAGCGGTCCACCCCACCTCGGGACCCTCGTGGATGCCGAGGACCAGTCCGGCGACGGCGATCACCGACAGCACGGCGCCGCCGACGTCGAAGCCGGCCGGGTGCTCGTTGCGGCTGTCGGGGACGAACGCGGCCGACAGCACGAGCGAGGCGACCGCCATCCCGACCGGCAGGGCGAAGAGCCACGGCCAGGTGACGTTGTCGATGATGATCGCCGAGAAGAACAGGCCGAGGACGCCACCGGCACCGGCGAAGCCCGCCCAGGTGCCGACGGCCCGACCCCGCTCCTCCTCCGGGAACACGGCGGTGATGATCGACAGGGTGGCCGGCATGATCATGGCGGCGCCGAGGCCCCCGAGGGCCCGGTAGGCGATCATCTCGCCCGGTCCGCCGGCGAAGGCGGCGAGGCCGTTGGCGACCGAGAAGACGACGAGGCCGACCGTCAGCACCCGACGGCGACCCCAGCGATCCCCCAGCTCGCCGATGGGCAGCAGCAGGGCGGCGAGGGCGAGCGTGTAGGCGTTGACGACCCAGAGCATCTGGCTGGAGCTGGCGTCCAGCTCGACGGCCAGCTGGTTGAGGGCGACGTTCAGGCCCGAGACCGACGAGACGACGGCGATGAGGGCGAGGCACATGGTGGCGAGCACGGCGGTGCGGCGCCGGGGTGAGAGGGTGGCGGCCATGGGGGTCCTCCGAGGGAGAATACGAGACTCTTGCTTTCCGATAATGATGACTTCAGTATCGGAGTCGAAGATACGAGAGTCAAGGTTTCCGGATAGGATGTGACCGATGTCCCAGACCGAGCAGACGGCGGCGCGGGGGCGTCCCCGCAGCGCCGACCGCACCGATGCCATCCTCACCGCCGCTCACGACCTGCTCCGCGAGGTCGGCTACGACGCGCTCCGGGTCCAGGACGTCGCCGAGCGGGCCGGAGCGGGCCTGGCGACCATCTACCGACGCTGGTCCACCAAGGAGGAGCTGCTCGCCGACGCCGTCAACCACGGCTCCTTCCTCGATGTCGAGCGGACCGGCGACGCCCGAGCCGATCTCCGCGCCATGTTCGTCGAGGTCGCGTGCGAGCTCGCCAAGACCGGTGACCTCCTGGCCGGGTTCATGGCTGCGGCCCACGCGCACGAGGTGCTCGGCGCCGCGATCCGGCGCGAGGCCGAGGTCTTCCGGGGCGGCTTCGCCGAGCTGCTGGGTGAGGTGCTCGGCCCCGAGCACCCGCTGATCCCGACGCTCTCGGACATGGGGCCGTCACTCCTGATGCTCCGAGCCGGGATGCTGGGCGAGGCGATCGATCCGCAGGCCTTCGCCGACGAGCTCCTCGCCCTGGTCGACGCTGCGGCGGGCTGAGCCCGACCTCACTCGGGCGGTCCGGGCGCGCCGTTCGTGGTGCTGCCCGCGGTCGCCATCACCGAGCTCGTGGTGGGACGTCAGGCGATGACGGGGTAGCCGTCGAGGGTCGTCAACAGCTCCGACTCCGGCACGGACGGGAGGGGCTTGCCGAGCTGCTCGGAGCGGACCTCGCCGATCCACGTCGCGTGCTGGTACTCGTGGTTGACCACCGCGACGAGGAGCCCGGTGGCGATGACCCGCAGCTGGGTGGGTGCACCGACCCGGCCGGCGTCGATGTCACCCATGCGCACGTGCACCCGCTCGGCGACGGCGTTGCGGTAGGCGCCCAGCCGCTCGAGATCCGGCAGCTCTCCCCGATCGGGCTCGTCGGTCGCCGAGTCCATGAGCGCGTCGAGCTCGGGGTCGATGAGCGGCTCGGCCGCGGTCAGGTTGCGCACCAGGAAGTGCGCCACCGCGGCCTGGTGACCGACGTGCCAGCCGATGGCGCTCGACCGCTCGACCGGCCGCCAGCGCACCTCGTCCTCGGTCAGGTCGCGCCACAACGAGTCGGTGTGGGCGATCGCCCGGTCGTACTCGACGAGTAGATCGGCGACGGACGGTTCGTCGGTCATGCCAGCACCTCCACGAGCAGATCGGCGACGGACGGTTCGCTCACAGCAGCACCTCGACGACGAAGGGACCAGGTTCGGCCAGGCCCCGGCGGATGCCGTCCTGCACACCGACGAGGTCGGACACCTGCACGCCCTCGACGCCGAAGCCGGCGGCGAGCGCGACCCAGTCCGGAGCCGGGCCCGACAGCTCGGTCATCGCGGTCGCTGCGGGCCCGGGGTCGGTGTTGCCCGTCCTCCCGAGCTCGACCTGGAGGATGCGGTAGGCCCGGTTGGCGCAGACGACGACCGTCACATCGAGGCCCTCGCGGGCCATCGTCCACAGCGCCTGCAGGGTGTAGAGCCCCGAGCCATCGGCCTGGAACGCGACGACCGGTCGCCCGGGTGCCGCGATGGCGGCGCCGACCGCGCACGGCAGGCCCTGGCCGATCGCCCCACCCGTCAGCGACAGCGTCTCGTGTGGCGCCGCCCCCGCCGCCGCGGCGCCCCAACCGAGACCCGAGGTCGCGGCCTCGTTGACGACGATCGCCCCCTCGGGAACGAGCGCCGCCAACGACGCACCGAGCGTGCCGACACCCAGTTCGCCGACGGGGAGGTCGACGGCCGGGCGATCGACGGGGTCGACCGGAGGGCACTCGAGCGCCTCGACGACGGCGTCGAGGCCCCGATGACCACGTTCACCGGGCGGCGTCACGCTGATGATCTCGACCCCGTCGGACAGGAGGCCGCTGCGGCCGACCGTCTCGTAGCCGAAGAAGGCCACCGGTTGACGGGTCCCGGCGACGATGAGCGTCCCGACCTCGGAGAGCGCCTCGATGGCCTGCTCGGGGAAGTAGGGCACCGTCGGGAACGCCGGCCGGTTCCGGCCCTGCTCGGCGACGGCGGTGAACGTGTCGATCCAGACGGCGGCGCCGGTCGCAGCGGCGATCCGGTGGGCGGCGTCGAGCTCGGCGTCACGCACCACGCCGCCGAGGAGGATCGCGGTTCGCTCGCCGGTCCGCAGGGCCGCGGCGGCCGCGCCGATGGCATCGGTCGTGTCGGCGGTCGTCGGCTCGATCGGGTCGGGCACGTCGTGGAGGCCGGCATCACCCCAGGCGGAGTCCTGCGGGACGATGAGGGTCGAGACACCCGAGGGCGGGCCGACGGCCTCGCGCACCGCGTCGGTCATGGCGCTCGCACCGTGGGCCGCAGCGGTCATCCGCTGGACGTGCCGCGAGACGGGGAACGCCAGCGACTCGATGTCGGCGGTCAGGGGCGCGTCGGCCGCCAGGTGCCAGCTGGCGTGGTCGCCGACGAGGTTCACCACCGGCGTGTGCGCTCGCCGGGCGTTGTGCAGGTTGGCGATGCCGTTGGCGAACCCCGGGCCCAGGTGCGTGAGGGTGAGCGCCGGCAGCCCGGTGACGCGGCCGTACCCGTCGGCCGCACCGGTCGCGACGCCCTCGAAGAGGCAGAGCACGCTGCGGAGTCCGTCGACCTCGTCGAGGGCCGCCACAAGCTCCATCTCGGTGGTCCCGGGGTTGGCGAAGCAGACGTCGACCCCGAGATCGACCGCCGTCCTCAGGGCGAGCTCGGCACCGTTCATGGCGTGGGATGGTGTCACATCGACGACCGTCGACACCGAGGGGATCACCATGGCCACCGACACGAACCTGGAGCTGCGATCGACCGTCACCGCCGACGGTGCCGTGCGGCTGTCGCTCGAGGAGTCGCCGGTACCCGAGCCCGGCCCCGACGAGGTCGTGATCCGGGTGGGCGCGGCGCCGATCAACCCGTCCGACCTGGGCGTCCTGCTCGGCGCTGCAGACCCGGCATCGTTGACCGACGACGGTGGCGCGACGATCGGCTCGATCCCGGCGGCCGCCCTCGGGGCGTCGGCCGCGCGGTTCGATCAGCCGATGCCGGTGGGCAACGAGGGCGCCGGCACGGTGGTGGCGACCGGCTCGTCAGCGGAGGCCGCCGCGCTCGACGGCAGGGTCGTGGCGGTGCTGGTCGGTGGCATGTACGCCCGCTACCGCACGGTCCGGGCCGCCGACTGCCTCGTGATGGCCGAGGGCACCTCGGCGGTGGAGGCGGCGTCGGCCTTCGTCAACCCGCTGACGGTCCTCGGGATGATCGAGACCATGCGCCGCGAGGGCCACGCCGCGATCATCCACACCGTCGGCGCCTCGAACCTCGGGCACATGCTGCGACGAGCCTGCGAGATCGATGGCATCGACCTCGTCGAGATCGTCCGTCGGCCCGACCACGTCGAGACGCTGCGCGCGGCGGGCGCGCGCCACGTGTGCGACTCCAGCGCCGACTCGTTCCGCGACGATCTCGTGGCCGCGATCGGCGAGACCGGAGCCACGATCGCGTTCGATGCGATCGGCGGCGGTGCGATGGCCGACGAGCTCCTCACCGCGATGGAACGGGCCGCGTCCTCGCCCGACGCCGGCTACCAGCGCTACGGGTCGACGACCCACAAGCAGGTCTACGTCTACGGCGGCCTCGACCGCGGCGCCACCACGCTGAGCCGCACCTACGGCATGGCCTGGTCGATCGGCGGGTGGTTGATGCCCAACTTCCTGGCGTCGATCGGTCCCGAGCGCTCCGCCGAGCTGCGTCGGCGGGTCGCCGAGGAGATCACGACCACGTTCGCGAGCGGGTACTCGTCGACGATCTCGCTCGCGGAGGCCATCGACCCCGATGTCGTCCGGCGCTACGCCCGGATGGCGACCGGCGACAAGTTCCTCGTGGTCCCGGACTGACCTCCGCCGGTGCGGCTCACGAGGTGATCCGCACCACCAGACGACTGATCCGCCCGTCGGCGAACTCGTACTCGTCGATGCCCCGCACGGGGCTCGGGAACACCGGCGAGCGGCACTCCCACGTCGACGTGGCCCGGTCGCCCGCGACCTCGACCGAGATGACGTCGAGCTCGAGATCGGGGAGCGGGGTGGCCCAGCTCGACCGGAGACGGTCGCGGATCGCCTCGCGCCCCACCGCCGGTCCCTCCTCACCGGTGAAGGGCTCGGCGTAGACGGCCTCGTCGGTGAAGAGCGCGAGGAGCTCGTCCTCCGCTGCGGCACCGACCCGCATCGCGGCGAAGTACCGCTCGACGACCCGCCCGTGCGCCTCGATCTCGTCGCTCATGACGCTGCTACGTTCCCCTCATGGTTCCCGCTGACGTCCGTGCCGCCGTCGAGGACCTCCGTGCGTCGATCGAGCAGCGTCCGACGGAGCTGCCCCTGGGCCAGATCCTCGCGCTCCGCGACACCGGCTACGACGTCCACCTCGACCGGGGCGAGCGGCCCGCCGTCGTGTGGGTCCAGCCCCGGCCCGACGATCGCCTCGCCGACCTGTCGCCTCGCGAGCGCGAGGTCGCGCTGCTGGCCGCTGCGGGCTCCTCGAACCAGCAGATCGCCGTCGCCCTGTGCATCTCGCTGGCGACCGCCAAGGACCACATGCACTCGATCCTGTCGAAGACCGGGTTGCGCTCCCGGAGCCAGCTGATCGCCGCCTGGTACGGCGGCCTCGACCGGGCCGACACCGTGTCCTAGAGCCCGGTGCTCCACCGGGGCTCCGCCATCGCCACCACGGGCTCCCCGGCCAGCAACGGCATCGCCGCCCGCAGGTACTCGGCGAACCACTCGGCCTGCGCGTTCGCGCCGAGCGCGGCCTCGTCGCGGTAGATCTCGAAGAGGTGGAACCGGTCGGGATCGTCCCGGTCGGCACACCACACCACGACCTCCTGCCCGTCGTTCGCCTCGGCCCGGGGCGCCAGGTGCTCGCGGTAGAGCACGTAGAGCTCCTCCCGCTTCCCCGGTGCCGCCGTCGAGGTGACGATCATCGCGATCCCTGCCATCCAGCGCTCCTCGCTCGTCCACCCACGTCACCGTCGCGTCGCAGCGCGTCGACGACCATCCATCGAAGGTCGGGTTCTCGGCGGCGCGAGACTGCACGCATGGGGGAGCACATCGCAGGCAAGGTCATCGTCGTCACGGGAGCAGCGAGCGGCTTCGGTCGACTCCTGACCACCAAGCTCGGTGCGGGCGGCGCATCGGTCGTCGCCACCGACGTCGCCGAGGAGGCCCTCCTCGAGTCGGTCGACCTCGCCGAGGCAGCCGGCAGCACCGCTGTGGCTCGCGCCGCCGACGTCACCGACCTCGGACAGATGCGCGACGTCGTCGCCGAGGCCGTGGACCGCTTCGGTGCCGTGGACGTCATCGTCAACAACGCCGGGGTCATGCCGCTCGCGTTCTACGCCGACCATGCTCGGGCGGCCGACGCCTGGGATCGCTGCATCGACGTCAACCTCAAGGGCGTGCTCAACGGGATCATCGCCGTGCACGACCAGATGATCGAGCAGGGTCGAGGCCACGTCGTGAACCTGTCGTCGATCTACGGCAACCACCCCGTCGCGGGCGCTGCCGTCTACGGGGCCACGAAGGCGGCCGTGGCCTTCCTGTCCGACGCGCTCCGCATCGAGTCCCAGGGACGCATCAAGGTCACCACCATCCGGCCGACCGGCGTCCCCGGCACCGGGCTGGGTGAGGGCATCGTGAACCCGGAAGCGGTCGGCGGCATCCTCGGCGCGGCCATGCCGGAGTACCTCGGCCAGGTGATGGCGGTCGCCGCCGGGGAGGGCGCTCCCGAGCAAGTCGATCCGAACCGGATCGAGTACCTCATGCTCGACCCCGAGCTCCTCGCCGATCAGATCGTGCATGCGATCGACCAGCCATGGGGCGTCTCGATCAGCGACGTGACCGTGCGGGCGTCGGGCGACCGCTACCTCCTCTGACCGGTCCGGGAAGTGCGGTCACGGCGCGGCGGTTGCCGTCGACATGGGATACCGAGACGCCCCCGACGGCTGGTGGCAGGAGTTCGTCGCCACCCTCCCCGCCCGCACCGCCAAGCTCGCAGTCGTGCGCCGCAACGGCGCGCCGCACGTGGCCCCGGTGTGGGTCGACCTCGACGGCGACCAGGTCGTGTTCATGACCAGCGCCGACACGATCAAGGGGAAGGCGATCCTCCGCGACCCACGGGTCTCGTTGTGCTTCGACGACGAGGAGCCGCCGTTCTCGTTCGTGACGATCGCCGGGACGGCGACGACGTCCACCGACCCCGACGAGCTGCTCTCCTGGGGGACGCGCATCGGCGGTCGCTACATGGGCGCCGAGGAGGCAGAGCGCTACGGTCGACGCAACGCCGTGCCGCCCGAGATGGTCGTGCGCGTGACCCCGGACCACGTGGTGGCGAAGGTCGACGTCGCCGACTAGCCAGTGACCCGCTCGGCCGCCGCCACGGTGTTGGCCAGGAGCAACGCCCGGGTCATGGGGCCGACGCCCCCCATCCGTGGCGACAGCCAACCGGCGACCTCGGCCACGTCGTCGGCGACGTCGGAGATGACCTTCCGACCCTCGAAGCTGACCCCTGCGGCGACGACCGCGGCGCCGGGCTTGACCATGTCGGCGGTGATCATCCCCGGCGACCCGGCGGCGGCAACGAGGATGTCGGCCTGCCTCGTGAGCGGGGCGATGTCGGCCACACCGGTGTGGACGACGGTGACCGCCGCGTTCGCGTTGGAGCGCTTCAAGGACAGCAGGTTGGCCAGGGGGCGACCGATCGTCAGGCCCCGGCCGACGATGACGACGTGTTGCCCGGCGATCGGTACGTCGTAGCGCTCGAGCAGCATCTGGATGCCGGCGGGCGTGCAGGCCGTGGGTGCATCGACGCCCTGCACGAGCCGACCCAGGTTGACCGGGTGCAGGCCGTCGGCGTCCTTCTCGGGGAGGACCCGCACGAGCGCCGACTCGTAGTCGAGGCCCGCCGGGAAGGGGTACTGGATGATGTAGGCGTGGACGGCCGGATCGGCGTTGAAGTCGTCGACCAACGCCTCGATCTCGGACTGCGAGGTGTCGGCGGGGAGCGCCGCCTCGCGCGAGTGCATGCCCAGCGCCTCGGAGTCGCGGTGCTTCATGGCCACGTAGCTCTTCGAGGGCCCGTCGTCGCCGACGAGGATCGTCCCGAGACCGGGCACGACCTCGCGCTCGGCGAGGGCGGCGATCCGGGTGGCGAGGTCGTCGCGCACCTCGCCGGCGAGGAGCTCTCCGTCGAGCTTGATGGCACTCATGCGGGCCAGTGTCGCACGCCGCCGACGCCGGTCGACGTGGGTTCCGCGGCGGCGGCCCGTAGGCTGATCAGCTCCAGGGCCAGGCCACGAGGGTCGGCTCGGATCGAAAGAGTGTGTGATCGACGTGCAAGGCACCGTGAAGTTCTTCAACAACGAGAAGGGCTACGGCTTCATCTCCCGCGAGGACGGCGACGACGTGTTCGTCCACTTCTCCAACATCGCCGGGTCCGGCTACAAGACCCTCGACGAGGGCCAGGTCGTGGAGTTCGACATCGCCCCCGGCCGCAAGGGCGACGAGGCCCAGAACGTCCGGGCCATCTGATCCCACGTCGTTCTCGCACGACGCCCGCCGGTTCCCCGGAGCCGGCGGGCGTCTGCCGTTTTCAGCCGCCGAGGTAGTGCTCGGCGATCGCCTCCACCATCTCCGGCGGATCGTCCCAGTGCGAGTCACCCGGGCGGGGGTCGTGGAACACCACGTCGGTGAAGCCGAGCGCCGTGTACCGATCGACGAAGTCGACGAAGCGCCCGAGGTCGGCGAGTGGTCGCTCGGTCGTGTTGCCGATCATGTGGATGCGGTCGATCGTGCCGGGATCACGACCGGTCTCGGCGCACCGCTCCTCCAGCACCTCGACCTGCTCCCGGACGACCTGCTCGGTCTGCTCCGGTGTGAGGTCGCCGTCGGAGGTCGATCCGTAGGTGATCCAGGCGTCGGCCCGGTCGGCGGCGAGCCGGAGGCCCCGTCGGCCACCGGCGGCCACGGCGATCGGGAGCCGAGGTCGCTGCACGCACCCGGGCAGCATCCGGGCCTCGTTCGCGACGTACCACTCGCCGGCGTGGTCGCTCAGCTCACCGGACAGGAGACCGGCGAGCAGCGGGACGTACTCCTCGAGCCGGTCCATCCGCTGCCTCGGGCTCAACGGCTCCTGGCCCATGACCGTCGCATCGAAGCCCACGCCGCCGGCACCGACCCCGAGGATCATCCGGCCCTCGGAGATCGTGTCGATGGTCATCGCATCCTTCGCCAGGAGGACGGGGTGGCGGAGGTTCGGGTTCGAGACCATGGTCCCCAACCGGATGCGGCTCGTCGCCGCCGCCAGCCCGGTGAGCCAGGGGTAGGTCGCGTGCCAGGGTTCGTCGCGATATCGACGCCACGACAGGTGGTCGTACACCCAGAGGTGGTCGAAGCCGAGGGCCTCGAGGTGCCGGGCCCGGGCCACCGACACGGGCCACGGGTCGGTCGGGACGAGCACGGCGCCGAGGCGGATCCGATCGGTGCCGCTCACGTTCCCGTGAACTCCGGTGCGCGCCGCTCGGCCATCGCCCGGGTGCCCTCGGCGAAGTCCGCCGTGCGACGCAAGCGGGCCTGCTCGGCGGCCTCGTGCGCCGTCGCCGCCTCGACCCGGTCGGCGAGGTCGCCGCGCAGCGTCGCCCGGATCGACCGCACCGCCAACGGGGCCGACCCGGCGATCTGGCGAGCCAGGGCCTCGGCCTCGTCGCGCAGCTCGTCGAGGGGAACGAGCCGGTCGGCGAGACCGAGTCCGACCGCCGCCTCGCCGCCGACCCGGCGCCCGGTGTACAGCAGCTCCGCGGCCGCCTGCTCACCGACGAGCCGGGGCAGGGTCACACTGAGCCCGAAGCCCTGGTGGAAGCCGAGCCGGGCGAAGTTGGCGCTGAAGCGGGCCTCGGGCGCGGCGATCCGGAAGTCGGCGCTGAGCGCGAGACCCAGCCCACCGCCGATCGCCGCCCCCTGGACGGCGGCGACGACGGGGACCTGGGTCCGGAAGATCCGCACCGCCATGGCGTAGAGCTCCTCGGTCGTCCAGCCCTCACCGCCCTCCCGACCGAAGTCGGCGCCGGCGCAGAAGTGTTTGCCCTCGGCGCACAGCACGACCGCTCGACAGTCACCGGCGTCGAGTGACTCCAACGCCTCGGCGATCCCGAGCAGGAGCTCCATCGAGAAGAAGTTGTTCGGTGGGCGCCGCAGCTCGATCGTGGCCACGTGGTGGTCGTCCAGGGCGACCTCGACGGCCTCGGTCATCTCGTCCCTCCCCTCCCGGAGCGATGCGCCGATCTGCGGATCTCGCCGAAGGGCAGCCCGCGATCGGGCGCCGGTTCCCTGGGCAGTCCGAGAACGTGCTCGCCGAGGATGTTGCGTTGGATCTCGTCGGTGCCACCGGCGATCGACTGCGCGGGGGTCGAGACGAGCACCTCGGCGATCGTCGCGTCGTGCTCGCGGTCACCGTCGGTCAGCAGGCCGCCGGCGCCGGCGATCCGCCCGTGGACGTGGGCGGCCCGCCGGGCGACCTCCGACAGGGCGAGCTTGCCGATCGACCCCTCGGAGCCGGGTGGTCGGCCGAGCGCCCGGGCCGCCCTGGCCCGTCCTGCGGTCCACTCCGCAGCCCGGTGGAACGCGAGGAGCTCGACCACCTCGTCCCGGACGAGGCGGTCGCCGGCGCACCCGGCCGCCCGGGCGCGATCGACGACCAGGTCGGTGCGGCCCATGCGCTGTGGATACCACTCGTAGGTCCGGAGGTACTCGTCGGCCTCGGCTCGCGCCTCGTCGACGACGCGTCCGCTCGCACCCGGGGCGAAGTGCACGTCGCGCCGGGTCGCGAACGAGCGCTCGTGGGCGAGGGTGCCACGAGCCACCCGCCACCCCCCACCGACCTCACCCACGACGTCGGCGTGTGGGATCCGCACTCCGGTGAGGAAGACCTCGTGGAACGACGAGCGACGGTTCATCTGCAGGATCGGCCGCACCTCGACGCCGGGCTGGTGCATGTCGAGCAGGAAGTAGCTGATCCCGGCGTGCTTGGGGACGTCCCAGTCGGTGCGCGCCACGAGGATCGCCATGTCGGCGTGATCGGCGCTGGTGTTCCAGACCTTCTGCCCGTCGACGACCCAGTCGTCGCCGTCACGGACGGCCGTGGCCTGGAGACCGGCAAGGTCGGACCCCGCACCCGGTTCGCTGAACAGCTGGCACCAGGTCAGCTCACCGGTCAGGGTCGGACGAAGGTAGCGCTCCTTGAGGTCGTCCGAGCCGTGATCGTGGATCGTCGGCGCCGCGAGCCCGACCCCACCACCGAGGGGGACGGCGACCCCGCCGGCCTCGCGGATGGTCCGGTGCGCGACGCGATCGCTCCACGCCGGGAGGCCCCGGCCGGACCAGCGTGGCTCCCACGAGGGCACCGCCCACCCGGCCTCGACGAGACGCCG
>JBCCTY010000075.1:0-15548 GCA_039197885.1 Actinomycetota bacterium | reverse complement strand
GAGGCCGACCTCCAGAGCACCCTCGACGAGGTCGGCCGACTCGACGCCGTCATCGGCATCGGCGCGCCGATCCGGGTCATCGGGGCCGACGAGTGAAGTTCGTGTCGACGCGCGGCGACGCGCCGGTCCTCGACTTCGGCGACGCGCTGCTCACCGGTCTCGCGCTCGACGGCGGGCTCTACGTGCCCGCAGAGCTGCCCGGGTTCACCGACGACCAGCTGCGAGGCTGGCGCGACCGGCCGTACGCCGAGGTCGCCACCGGCGTCCTCGCTGACCTCGTCGCCCCGACGCTCGGGGCCGGGGAGCTCGCCGGCCTCGTCGACGAGGCGTACTCGAGCTTCGACCACCCCGACGTCGTCCCGCTCCGCGAGCTCGGTGACGAGGGCTGGCTGCTCGAGCTGTTCCACGGTCCGACGCTGTCGTTCAAGGACGTCGCCCTCCAGCTGGTGGGTGGACTCTTCGAGCGCCAGCTCGCCCGCACGGGACGCACCGTGACGATCGTCGGTGCCACGTCGGGCGACACCGGGTCGGCCGCCATCGAGGCCATGCGAGACCGCAACGGCATCGAGCTCGTCATGCTCCACCCGTCGGGCCGGGTCTCGGAGATCCAGCGCCTCCAGATGACGACGGTCGACGCCCCCAACATCACCAACGTCGCCGTCGAGGGCACCTTCGACGACTGCCAGGACCTGGTGAAGGCGCTCTTCGCCGATCGTGCCCTGCGCGACGAGGTCGGACTCGCCGCCGTGAACTCGATCAACATCGCCCGGGTGTTGGCGCAGTCCGTCTACTACGTCACCGCGGCACTCGCGCTCGGGGCACCCGATCGCCGCGTGGCGTTCACGGTCCCGACCGGGAACTTCGGCAACGTCTACAGCGGTCACCTGAGCCGCGCCCGCGGGGTGCCGCTCGAGCCCTTCACGGTGGCGACCAATCGCAACGACATCCTCGCCCGCTTCCTCCTCGACGGTGAGATGCGCATCGAAGGGGTGGAGGCGTCGCTGAGCCCGGCCATGGACATCCAGGTGTCGAGCAACTTCGAGCGCCTGCTCTGGGAGGTGCTCGATCGTGACGGCGCGGCCGTCGCCGAGGCCATGGCCGAGTTCCGGCGCTCGGGGACGCTGCCGGTCGGTGCCGACGTGGTCGAGGCGATTCGGACGGGGTTCGGTGCGGGGCGTCGCAGCGACGACGAGATCCTCGCCACGATCGCCGACGTCGACGATCGCCATGGCGTCGTCATCGATCCCCACACGGCGGTTGGCGTCGGGCTCGGTCGCACCGTCGAACGCGACCCCGACGTCGCCCACGTCATGCTGGCGTGCGCCCATCCCGCGAAGTTCGGCGCCACGGTCGAGCGGGCGATCGGTCGGCCCCCCGAGCTGCCGACCCGCCTGGCCGACCTCGCCACTCGCGACGAGCGCTATCTCACCGTGGCAGACGACCTCGACACCATCCGTGACATCGTGCGGAGCACAACTCCATGACGAACCTCTCGCTCGCTGCGGTGACCGCCGCCGCCTCGCCGTCACTGTTCGCGGCGCTCTTCGTGATCGCCATGGCCGGAGCGGTCATCGCCGGCGCGATGTGGGTGCTGCGCAACGACCGACGGCGGTGACGGCGACGCTCCGCCGCGCTGGGTGAGATCACCTGGTCGCGGGGGATGGTTGCCGCCGGGAAGGCCACTCGGTACAGTCATGTCGTCACCCCGATGTCGTCGCTGGGGGAATGGCGGGCCTGTCGCTCCGCCATCCAACGGCCACGGCGTGACTCGACCGAGTCGCTGCTCGGCCTCGTTCCCCGGTCGCCACCCGCGATCGCGGCACGATCCTGCGGACCGTGGTGCACCGTTCTCCTCCCGCCCCCCGTCCGCCATCGGCGCCCGGGGAGGGAGATCATCGATCCTCACAGAGGTGCCACATGAGCATCGAACCGGAGGCGCTCGACCGCTCCGTCCTCGAGTCCAAGGGACGGGACGAGCTGCAAGCGATCGCCGCCGCCATCGGAGCCAAGCCCGGGTCGCGCGCCCGCAAGGCCCAGATCGTCGACGCCATCCTCGACGCGGCCGGGATCGACCCGGTGGCCGAGGCGCCGGCGCCGGCGACCGTCGAGTCCCCGCCTCCCGCCGAGGCGACGACGTCGGCGCCCCGACGACCGGCGGCGATCGCCCGGTCCGGCTCGGCCTCCGGGTTCTCCGCCGACCCCTGGGCCGACGCCGCCGACGAGGCCGACGCCGCGTCGGCGCGACGGGAGCGGATGCGCGACCAGCCCGTCGCCCCCGTCACCGATGACGGCCCGTCGTCCGACGCGCCGTCGAACGTCGACGGCAGCGCCACCGCCGAGTCGAGCGACGCGACGGCCGACTCGACCGACCCCTCGGCGGCGTCGAGCGACGCGTCGGCCGAGTCGAGCGCCGGCGGCCGCGACCGCCAGCGCGACCGCAACCGATCGAAGCAGGACGGCCGCGAGGCGGGCCGGTCCAAGCAGGAGCGATCCAACCAGGATCACGGCCAGGCCAAGCAGGATGGGTCGAGCCGCGACGAGGGCAAGGACGACCACGGCTCGTCCGCCAAGGACCAGCGCGACGGCGACGAGGGCCGATCGAAGCAGGACCAGGGCCAGGGCGACCAGGGCCAGTCGAACAAGGGCCAGGGCAACGACCAGGGCCGCAACCGCAACCGGAACGACCGCGATCAGGCCGAGCCGGGCAACCGGCGCCGCCGTCGTCGGGGCCGTGACCGCGACCGTGACCGCGACGACGAGCCGCAGGGCGAGCCGGTCGAGGTCGAGGGCATCCTCGACCTCCGCGACGAGGGCTACGGCTTCCTCCGTACCCGCGGCATGTTGCCCTCGAGCGATGACGTCTACATCGGCGCCAAGCAGGTGCGGCAGTTCGGGATGCGCAAGGGCGACATCATCCGAGGTCTGACCCGCCCCGCCAACCGGAGCGAGAAGAACCCGGCGCTCCAGCGCGTCGACAGCGTCAACGGGGGTTCGCCCGAGGCCGCCAAGGCCCGTCCGAAGTTCGAGGACCTGACGCCGCTGTTCCCGGACCAGAAGCTCAAGCTCGAGCAGCCCGACGACCCGACCAACATGACGGCGCGGATCGTCGACCTGATCTCGCCCATCGGCAAGGGTCAGCGTGGCCTGATCGTGTCGCCGCCCAAGGCGGGCAAGACCACGATCATGAAGACGATCGCCACCTCCATCGAGGCCAACAACCCCGAGGTCCACCTCATGGTGTTGCTCGTCGACGAGCGGCCCGAGGAGGTCACCGACATGCGTCGGGCCGTTCGTGGCGAGGTGGTCGCCTCGACGTTCGACCGCCCGTCGGACGAGCACACCCAGCTCGCCGAGCTCGCCATCGCGAAGGCCAAGCGGCTCGTCGAGACGGGCAAGGACGTCGTCATCATCCTCGACGGCATCACCCGCCTCGCTCGCGCCTACAACCTGGCCGCACCGGCGACCGGTCGGATCATGTCCGGCGGTGTCGACTCGGGCGCCCTGTACCCGCCGAAGCGCTTCTTCGGTGCCGCCCGGAACCTGGAGGAGGGCGGTTCGCTCACCATCCTCGCCACGGCGCTCATCGAGACCGGCTCGAAGATGGACGAGGTGATCTTCGAGGAGTTCAAGGGCACGGGCAACATGGAGCTCCGGCTCGATCGCAAGCTCGCCGAGCGTCGGATCTATCCGGCCATCGACGTCGACGCGTCGTCGACCCGCCAGGAGCAGCTGCTCTTCGAGCGTCGCCAGTACCCGCAGGTGATGAAGCTGCGGCGGGTGCTCTCCGGGCTCGCCGGTGGTGACGGCGAGGGCGGCCGTCCCGGCGCCGGTCTGGAGCTCATGGTCGACCGGCTGAAGACCTTCAAGAACAACGACGAGTTCCTCGACGAGATCGCCAAGGCTCCGTCCTGACCACCCAGCTCGACGCCGAGCGGCTGGCCGCCCTCCGGGCGGCCAAGCTCCGCGCCCTCGTCGCCGGCGGCTTCGACGTCACCGACCTGGCGACCACGGGGCTCGCGGTCGGTGCGTTCGGTGTCCACGACGCGACGTTGTGGTTCCTCGCCGACGACGGGGTCGACCGCTGCCTCGGGCCGGTGCTGGCGCTCGCCCGTCGCCACGGCGCCGAGACCGTCCACGTCCTCGTCGACGGTGACGCCGCGCTCGTCGCTCGACTCGCCGCGCACTTCGTCGACGGACCGACCTGCTGGGAGGTCCGCGAACGGGAGCTCGTGGCGGCCGAGCCCCGGCCGCCCACGGTGCCGGCTCCCGTCGGTGACGGTCTCGACGAGCTGACCGCCGTGCTGCGGGCGGCCGACTGCGACGTCGTCGTCGAGCACGGGGTCGTCACCGGCGAGGTCATGGGCCTCGAGGTGGCCCGCATCGTGGTCGACGAGCGCGGGCCCCGCGTCGAGGTCGGCGTCGGAGCGCAGGACCGCGAGGCGTTCCAGATGCTCCACGGCGATCGGCCGACGGCCGAGTCGCTGGCCGAGGTCGTGGGCACCGTCCGCCGCCACCGGTCGCCCGGCGCCGAACCGCATCCGCTCAACCGACTCCGCGCCGAGCGCTGGCTGCGCGCCCTCGTCACGGCGCACCCCGCGACCGTGGGTGCCGACCGGCTCGATCCGCTGCCGCCGCCGGAGCCCCGGCGGGGTCTGGCCGATCAGCTCCCCGCCGCCGCGGTCGGGGTCGACGCCGAGGGGCGGTCGCTGGTCGCGGTCTGCTCGGTGGGCATCGATGTCGATCTCGTGCCCCAGGCCGCCGACGCCCGAGCCATGGTGGGTGACGACGCCGAGCTCGTCGTGGTGGTCCCGGCGCGCGACGCCCATCCGCTCACCGGTGGCCTGCTCGACCGACTCCGGTCACCGGCTCGACTCGTGGCGCTGCCCGGCGACTGGCGGGGCCTCGGCGCGCCGGTCGCGTCGTAGCCGATGCTCGATCGACTCCGGTCGCTCGCCATCGAGCACGAGAACGTCGCCACGCAGCTCAGCGATCCGGCGCTGATCGCCGATCAGGCCCGCTACGCCGAGGTCTCCCGTCGCTACAAGCACCTCGACGAGATCGTCACCGCCACCCGTGCCTACGAGGATGCGCTGGCCGAGATCGAGACCGCCCGCGAGCTGTTCAACGAGGCGTCGGGTGACGATCGCGACGAGCTCCGCGAGATGATCGGCACGGCCGAGGCCGACCGCGACCGGCTCGAGGAGGAGCTCCGACTCCTGCTCCTGCCCCGCGATCCGAACGACGGCCGCAACGTGATCCTCGAGATCCGCGGCGCCGAGGGGGGCGAGGAAGCCAACCTGTTCGCCCGCGACCTCTTCGAGATGTACCGGACCTGGGCGGGGCAGCGGGGGTGGCGCTTCGAGGTCATGGCAGCACAGACCAGCGATCAGGGCGGCTACCAGGACGTCACGGCGCTGGTGAAGGGCGACGACGCCTGGGTCCACCTGAAGTTCGAGGGTGGGCCACATCGGGTGCAGCGGGTGCCGGCCACCGAGTCGCAGGGCCGCATCCACACCAGCTCGGCGACGGTGACCGTGCTCCCCGAGGCCGACGAGGTCGAGGTCGAGATCGACCCCAACGACCTCGACATCGACGTCTACCGCTCGTCGGGCCCGGGAGGGCAGTCGGTGAACACCACCGACTCCGCCGTGCGGATCACCCACCGGCCGACCGGCATCGTCGTGTCGATGCAGGACGAGAAGAGCCAGCTGCAGAACCGCCAGAAGGCGCTGCGCGTGCTGCGCTCGCGCCTGCTGTCAGCCGAGCAGGAGCGCCAGTCGGCCGAGCTCTCCGCCGCCCGTCGCGATCAGATCGGCGGCGGCGGCCGCTCCGAGAAGATCCGGACCTACAACTTCAAGGAGAACCGGGTCACCGATCACCGCATCGGGCTGACCCTCCACCAGCTCGACAGGATCCTCGGCGGTGACCTCGACACCGTCGTCGAGGCCCTGCTGGCCGAGGAGCGCGCGGCCCAGCTCAGCCACGGGGGCTGAGCCGTGGGCGACACGCCGGAATCTGTGCGCGACGACGGCATCGTCTGGGCGGTCATCTGGCGGGAGGCGAAGGAGCGACTCACCGCTGCCGGCTTCGACTCGGCCGACCAGGAGGTGCGGTGGATGATCGAGGACGTCGCCGGGATCGATCCCGGCGCCGTCCCACACGACACGACCGCGGTGGCGACCCGCCACCTCGCTCGCTTCGACGACATGCTGACCCGCCGACTCGCCGGAGAGCCCCTGCAGTACGTCCTGGGTCACTGGTCGTTCCGCGACCTCGACCTGCTCGTCGACCGACGCGTGCTGATCCCACGGCCCGAGACCGAGGTCGTCGTGGGCCTCGCGCTCGACGAGCTGGCCCGCAGCGGGGCCGAGGCCCCCGTCGCGGTCGATCTCGGGACCGGTTCCGGTGCGATCGCGCTGTCGTTGGTGCGCGAGCACCGCACCGTCGAGGTCTGGGCGGTCGATGCGTCGGCGGCCGCCGTGGAGGTGGCGCGCGCCAACGCCGCCGGGTCGGGGGGCCGGGCGGCCGCCCGATTGCGCATCGTCGAGGGCGACTGGTTCGCGCCCCTCCCCGACGAGTTGCGTGGCAGCATCGACCTCGTCGTGTCGAACCCGCCGTACATCGCCGAGGACGAGGTCATCGAGGCCGCCGTCGCCGACTGGGAGCCCGTCGCGGCCCTCCGAGCCGGTGCCGACGGCCTGCGCGACCTGCACCACCTCGTCGACGAGGCGCACGACTGGCTCGCACCGGGAGGATCGCTCGTGCTCGAACACGCCCCCGACCAGGCCGACGGGCTCGTCACCCGGGCCGCAGCGGTCGGCTACGTCGACGCCGCCATCGAGCGTGATCTGGCCGGCCGGGCACGGGCCGTGCGGCTTCGCCGCGCTGCGCGTCGAACTGGCAGACTGTCGCTGTGACGAACGAGGCAAACCCCCCGGCCGGGCACCTGCTCGTCGTCTGCACCGCCAACATCTGCCGGTCGCCGATGGCCGAGACCATGCTGCGGGCCGAGCTGGCGAAGCGTGGTCGGACCATCGACGTGCGTTCGGCCGGCTTCCGCCGCGGCGGCGAGCTCATCGACCGGGGTGCGGCCAAGGCGCTGGCCCGCCGCGACCTCGATCCGGGCGACCATCGCTCCACGATGATCGACCGCGAGCTCATCGAGGGCGCCTTCCTCATCCTCACCATGACGGCGCGTCACGTCCTCCACGTCATCGAGATGGACCAGTCGGCGGCCGACCGCACGTTCATGCTGCGCGAGTTCGTCGACCTCGCCGAGGCGGCCGGCGGGCTCGATCCCGATCGTCCCATCTCCGAGATCACCACCGAGCTCGACACGGCGCGCGACCGGTCGGTGATGACGGCGGTCGACACCCCGTTCGACGTCCAGGACCCGCACGGCCGTCGTCGTCGGATCTACGAGCGCGTGGCCGGCATCCTCGAGACCGACGTCGCCCGACTGGCCGAGCTGCTCACGCCGGTGCCCTCGACGGCCTGAGCGACCCGCATCACCACCGCACGATCCGCCGGTCGTCGTCGCGCACGCTCGTGCCATCGGGCAACGTCCAACGCGTCGGCGTGATGCGGGCCGACGGCTCGACGGTCATCGACGAGCGCCCGGCGGGCACCTCGAAGCGGAACACGACGTCGGTCGACGAGCCCCGCGGGACCTCGATCCAGGTGCCGACCACGCGGTTGGAGGGTCCCTCGGAGCCCACCACGGCCAGCGCCGGATCGCCGTCGACGCGGCCGCTGGTGGCGTCGGCGGGCAGGGTCAGGGCGAGCACCCCCAGGTACGCACCGGCGTCGAGGCCACTGCCCGGATAGGGCCCGACGACGTAGGTCGGCTGGCCCAGCTCGGGGGCGGTGTTGCGCACCCGCACGGTGACCGCGACCTCGTCGGTCACGTCGCCCTCGGTGACCTCGGCGGCGGCGGTCGTGCGGAGGAACCAGTCGAGCTTGTTGCCCGACCGGTTGATCGACGACAGCAGCAGCGAGTCCGGGGAGAGCTCACCGGCGACGCCGAGGTCGGCCCAGGTCGCCTGGAGCTCCGGATCCGCCGACCAGACCATCAGGTGGCGGCCCTGACCGGCGTCGCGCAGCGTGCGGAGCGCGTCGAGGTCGAGCGCTCCGAGGAGGTCGGCGAGCACAGCGTCGGCCACCGCGCTGAGCAGCTCGCGGCGATCGTCCTGCGCGGCGCGGTCGAAGCCGCCGTCACCGAAGAAGCGGACGTACTGCCCGTTGGCGAGGAGCTCCACGGCGGAGTCGGCCTCGATGACGGTCCCGCCGACCTCGACCGGACCCGACACCCCGACGAGCTCGGCCAGGAGCACGAGGTCGACGGCGACCACGCCGTCGATCCGGTCGCCGGTCGTCGCCTCCCAGAGGTCGGCCGCCAGCTCGGCCGTCTCGGGGAACCGTGGTGAGAGGCCGAGGTGGCGCCAGTCGCGGTTCGGGTCGAGCCAGCCCCACCGCTCGTCGAGGAAGGGCGGCAGGTCGACGGGCTCGGCTGGCAGCTCCAGGTCGGTCATCGAGGTCATGGTGCCGAGCCGGACCTCGCCGTCGACGAGGTCGAGGCGGGCCGCGGAGAGGAACATGCCCGAGCCGTTCTGCATCTGGGCGTTGTTGGCGGCGAGCACGAGGTAGCTCGACGGGCCGGCGGCCAGCTCGACGGCGGCGTCGATGGTGCGGACTCCCTCGTCGAGCAGCTCGGTGGCGGCATCGAGTTGCTCGACGAGCTCGGCCCGGCCCTCGGTGAGCGGACCGACCAACGCCTCGTCCGGGCCGAGGTCGATCGTGCGCAGGCGATCGGCGCCGCGGCGCACGTCGTCACCGAGTTGCCGGAGCGCCTCGACGCGGCGGCCGGGATCGGTGAGCGCTGCCTCGGCCCGGTCCGCGGCGTCGATCAGGTCGACGGTGACGTCCAGCGTGACGGCGGCGGCGTCGACCTGGTGGTCGGCGGCGTCGAGCTGGCGCCCCACCACCGGCAGCCAACGGAGCGGGCGCAACGAGCCGGCATCGAGGCGCTCGTCGAGGTCGTGGAGTCCGGTCGCGATGGCCTCGAGCTCGGAGCGGGTGGCGTCGTCGAGGATCGTCAGTGGCGCGTCGGTGTCGATCGCCACCTGGAGGCGATCGCGCAGCGCGACGGCGTCGTCGGCCGCCGCACCGACCTCGGAGGTGGCGTGGGCGGTCCAGCCGAGCACGGCGACGAGCACGAGGGCACCGGCGAACCACCGCCCCCGTCGGCGTCCCACCTCACGCACGAGAACGTCAGGCCTCGACGCCGTCGTCGCGCCGGCGGCCGACGAGCATCAGCGTCGCTCCGATCGCCACGACGGCGACACCGATGGCGGTCAGGGCCCGCACGTCGCCACCGGTGAGTGGCAGGCTGCCGGTCGGCGGGTCGCTCGGTGCGGTCGTGGGCGTCGTGGTCTCGCCGGTCGGGGGCGGGCCGGCGGTGGTGGTCGGCCCGTCGTCGTCGGGCTCCGGAGCGCCGGGCACCGAGTCGTCCGTGGCGGGCACGGTGTCGTCGGGCACGGTGTCGTCCGGCACGGTGTCGTCGGGCACGGACGTGGTGGTCGGCGCCTCGGTGGTCGTGGGGGAGTCGGTGTCGCCCTGGTCGCTCAGGCCACCGCTGTGCTCGTCACCACCGCTGTGCTCGTCACCGCCGCTGTGCTCGTCGCTCGCGTGTTGGTCGCCCGAGGTCTGGGCGAGGGCGGGCGCCCCGGGCGCCAGCAGGAGGAGCAGGGCGAGCAGGATCCCGACGCGTCGGCTACGGAGAGTCATGGCCGAACGCTATCCGTGGCATCAGGCCACGGCCAGGGATCAGGCGCTCTTGGCGCTCAATTCGGTCACAACGTCGGGCCGGGACTCGCTCGCCCCGGGGGCCGGTTCGGACGGCCGCTTCCGCCGGAGCTGACGGGCCATGCGGGCCACGACCGTCTCGGCCGTGGCGAGCAGGATCACCAGATCGAACGCCACCGACCAGTTCTCGACGTAGAAGAGGTCGTAGCGGCGGTAGGCGGCGAAGGCCGGGTTGTCGCGGGCCTCGACCTGCCACAGCCCGGTGATGCCGGGACGGACCTGGTGTCGGGCGTGCAGGGCGTCGTCGAAGCTGGCGATCTCACGCGGGAGGGCGGGGCGGGGGCCCACGAGGCTCATCTCACCCCGGAGGACGTTCCACAGCTGGGGCAGCTCGTTGAGGCTGGTGGCGTCCATGAACCGACCCAGGCGGGTGAAGCGGGGGTCGTGGTCCATCTTGAACAGCGGACCGCTGCGCTCGCTCTGGGCCTGGAGCTCGGCCAGGCGGGCCTCGGCGTCGACCACCATCGTGCGGAGCTTGATCATCCCGAAGGTGCGGCCGTGGCGGCCGACGCGCTCCTGGCGGAAGAAGATGGGGCCGCCGTCGGTGGCCTTCACGCCGATCGCCAGCGCGAGCTGGACGGGCGCGGTGAGCAGGAGCAGCACCGAGGCCATCGCGATGTCGGTGACCCGCTTGATGGCGAGCTGCCAGAGCGACAGCGTCGCGGGCTCGAGGAAGAAGAGCGGCTCGTGGCCGATGGGCTGGGCCCGCAGTCGGCGATGGTCGATCCCGCGCAGGGCGCTGGTGATCTGGACGTGCATGCCGTTGCGGAGCAGCTCGCGGGTCACGCCGTTGAGGTCGTGGCTCGACAGCGCCGACACGGCGACGATCGCCCCGTCGGCCTCGAGCGACCGCATGATCTCGACCGAGTGCTCCGGGCTCCCGAGGACGAGATCCTCGATGGGGCCGCCCTCGGCCTCCTTCTCGTCGCCGATCACGCCCCGGATCCGGATGCCGAACTCGGGGTGCTGGCCGATCAGCTCGACGAGCTCGGCCGCCTCGTCGTTGGAGCCGATCATGACCACGCTGCGGCATCGCTTGCCGGCCCGACGCTGGCCCTGGAGCCAGATGCGGAACCCGCTGCGCCCCATGAGGAGGAGCAGTCCGGTGAGGAGGCCGCCGAGGAAGGGCTCGACGCGTTGATAGGGGAGGTCGAGGACCCGGAGCGTGGCCAGGCCGCCCAGCGTGGCGAGGACGGCGAGCTTGCTGATCCCGGCGACCTCGGCGGTGCGGATCGAGTTCACGCGCGACAGGTAGAGGCCGAACTGGCTCAGGCCGACGAGCGAGCCGACGGTGGCGAGGGCGACGACGACGAGTGACTCGGCCACCGAGCGGTTGACGCCGGGACCCGTCGAGAAGAGGACGAGGGCGGTGGTCCACGCGACGGCGATCGCCGCGGCGTCGAGCGACACCAGCGTCGCCTTGAGGCGGGACCGGCGGTCGCCGAGGCGCACGGCGCTCGGGTCGAAGGGCGTGATGGGGAGCCGGTCGTGGGGCACCGGAGGGCTGTCGGTGATCGTCACCCTCGCCTCCCGTCCACTCGTGGCCACTCGCTCCCAGCGTGCGTCGCAGCTGCCCCACCCGGCCTGCCGACGTAGGGCAACGCTACGACGGGCGTCCGGTCGACGGCACGGGATCTGCCTTCACGTGGCGTGGCCGCATCGGCGACATCTCGCCACGCAAGGTGAGGTCGTCGCACGGTCACGCTCCTCCATCGGACGCAGCTGCAGCCGGTTGAGCCGGCCGACGCCGTCCGTGGTCGCGGGGTCGGCCCCACCGGGTCGCGACGGGGCGGTACCGTCGAGGCGTCTCGTCGAGGGGTGTTGTGCGCGATCACCTGATCGTCCTGTGTACCGCGACCGTCGTCACCGCGCTGGTCACGCCCGTGGTCCGTCGCCTCGCCATCGCCGCGGGCGCCGTCGTCGCCCCCGACGAACGACGGGTGCACGAGCGGCCCACGGCCACCTCCGGCGGCGCCGCCATGCTCGTGGGCCTCTTCGCCGCCGTCGCCGTCGCCACCCGCCTCCCGACCTACGAGCCGGTCTTCGCCGGCTCCACCGAACCGCTCGGCGTGCTGCTCGCCGCGGCGGTCATCTTCCTCGTCGGGCTGATCGACGACCTCCGCGAGGTCTCCGCCCCGGCCAAGGTCACGGGGCAGGCCATCGCCGGCGTCATCCTCTACGCACTCGGCGTCACGATGTTCTTCTTCCAGGTGCCGGTGCTCGGGGTCGTCGTGCTCGGCCCCGAGCTCGCCCCGCTCGTCACCGTGCTCTGGGTCGTGCTGATGGCCAACTCGGTCAACCTCATCGACGGGCTCGACGGCCTCGCCGCCGGCGTGGTCGCCATCGCCGCCGGTGCCTTCTTCCTCTACAGCCTGCTGCTGCGCGACGAGGGGCAGATCGGTCCGGAGAACGTCGGACCCCTGGTTGCCCTCGCGACGGTCGGGTTGTGCCTCGGGTTCCTCGTCCACAACGTCCACCCGGCACGGATCTTCATGGGCGACAGCGGCGCCCTCCTGCTCGGCCTGCTGATGGCGGCGTCGACGATGGTCGTGGGCGGCCGGGCCAACGATCAGTTCGCCGGGGGCACCTACTTCTTCTTCGCTCCGGTCGCGATCCCGTTCCTCGTGCTCGGCGTCGCTCTGGTCGACACGCTCTTCGCCGTCGCCCGGCGAGCGACGCGGCGCGTCGGGCTGTCGACCCCCGACAAGGACCACCTCCACCACCGGTTGCTGCGCCTGGGGCACACGCACCGGCAGTCGGTCGCCATCCTCTGGGCGTGGACGCTGCTGCTCTCGGCGACCGCGCTCTACCCGGCCTACGCCGGCTCGGCCGGGGCGTTCGTCCCCATCGGGGTGGCCGCCGCGGCGCTCGTCGGATTCACCGTCCTGGTGCCGCGACTCGCCCGTGACGACGGCGACGAGACGGCACCGGCGGGCCGCGTCCACCGAACTTGAACCGGCCACACCGGGATCAGTAGCTTGAGAAAGGTTTCACGAGCTTCAGCTCGTACCTGCTCCGGCTACCCCCCGAGAGGACAGGGTGCGTCTCCGACTCCGCTCGCAGGATCTGCAAGGCCTCGACGACGGGTTCTCGCGCGCCATCGAGCTCGTGGTGACGCCGGTCATCTTCGCGCTCATCGGCTTCGGGCTCGACACGTGGCTCGGTCTGACCCCCGTGCTCACCATCTGCCTGGCCGTGTTCGCCATCGTCGGGAGCGCCGCCTCGGCGTGGTACCGCTACGACGCGCGGATGAAGGAGCACGAGGACGAGCTTCGTCACCACCGGGCGGCCGGGAGCAGTACGGTGTCCGCCGATGAACACGGGCAGGGCGATGAGTGACCCCATGCTGACCCGCATGGACGGCGAGGCGCCGGAGCAGATCATCGCCACCGATCTCGCGAAGCGGTCCCTGCCCTTCCTCCCGATCCCCATCATCGTGTCGGCCCTCATCTGGGGAGCGTCCGGTGCCGCCTCGGCGGCCTACGCGCTCGCGCTGGTCATCGGCAACTTCCTGCTGTCCGGCGTCGTGCTCGCCGGCGCCGCCCGCGTCTCGCTGGGCCTGCTCATGGGCGCCGCCCTCTTCGGCTACCTCGCCCGCCTCGGTCTGATCTTCCTCGCGGTGATGCTGGTCCGTGACCAGTCGTGGGTCGAGCTCGTCCCGCTCGGCATCACGATCATCGTCGCCCACCTCGGGTTGCTGGTCTGGGAGATGCGGCACATCTCCGCCTCCCTCGCCTTCCCGACCCTCAAGCCAGAGTCCGCCCACCCCACTGGAAGCGCCTCGTGATCCTCGCCTTCACGTTCCCCTCCTTCAGCCAGCTCGTCGAGTGGCCCGACTTCCTCTTCGCCGACACGCCGTTCGCGCTCAACAAGATCGGGCTGTCGGCGCTCATCGCCATGGTGATCACCTCGGCGATCTTCGTGCTGGGGTCCCGCAAGCGAGCCATGGTGCCGACGGGCGTCCAGAACGTCGCCGAGGCATCGATCGAGATGATCGAGAACGAGATCATCGAGCCGACGCTCGGCAACGACGGCAAGGGCCACGGCTTCTACGTGCCGCTGCTCACCTCGATGTTCTTCTTCATCCTGATCCTCAACCTGTTCGAGCTGATGCCGGGCTGGTTGATGCCGGGTACGGCCCGCATGGCCATCCCGGCCTTCCTGGCCATCCTCGCCTGGCTGATCTTCAACATCGCCGGCATCAAGGCGCAGGGTGCCGGCTACTTCAAGGAGACGCTGTTCCCGCCGGGCGTCCCGGGCCCGATCTACATCCTGGTGACGCCGATCGAGTTCATCTCGGTGTTCCTGGTACGACCCTTCTCCCTGGCGGTCCGGCTCTACGCCAACCTGCTCGCCGGCCACATCCTGGTCGTCACCTTCGCCGTGCTCACCGCCGCCCTCTGGGCCCAGCAGTGGTACGCCATCTTCCTGCCCTTCCCGTTCCTGATGCTCGTCTTCGTCTTCCTGTTCGAGCTGCTGGTGTCGGTGCTGCAGGCCTACATCTTCACGATCCTGACCGCCGTGTACATCGGCGGCGCCATCCACCCCGAGCACTGACCCACCGGTCACCCGGATCACATCACCGCAAAGCGAGGAAACACCAAGATGGAAGCTGTCGCGATCCTGGCTCAGTCCAACGAGTTCGACGTCGACGCGTCGGCGAAGCTGTCCGCCGGCTTCGCCTTCGGCCTGGCCGCCATCGGCCCGGGCCTCGGCATCGGCTACCTCGTCGGCCAGGCCGTCCAGGCCATGGCCCGGCAACCCGAGGCCGCCGGCATGATCCGCACCACGATGTTCCTGGGCATCGCCTTCACCGAGGCGCTCGCCCTCATCGGCTTCGTGGTCTTCATCCTCCTGAACTTCGCCTGAGGAGGCGCACATGAACAGCATCATCCTCGCCGCGGGTGGGGACGAGATCGAGGGCGTCCAGCTCAACGACGAGGGTGAGATCGTCGTCATCGTGAACGGTGAGGAAGAGCTCCCCACCGAGGTCTTCCCCGTCGAGATCCCCGAGGAGAACAACCCGATCATCCCGGAGACCAAGGAGGTCATCTGGGGCGGCATCGCGTTCTTCGTCCTCTTCGCCATCCTCGCCAAGCTCGCCTATCCGGCGCTGCGCCAGACCATGGCCGACCGCACCGACAAGATCCGGAGCGAGCTCGAGGCCGCCGAGCAGGCGAAGGAGGAGGCCGCTCGCGTCCAGCGCGAGTACGAGGCCTCGCTCGCCAACGCGAAGGCCGAGTCGAACCGCATCATCGAGGAGGCCAACGCCCAGGCCGAGGCCCTCCGCTCCGAGCGGGTGGCAGCGCTCGACACCGAGCTCGCCGAGCGTCGAGCTGCGGCGATGGCCGACATCGAGGCGGCCAAGGCGCAGGCCACCGCCGACCTGCAGGGCCAGATCGCCGCGTTGGCGATCGGGGCGGCCGAGAAGGTCGTCGGGCAGAACCTCGACGCGGCGTCGAACAACCAGATCGTCGAGGACTACATCAGCTCGGTGGCGTCGTCATGAGCGCCCGCGTCGACGGATACGCCAACGCGCTGCTCGAGGTCGCTCGGGTCGAGGGTGCCCTCGACACCGTCGCCGACGAGCTGCACGTGGTCCGTGGCGCGGTCGAGGGCAACGACGAGCTGCGTACCACGCTGACCGACCAGGCGATCACCCCGGCGGTGCGCCAGGAGGTCGT
>JBCCTY010000074.1:0-15609 GCA_039197885.1 Actinomycetota bacterium | reverse complement strand
TGGTTGGTGACGAGGGTCTGCAGGTCGCCGAGGCGTTCGGTGGCGATCGCGTCCCAGTCGGCCCGGAAGAACGCGGCGACGAGTCGGCGCCGCAGATCGGTCAGGCTGTCGGCGAACATCCGCGACACCACCTGGGCCGAGGCGATGCCGACGCCGAGCTTCACGACGACCGCCAGCACCGAGATCGCCGCGCCCCAGGCGATCGAGACCTCCGGGCCGAGCGGGAGCTCGACGACGCTCTCGTCCTCGGCGGCGGCCAGCGCGAGCCGGGTGACCATGACCAGGACGAAGGCCTCGCCGAGGCCCTGCACCAGGCTCAGGCCCACCTGCGTGACGAGGTTGCGGCGGTGCCGGCGGGCGAGCGCGCCGAAGGGCGTGTCGAGCAGTCGTCGGACGCGACCGGTCGCCTCGAGGGGCTCGGGGCTCACGCCGCCAGTGAACCATGTCGTGTGGGGTGGTCCCACGACAGGCGCATCGCCCTGGGTGAGACCGCCGACCTTGCGTCGCTCCGCGCGCTGCGTGAGCACGATGATCGCCCGATCGGGGCCGCGTCGCTACCGTCTCGGCCCGTGCCGCAGCGAGGACCGAGATCATGACCACGACCGACCGGGTCACCCCCGGGATCGTGCTCGTTGGCGGCATGCGATGCGGCTCGACCAGCCTCTTCCGACACCTCGGCGGGCACCCCGATGTCCACGAGTCGTCGCGGAAGGAGACCCACTTCTTCGATCAGCACTACGGGCGAGGGTGGGGTTGGTACGAGGAGCAGCTGGGACGACCGGTTCCCGGTGCGGTCGTGTTCGAGGCGACGCCGTCCTACCTGGCCGATGGCGAGGCGGTCGAGCGGTTGGCCGCCGACCTCCCCGATGCCCATCTCGTGGTCTCGCTGCGCGACCCGGTCGATCGCGCGTGGTCGCACTACTGGATGTTCCGCGAGCGCGAGCACGAGTCGCTCGACCCGGCGGAGGCCTTCGAGGCGGAGCTGGCCGGTGAGCCGGCGACGGGAGGCCGGCATCGCTCCTACCTCCGTGGCGGCCGCTACGGGCCTCAGCTGCGACGGCTCTACGACCTGTACCCGAGGGAGCAGGTCCATCCGCTGCTCTTCGAGCGCTACCGCAGCGAGCCCGATCTCGTGGTCGAGGAGCTCGTCGCCTCGCTCGGACTCGCCGACGCGCCCGGGCTGACCGCGCCGGGCCGCGTCAACGCCTACCAGCGGTTCCGTTGGGTCGGGCTCCGACGGTGGGCCAACCGGAGGCTGCCCAAGCCGCTCACCGACCTCGTCGGTCGGGTCAACCGGGTCGACGCCACCTACCCCGAGCCGGAGCCGACGCTGCGGACGAGGCTGGAGGAGCACTTCGTCGAGTCGTCGCTGGAGGCCGCCGAGCTCACCGGCCTCGACCTGGCCACCGCGTGGCCGTCGCTCAGAGGCGCGTGACGAGGTCATCGACGAGACGTTCGACGCGTGCAGGCCCCATGATCCACTCGTCGCCGGTGTGGGTGCCGTCGAGCTCGACCACGATCAGCCGCGGCGCCGCTCGGCGCCACCCCCGCACGGTGCGGGCGGGGTTCGTCCCCGACGCCGCGTAGAGGACGATCGGCAGATCGGTCGGGGCGAGCCGGTGCGCGACCTCGGCCCGACGGGCGATGTCGAGCATCCGAGGTACCTCGACGGTCGACCCGGGCGCGATGGGACGGGTGTCGGCCTCGGGCGGGATCGACGAGAGGCGACGACGGTCGACGAGCTTGCGGCGGAGCTCAGCAGGGACGTCGGTGAGGCGCCCGGACCGGATGAGGTCGACGTACTTGTCCCGCCGGGCCCGCCACAACCCGAGGCGCTGGCCGGGCGTGTAGGTGTCGACGAGGGCGACGAGGGCGACGTCTCGCCCGGCCGCGGCGAGCAACTCGGCCAGCTCGGCGGCGACGAGTCCGCCCGTCGAGGCGCCGACGAGTCGGATCGGCCCGCTCGGCTGAGCCGCCTCGACCTCCGGGAGGAACCGACGGGCGAGCGACGCGATGTCGGTCTCGGGCCGTCCGCGCCCGTCGGCGCCCGGGTACTGCAGGCCCAGGACCGTGTGCTGGTCCAGGGCGTCGGCGAGGGGTTGCGAGGTGAACAGCAGCCCACCGGCCGGCGGGACGACGAAGACCGGGGGGTGGGCATCGGCGCCACGACGCATGGTCACGACGAGCCCGTCCGAGGGTGCGGGGACGACGTCGGTGTCCGGTGCCGCCAGGACCGGACTCGCGGCGGTGATCAGCCGCGCCATGTCGGACGGCGTGGAGCGTTGGAGCAACGACGCCACGTCGATGTCGACGGCGAAGCGGTCGAGGACGGCGTCGACCAGCTCGAGCGCGAGCAGGGAGTCGCCACCCGATGCGAGAAACTCGGCGTCGGGCCCGAGGTCGTCGAATCCGAACACCTCCCGCCAGACCTCCACCACCGCGGCCACGACCGGGTCGGTCACCGAGGTGGAGCCGTTCGGCGCGACCGGGGCTCGGGGCACCGCCCGCCGATCGAGCTTGCCGTGTGGCGTCCGGGGCAGGCGGTCGTGGCGCACGAAGCGGTGCGGGACGAGCCCCGGAGCCAACGCGTCGGCGGCGTGGGCGCGGAGCGTCGACTCGTCGAGCTCGTCGGCCTCGACGTGGGCCACCAGCACCTGCGGTGCCCCCGACGCCGAGGCGATCGCCTCCACGAGCGCCGCCGCCGGATCGTCGGCGCGACCCGCGGCGCTGAGGATGCGCCGTTGGTCGTCCGCGTCGAGCGTGGCGAGCACGTCCGCGGGGTCGGCGGTGAGTCGGGGCTCGATCCGCACGACGACGGCGCTCACCTGCGGGTGGCGTCCGATGACCCGCTCGATCTCGGCCGGTTCGACCCGGACCCCACCCAACGAGAGCTGGTCGTCGACGCGTCCGAGGAACTCCAGACCGTCGGGCCCCACCCGCGCCCGGTCGCCGCTGCGGTACCAGCGGTCGCCGTCGGCGTCGGTGGTGAATCGCTCCTCGGTGGCGGTCGCGTCGTGGAGGTAGCCCTCGGTGACGCCGGCACCGCCGATGACGAGCTCGCCGAGCGCGCCGTCGAGCACGGGCCGACCGAGCGCGTCGGCCACACGGAGCACGGCGCCGGGGATGGGACGGCCGATCGGCACGGGGTCCTGTCCGGGTCGGCAGCGGTGCACGGACGACCAGACGGTTGCCTCGGTGGGGCCGTACTCGTTCCAGAGCTCGACGTCGGGTCGACGCCCGGGGTGGGCGTCGACGAGCGCGGTGGGGCACGCCTCGCCGGCGACGACCACGGTCTGCAGGGTGTCGAGTCCCGGGTCGAGGCGGGCCTCGATGGCACCCCACAGGCCGGGCACGGTCAGGAGGTGGGTGATGCGGCGGTCGCCGATGGTTCGGACGAGCGAGCGCACGTCGACGCCATCGGCACCGTCGGGCAGGACGAGCTCTCCGCCGGTCGTGAGGGTCCAGAAGAGCCCGACGATCGACGAGTCGAAGCCGAAGCTGGAGGTCCAGAGGAACCGCTCGGGATCCTGGCCGTAGTGGCGCTGCCGGGCGGTGTTGCTCGCGGCGAGCTGGCGGTGGCGGACGAGCACCCCGCGCGGGGTGCCGGTCGAGCCGGAGGTGTGGATCACGTAGGCGGGGGCGTCGGGTCCCGGGAGCGGTCCGAGCCGGGTCGGGTCGACGTCGGCGGCGAGCAGCTCGTCGAGGTCGACCGTGTCGACGCCGGGGACCGTCACCGAGCCGTCGACGACGACCAGCCCGGGTCGGGCCGAGTCGAGGATGGCGGCGGTGCGGGTGGCCGGGTACGACGGGTCGAGCGGTACGTAGGCAGCGCCGAGGCGCATGACGCCGAGCAACGCGACGACCAGGTCGGTCCGCCGGTGGAGCGACACTCCGACGAGGTCGCCGTGGCCGACGCCGTGGTCGGCGAGCGCAGCGGCGAGGTGCTCGGCCCGTTCGATCAGCGCCCGGTACCCGAGCCGATCACCCTCGTGAGCGAGGGCGGCGCGCTCGTCGTGGCGCCGGGCCCAGATCTCGTCGAGCACCGAGTCGGGCACGTCGCCGAGCGGTGCGCCGACGAGCACCGAGGGCGACCGGTCGATCGGTGGGGCGGCGAGCTCGTCGAGCGAGGCGTCGGGCGCGTCGGTGGCGGCGCGCAGGAGCGCGGCGAGGCGGTCGAGCAGCGCGTCGACGTCGTCGGCGCGGAACCGCCGTCCCGACCACTCGGCCGCGATGACCGCACCCGTCGGCGTCTCGGTGACGAACAGGGAGAGGTCGGTGATCGCCGCGCCGTTGAAGATCGTCTCGCCGGGGAGCGCCACGTCGCCGACGGTGACCGCGTCGGTCGGTGGATCGTGCACGACCATCACCGAGCCGAGGTCGGTCGACATCGACCGTCGCCGGCGTTCGGCGATCAGCTCGCCGAAGGGCACGAGGCGCCGGTCGACGGCGGTGGCGAGGTGATCGTCGACCCGGGCGACGAGCTGGCGGAAGGTCCCGTCGACCGGGACCGGGAGGCGGACGGGCACGGTGTTGAGGAAGTAGCCGACGGACTCGCGGACATCGACGTCACGGGTGGTCATCGGCAGGCCGACGACGCAGCGGTCGTCGTCGGCCAGCGCGAGCGCCACCGTCGCGAGGAAGGTCGGCACGATCCGGTCGGGCTGCGCTCCGAGCTCGACGGCACGGCGGCGATAGCCGTCGGGCTCGGCCGCCGACGGTGCCGTGAACGCCGGCACCGGGGAGTGGGCGCCGGCCGGAACGGCCGCTGCGGCCTCGGCGACGGTCACCTCGTCGAGTCGATGGGCGAGCCGGAGCGCATGCGTGCCGTAGCCGACCGTCGGGGTGACCGGCTCGCCTCCGTCGTAGGCGGTCGCGACGTGGTCCCAGAACAGGTCGAACGAGCGGGCGTCGCACCAGAGGTGGTGTGTGGAGAGCAGGATCTCGGTGACCCCGGCCGGACCGCGCACCACCGTCGCCCGCACCAGCGGCCCGGCCTCGATGTCGAAGCGCCGGCGCGCCTGCTGCTCGGCGAGTGCGTCGACGTCGGTCGCCGAGTCGACCTCCGACCACTCGAGCGCCTGCGGCGGGGCGAGCTCGCGCCGCGGTTCGGAGAAGGTCCAGCGCAGCGTCTCCTGGGTCGCGACGACCGCGAGCAGCGCGTCGCGGAGCCGCTCGACGTCGAGCTCGCCGTCGACGCGGTGTCGACGGGTGATCGTGTAGCGGGGCGAGGTGGCGTCGGAGCGTACGTCGTAGCGGAGGGCGACCTGTCCGTCGGACAGCGGCGGGGGCCCGTCCGACACCGGGGGATCGGGCTCCTCACGGTCGGCGGCTGTTCCCGCCGCGGCGAAGACCCGTGCGAGCTCCGCGAGGGTGCGACGTTGGAATGCTGACGCGTCGGGGACGTCGACGGCGAGCTGGTCGGCCGCCCAGGTGATCATCTCGAGCGCTGCGAGGGAGTCGCCGCCGATGTCGAAGAAGTCGTCGTCCAGGCCGACCTGCTCGAGGCCCAGTACCTCGGCCCAGATCGCGGCGAGGCGCTGCTCGACCGAGGTGCTGGGCGCCCGGAACTCGGCCGACTGCCGGTGGAACCGGGTCGGCGCCGGCAGCGCGTCGACGTCGATCTTGGCGCTCGCCGCGAGCGGGAGGTCCTCGACGTGGACGAAGGCCGCCGGGACGGCGTGGCCGGGCACCAGCTCGCGCAGGTGGTCACGGAGGTCCTGCGGTTCGATCGGCGCATCGGAGCGGTACCACGCCGTCAGCAGCTCGGATGGCTGCGGTTCATAGCCGATCTCGTCGAGCATCCGGCCGACGTCGCTCATGTCGAACTCGTCGTCGAGCTCCTCGAGCGCCTCCTCACGGGTCTTGTGACCGAGGCGGACGTCCCAGGCATAGGGCTCGGCGTAGTTGTGGTGGCCCCGCTCGGTCCGGTGCACGTGGATGCCGGCGATGTTCACGAGGCAGTTCGTCGAGCGCCCCGTGTCGGCGGGCCGGACCCACGGTGCTCGGTGCTCGAGGAAGTCGTAGAGCTCGGACAGGTCGACGTCGACGTAGCGATAGAAGTCGACGAACTCGACCTCGTCGAAGATCGAGTCGTCGTCGAAGATCGACTGGTCGAGGTGCTCGGTGACCGCGTCGGGGGTGCGGTGGTAGGCCTTGCGGGCCTCCAGGACGGCGGCATCGATCGCCTCGGGATCGAACCGACCGCTCGAGAACTGGTGGGGGACGAGGCGGGTCTCGAAGAACTGGCCGCGGGACAGCCCGGTGACGATGACCGGCGCGCCCAGCTGGCGGGCGCGGTGCAGGGCGAGGGTGTAGATCGTCTTGAAGCAGCCCTGGCAGACGTTGCTGTGGCGGTCGAGGCTGTCGCGGAAGATCTCGTTCATCGCGTCGGTCGTCAAGAAGTCGTGGGTGATGCCGAGATCGGCGATCGAGCGGCGGATGTTCTCCTTCGCCCCGTCGGAGATGAACCCGTTGTCGAGGGTCAGGGCGTGGACGTTCCAGCCCTGCTCGACGAGTCGGTAGAGCGCGTAGGTCGAGTCCTTTCCCCCCGAGAGCAGGTGGATCGCGTCGATGTCGCCACGGCGGCGAGCCCGAGCGGTCCGGAGTCGTTCGAGGAGATCGTCCTCGGTCCGGAACCAGGCCTCGGCCTGGGGGCGCACCTCGTCGAAGGTCCGGCAGGTCGAACAGACGCCGTGCTCGTCGAACGTCACGTCGGGGACGTCGTCACCGAGCCCGCACCGCGGGCAGCGATGGATGAGCGAGGGCGAACGCTGCGGCGGGGTCCAGACGCGGACCACCGCGTTGTCGACGGCGGGGTGGGTGGCGAGCGCGGCCTCGACCTCGCCCGGCTCGAGGCGGATGCCGCCGACCTTGAGCTGGTCGTCGGATCGACCGCCGTAGACGGCGACGCCCGGGCGTTCGAAGCGGGCCCGGTCACCGGTGCGGTACCAGCGTCGCCCGTCGAGCTCGACGAACCGCTCGGCGCTCAGCTCGGGGCGGTGGAGGTAGGCCTCGGCCATGCCCGGCCTCCGCACCCACAGCTCGCCCCAGCTCCCCACCGGTGCCGGGTGCCCGGCCGCGTCGAGGAGGAGCACCTCCGACCCCGGGGTCGGCGCGCCGATCGGGACGTCGGGTCCGGTGTCGAGCTCAGGGTCGAAGCGGTGGATCATGCACCCCACGACCGCCTCGGTGGGTCCGTACTCGTTGTGGATCGCGACCTCGGGGTGGCACCGCTCGACCAGTCGCCGCGCCAGCGGGCGCCGGAACGCCTCGCCGCCGACGACGAGCGTCCGGTAGGGAAGGTCGCCGTCGTGCATGCGGACGAGCAGCTCGAGCTGCGAAGGGGTGGCCTTGAGCCAGTCGATCCGGGGGTCGGCCGCCACGGCGGCGAGGGCCGTGGGACCGTCACCGCCGAAGACGATGAGTCGTCCGTGGGCGAGGAACGGGACGAACAGGCTCGTGATCGTGAGGTCGAAGACGAGGGACGAGTGGAGGGCGACGGTCGGCGGGCGGCCAGGATCGGTGTAGGCCGCCTGCGCGAACGTGAGGTAGTCGTCGAGCCCGAGGCGGCTGATGGGCACGCCCTTGGGCAGGCCGGTCGAGCCAGAGGTGTAGAGCACGTAGGCGGTGGCGTCGGGATCGACGACGACCGGCTCGAGCGGTTCGTCGGGCAGATCGTCGGGGACGCCGTCGAGGACCAGCCCGATGTCGGCATCGTCGACGATCCGGTCGTGGCGGGCGACGGGATCGGCCGGATCGAGGGGCACGAACGCGACACCGGCGCGGAGGGCGCCGTGGAGGAGCGCCACGGCGTCGATGTCGCGCTCGCAGCGGAGGGCGACGCGGTCGCCCACCCGGAGGCCCTCCCGACGGAACCACGCCGCGACACGACCGATGAGGTCGTCGAGCTGGTGGCCGGTCAGGCTGCGATCGCCCGCTTCGATGGCGACGTCGGCACCGACCGTGCGCAGCGCCGTGCCGACGCGGTGGGCGACATCGTCGGCGTGCGCGGCGGTGGCGGGCGGCGACCGCCAGGCCGCCACGGCGTCGATCTCGGCGGCGGTGGCGATGGTGGTCGCGACGATCGGTTCGTCGGGAGCGTCGAGGATCCGGTCGAGGACGCCGCCGAGGTGGTCGGGCAGCCGCCGACGCTGGTCGACCCCGCCGATGGCGTGGTTGACGTCGAGCTCGATCCGCAGGTCGGCGCCGTCGTAGTCGGTGACCTGCGCGCGGACGAGGTGGGCCGGATCGGCGTGCCCCGAGCGCGGCCAGCTCGTGGTGGCCGGTCGGCCGGCGAAGTCGTCGTAGCGGGCGCTCAGGACATTCAGGACGATGGAGAAGTCCTGGTCGGGGCTGCTCCCCGGCTCGGCGTCGCGGAGCAACCGCATGATCGACCGGGCGATCCGGCGGTGCAGCGACCGATGGGTGTCACCCTCGTCGACCGTGACGTGCAGGGGGAAGAGCTCCATCAGCGGCCCGACCACCCGCTTCGCCGCCCGGTCGTGACGCTGGTGGATCGGGATGCCGAGGACGATCTCGTCGCGACCGTCGAGGCGGTGCACGAGCTCGGCCACCGCGGTTCCCAGCACGGCCAGGAGCCCGAGCTCGCGGCTGAGGGTGCGGTAGGTGCCGGCGAGCGATGCGTCGAGACGGGCATCGAGGTCGGGGGAGCCGACGCGGCGGCGATCGACGGCGGTCGTCGAGCGGTCGACGGGGCCGTAGAGCGTGGGTGGCGGCGCGGGGCGGCGGCGGTCCTTCCACTCGTCGCGGGTGGTCCGCCACGCATCGGTCTCCTCGATGCGCCGAAGCGCACCGAGGTGCTCGCGCAGCGATCCGAGGTCGAGCGTGCCACCGGAGTAGGCCGTCGAGGTCGCCTCGTAGACCAGCGAGGAGCCGAGGGCATCGGTCACGACGTGGTGGAGATCGAGCCACCAGGTCCATCGCTCGTCGTCGTGGCGGAGGAGCACCGAGTCGTAGGCGCAGCTCGTCGCGTCGACCGGGACCGAGATGCGCTCGTCGCACCAGGCATCGAGGTCGGCCTCGGGCAGGTCGATGACCTCGGTACGCCGAGGTGGCTCGGACGCGACGTCGAGGCGGGGGACGCCGTCGACCTCGACGATGCGACCCCGGAGGGCGTCGGCGGCGCGGACGACCGAGTCGAACGCGGCGACGAACCGGTCCGGGTCGAGCTCGCCGTCGATGGTCGTCCGCTTCGCCATGTTGGCCAGCGGGACACCGGGGTGGACGCGTTGGCTCGCCCAGATCCGGGCCTGGGACCGACCGAGTCGACGTCGCGGCCGGAGGGAGACCGGTTGCTCGGTCGGCGAGAGCGTCACGACGCCGCCAGGGCCTCCCGGCGCCCGACGTAGGCGACCATCGCCTCCACGCTGATGAAGTGCTCGAGGATCACGTCGGCCGGGTCGATCTCGATGGCGAGCTGCTCCTCGAGCCAGTCGACGATGCGGATGACCCCGAGGGAGTCGACGGCGCCGGTGAGCAAGAGGTCCGTCTCGGGCACGATCGGCTCGTCGATCGCGGCGATCTCGCGCTCGATGAGGGCGATGAGGTCGGCGGCGAGCTGTGCTGGGGTCATCGGATCTCCAGGGTGGCGCCGGTCGGCTCCTCGAGCAGCGCGGCAACCGCGGTGCGGTCGATCTTGGCGGACGACGTGCGGGGGAGGTGCTCCACCAGCACGACTCGGTCGGGTACGGCGTATACGGGCAGCAGCGCCCCGACGGATGCGCGCAGCGCGCGTTCGTCGACGTCGCCGACGACGAGCGCGACCAGGCGGTCACCGTCGTCGGTGCGCTGGGGGACGACCGCCGCCTCGATGACGCCGTCCTCGTCCACCAGGACGGCCTCGACGGCCTCGAGCTCGACCCGATGCCCCCGGATCTTCACCTGGTGGTCGCGACGGCCGAGGAAGACGAGCTCGTCGTCGCGGCGGCGCTCGACGAGGTCGCCCGTCGCGTACCAGCCATCGACGCCCGAGACGCTCCGGAAGGCGGCGGTGGTGGCGGGCTCGTCACCCCAGTATCCCCGCATGGAGGTGACGGTGCGGACGAGGAGCTCGCCCGGACCGTCGGCGACCGGGACACCCTCGCCGTCGACCACCAGGAGCTCGGTGTCGGGCCAGGCCCGGCCGATGGGCACGACGTCATCGGGTGCCGGTGGGGCATCGAGGTGGTGGAAGGTGCACTGGTTGACCTCGGCGGGCCCGTAGACGTTGCTGAACCGGGCGCCGGGCACCAGGTCCATCAACTCGGCGAGGTGGCCGGTGGGGAAGACCTCACCCCCGAAGAGCACCCAGCGGAGCGCGCCGAGGTCGCGCGCGTCGAGCGCGCCGCGCCGGAGGAGCTGGATCAACAGCGAGGGCACCGAGTACCACGCCGTGATGCGTTCGTCGGTGAGCCACTGGGTGACGCTCGCCGGGAAGCGGAGGACCGGCGACGGCACCATCACCGTCGTCGCGCCGGCGGCCGGACCGGCGTAGAGGTCGAAGGTCGACTGGTCGAAGTGCAGGGGAGCGGAGCTCGCGATGCGGTCGGCTGCCGTGAGTCCGTAGGTAACGACGGTGAGCTCGGCGTAGCGGCGTCCGCTCCGGTGCGTGTGGACGATGCCCTTGGGCCGCCCGGTCGAACCGGAGGTCCAGATGACGTAGGCGTCGGCGTCGTCGCGGATCGGCGCCGGGTCGCCGGGCTCGACGTCGTCGAGGAGGTCCCATCCCAGCGTGCGGAGGTCGTCGACCGCGCCGCCGCCGATCGCCGTGGTGATCCCCGAACCGACGAGCGGTTCGAGCCGGGCGGCAGGTGCCTCGGTGACGATGGTGTCGACCGTGCACCGCTCGACGAGGGTGCGCAGGTGGGCCGGTGGAGCATCGGGATCGAGGGGCACGACGACCGCACCGGCGCGGAGCACGCCGTGCACGGCGACCATCGCTGCGGTCGAGCGGTGGAGGTGGACGCCGACGCGATCACCTGGTGCGATGCCCGCGCCGTCGCGCAGCAGGGTCGCGAGGCGGCCCACGCGATCGGCCAGCTCGCCGTAGGTCAGCGTGTGGCGCCCGTCGGTGACGGCCTCGGCCTCGGGATCGATCCGGTCCGCGACGAGCAGCTCGTGGAGGAGCGTCGGGCGCGTGGTCACGCCGACATCGCGGCGCGGAGCACGCCGTAGGGGTCGTAGGGATCGGGTGCGGCGGCCTGGAGGTCGACGACCACGCCGAGGTCGAGGGCCTCGGCGTGCTCGAGCGCCAACTCCAGCGCCACGAGGTCCTCGAGCGACCAGCCGGTCGAGTCGAACACCGTGGTCCGGGACCGTGCGGCAGCTGCGGCGGCCTCGTCGCGGACCAGCACGGCGAGGTCGGGGCCGATCTCGTCGTCGGCGAGCTGCTGGCACTCGCCCTCGGCCCGGCACTGGCTGCGCACGTCGGGCACGACGAGCGACCGCCGGAGGAGCTCGACGGGCAGCTCGACCTTCTCGGCGAAGTCGGCGCCGACGGCGTTCACGTGGAGCCACGGGTGGTGGTCGCCGTCGGGGAGGACGGGGCCGGCGCCGGGGTCGACCGACGTGCAGGTGCAGATGACGTCGGCGACCGCGAGGATCCGCTCGACGGCGCCGGGGTCGACGACCTCCACCTCGACGCCGGTGAACGCCAGCCGACCGGCGAGGGTGGCGGCGACCTCGGGGTCGGTGTCGGTCGCGATCACGCGCTCGACCTCACGGACCCGGGAGATGGCGTGCACCTGGGCGACGGCCTGCGCGCCACATCCGACGACGCCCAGGGTGATCGGGCCGTCCGAGGCGAGACGGCGGGTGGCGATCGCCGAGGCGGCCCCGGTGCGCAACGCCGTGAGCACCGTCGCCTCGCAGACCGCCAGCAAGCGACCACTCGACGTGTCGTACAGCGCGGTGGTCGCCAACACGCTGGGTAGCGCTCGCTGCACCGGGTTCGTCGGGTGGTAGCCGACCGTCTTGATCACGACGCGCCGACCGACCTCCATCGCCGGCATCCACTCGAGCAGCCCCAGGTCGGGCTTGCGGTAGTGGAAGCCGGCCCGGTCGAAGGTGGTGGTGATCTCCTCGTCGTGGCGGTGGAGCGCCTGTTCCAGCCGCTCGATCAGCTGATCGAGGAACGGGTCGATGCCGACCTGGCCGACGAGGCGCGCGAGGTCTCCTGCACCGATGACGCGTGTGCCGTTCACCTGCCACTCCTCGTGCCCGACGGTCGTCGTAGTCTGCATGATGACGTGGAAGGCGACCACCCTGCGAGCACGGAGAGCGTTCTTGATGCGAATCTGTTGGTGTCGGTCCACTACGCTCAGCGCGTGACCGTGCCTGCTTCCCCCACCCTCGACCCGGCACCGCTCACGGCGAACGGGCACCCGGTGCTCGCCGACCCGGCGCATCTCGGGACGCTCGAGCCGTCGAGCGCGCTCCTCGGCGATCCGGCCGAGTTGCGCGAGGCCATGGCCGACCAGGGCTATCTCTTCTTCCCGGGGCTCCTCGACGTCGACGCCGTGCTCGCGGCCCGGCGTGAGATCCTCCAGAAGTACGCGGTGCTCGGCGAGGTCGATGATCGCCATCCGGTCGACGAGGCCATCGCCGGCGACGGCGCCGCGGTCCCCGCCGTGAACCTGCGGGCCTTCTCCGACAGCGTCCGTCGTGGGCACTGGTACACGACCGTCACCGAGGACCCCGCGCTCATGGCCATGTACGCGGACCTCCTCGGTGGTGAGGTGCGCTGCTACGACTTCCGCTGGCCGAGGTTCGTCCGTCCCGGTGAGGGGTGCGGGTTCCACTGCGACGGGCCCTACATGAACCGCGGCACCGACCGGCTCTTCTCGAGCTGGATCCCCCTCGGCCGGGTGACCCGCGAGGAGGGAGCGCTGATGGTGCTCGAGGGCAGCCACCGCAACGAGTCCCTCCACGCCGGCTACCTCCGGGCCGATGCCGACCGCGACGGCCTCACCTGGCTCGACGACGACCCGACCGCGGTCCAGGAGCGCTACGGGCAGCGGTGGCTCACCACCGACTTCCAGCCCGGCGACGTGCTCTGCTTCACGATGCACACCCTGCACGGCGCACTCGACAACCGCTCACCGGTCGGGCGGTGCCGCCTGACGTCCGACACCCGCTACCAGCTCGCCGACGAGCCGGCCGACCCTCGGTGGAACGGCGACGGCGAGGTCGAGGGCCACGGCGGTCGGCGGGTCTTCTACCCCGGCCTCGGTCGGTGGAACAACGTCGACTTCCAGGACGAGTGGAAGCACGTCGACGAGTCCGGGCGACTCGTGCTCGAGGAGCCGTCGTGACCGAGACGGCACCCCGACCGGCCCTCTCCACCGATGATCCGGCCGTGGCGACGGCCGTCGCCGCGATGGTCGATCTCGACCACCCGCTCAAGCGTGAGACGGCCGAATGGGCGGCCGCCGAGCTCGCGCAGGGCGACCGGGTCGAGCGCGACCGCTGCGCCGTGTTCGGCGAGGAGGACTGGCGCCGCTGCGCCGAGCGCGGCATCCAGGGCGTGATCGTCGACCCCGCCCTCGGTGGACGTGGCCTCGACCTGGCCAGCGCGCTGCTGATCATGGAGGGTCTCGGCTACGGCTGCCGTGACCAGGGCCTCGCCTTCGCGCTCGCCAGCCAGATCTTCAGCACCCAGATCGCGCTCGCGCAGTTCGGCAGCGACGAGCAGCAGGCCCGGTGGATGCCGGGTCTCGTCGACGGCTCGGTCATCGGCACCTTCGCCATCACCGAACCCGAGAGTGGCTCCGATGCCTACTCGATGGCCGCCCGGGCCGAGCGCGTCGAGGGTGGCGGGTACCGCATCACCGGCCACAAGGCCTACCTGACGCTCGCGACGCGCAGCGACGTGGTCATCGTCTTCGCGTCGACGCGGCCCGACGCCGGGCGCTGGGGCATCAGCGGGTTCGTCGTGCCCACCGACACCCCCGGCGTCGAGATCCGGCCCAACCGCGACAAGATGGGGATGCGCACCACCCCCTTCGGCGACATCGTCTTCGACGGTGCCGAGGTGCCCGAGAGCGCCCGGCTCGGCCCCGAGGGCGCCGGGGTGAGCATCTTCTCCAACGCCATGGAGTACGAGCGCGCCTTCGTGTTCTCGACCCAGATCGGTGCCATGGAGCGCGGCCTCGACGACTCGGTCGCCTATGCGAGGGAGCGGGAGCAGGGCGGGGTCGCCATCGGCACCCACCAGGCCGTCTCGCACCGCCTGGCCGACATGAAGCTGCGCCACGAGACGGCACGGACGTTCCTCTACAAGTCCGTGCTGCAGTCCGCGCTCGACCGACCGGTCACGATGACGGCGGCGCTCACCAAACTCGTCACGAGCGAGGGCGCGCTGGCCAACGCCATCGATGCCACCCTCCTCCACGGCGCCAAGGGCTACGTCAGCGAGTTCGAGGTCGAGCGCGACCTCCGCGACGCGGCCGGAGGGCTCATCTACTCGGGCACCTCCGACATCCAGAAGAACATCGTCGCCCGGTTGCTCGGCGTCGGCTGACGGTTCGATCGTCGTTCAGGCGGCGAGCAGGTCGGCGACGGTTCGCTCGAGGATCCGGTCGTCGCGGAGCAGCTCCCGGCGCATCGTCGCCACCCGGTCGGCGAGGAGGCGATCGGAGCGGACCTCCTCGACGAGGTCGCGGATCGTCGCTGCGGAGGCCTCCCGGTCGAGCAACCTCCCGAGGCCGTGGTGGACGACGCGAGCGGCATTGCCGTCCTGGTCGCGCAGGCCGGCGGAGCGCACCAGCAGTGGCACGCCGGCGAGCACGCCCTCGAGGATCGTCATGATCCCGGCGTGGGTGATGGCGAGGTCGACCTCGTCGAGCACCCGTCGCTGGGGCATCCAGCGCTCGGCCACCACGTTGTCCGGCAGGGGCCCGAGCGAGTCCGGGTCGCGGGTCCCGCCCAGGGCCAGGAGCAACGTCCACGACGGCTCGTCGGCGGCGGCCGCGACCAGTCGCCCGAGGAGCGCCTCGTCGTAGCTGGCCACGAACGAGCCGAACGAGCAGTAGACCAGCGGACCGTCACCGGGTCCGAGTCGGTGCCGTTCGACGGCCGCAGTGACGGACGGGGGGAGCGGCACGCGATCGACGGGGCCGACCATCGGTCCGACGTACGTCACCGACGGGTCCGCCCTGAGGTCGAGCTGCGTGGGCCCGAGCACCAGCGTGCGGAGCCCGTCGTAGCCCCAGGGCCGCAACCAGGCGTCGGTCGTCGCGAGGGAGCGGAGGTCGGCGCCGTGGCGGCGGGTGAAGGCGTGCAGGACCGACTGCCGGTCGGCGCCACGCGACCGGGCGATGGCGAGCAGCCGCGGCCGCTGGGCGGTGACACGGCGGCGGAGCCAGGTCAGCTCGGTGGTGAGCACACCCCGGAGGCCGGTGGGCAGCGGATCGGGCCGATCGAGTGGCGGGAGGCCGCGAACCCGTCCGGGAGCGATCCACGTGCTCGTGGCCGCGACCGGGACGCCGAGGGTCAGCGCGACGGCCACCTGCTCGTGGAGCTCGATGTCGACGAGCACGAGGTCAGGGGCCCGATCGAGCAGCGCGCTGCGATGGGCCTCGAGTCCGAGGCGGTCGATGGCGGCGCTCCGGG